>DASUXT010000124.1:0-55648 GCA_036377775.1 Gemmatimonadaceae bacterium | reverse complement strand
GCGAAGGCGGAGCTCCCGCCCGAGCGCCCGGCTGGCCGCATCATCGGCGAAGGCGCTGCTGCCGTTCCCGAGCTCGTCCGTCTCCTCCAGACCGAAGCGAAGGTGCTCTGATGGCGAACGTACTTGCATTCGCGGAGACGCGCGGCGGTGAGCTGCGCAAGGTGGCCTTCGAGGCGGTGACGGCGGCGCGCAAGCTCGCCGACGCCACCGGTGGTGGCGAGGTGCACGTGCTCCTCGCCGGCGAGCCCGGGATCGGCAGCAGGGCGGAGCAGCTCGGCAAGTATGGCGCTGATGTCGTCTACGTGGCGGAGAGCGCGGACTTCGCGAGGTTCGCACGCGAGTCGCTCGCCGCGACGCTCGCCGATCGTGCGAAGTCCGGCGGCTATCGCGCCGTGGTGCTCGGCTTCTCGGCGCAGGGACGCGATCTCGGTCCACGCGTGGCAGCGCGTCTCGACGCGCCGATCGCGAGCGACATTGCTGATTTCACCGTGAGCGGCGACAGCATCACCGTGAAGCACCCGGCGTACGCGAACAAGGTCATCACCTCCCTCACCATCACGGGCGCGCCGGTAGTGCTCAGCGTGCGGCCCAGCGCGTTCACGGCGGTGGAGTCGCCGAAGACGACGCGCGTGGAGACGGTGCAGGCCACGCCGGCATCGGGCCCGACGGTGACGGTGACGGAAGTGAAGGAAGGCGCGAAGGGGCGCCCCGACCTCGGCGAGGCGCCGATCATCGTTTCCGGCGGCCGCGGCCTCAAGGCGAAGGAGAACTTCAAGCTCGTCGAGGATCTCGCCGATGCCTTCGGCAACGCGGCGGTGGGCGCCACGCGCGCCGTCACCGACGACGGCTGGCGCCCGCACAGCGACCAGATCGGCCAGACGGGGCGCCAGGTGAGCCCGCAGCTCTACGTGGCCGTCGGCATCAGCGGCGCGATCCAGCATCTCGCCGGCATGCGCACCAGCCGCACGATCGTCGCCATCAACAAGGACAAGGAGGCGCCGATCTTCAAGGTGGCCGACTACGGCATCGTCGGCGACGCGGCGGAGATCGTGCCGGCGCTCACGGCGGCGGTGAAGGAAGCGCGGAAGGGGCACTGAGCTACGCATGGCGGGGGGCAGGTCGCCTGCCCCCCGCTGCAGCGTCTCACCGCGTCGTCATCTCCCGCAGTGCCGCGCTCACGTCTGGCGTGAGTACCGTTCGCGTCGGGAACGCGAACTCGATCTCCTCCCCCTCGAACTGCTCCATGATCTCCAGGTTGATCGCCTGCTGGATGTCCATGTAGCGGTTGTAGTCGGGCGAAAGCACGTAGTACACGACCTCGAACTTCAGCGCTGACTCGCCGAAACCCTGGAAGTGCGCGCGGTCGAAGCGGACGTCGCCCTGCTGCTCGACGGCCCTGCGCACCATCCCCGGGATCCGCGCCACCGTGCTGCGCGGCGTGTCGTAGGTGACGCCGAAGCCGAACGTCACCCGACGCTCCTGCATGCGCTTGTAGTTCTTGATGCTGCTCTGCAGCAGCTGCGCATTGGAGAGCACGAGCTGCTCGCCGTACAGGCTGCGCAGCCGCGTCGTCTTCAGGCCGATGTGTTCCACCGTGCCGAGCAGGTCGCCGACGGTGATGAAGTCCCCGATCACGAACGGACGATCGAGCACGATCGCGACCGAGGCGAAGATGTCGCTCAGGATGTTCTGGACGGCCAGCGCCACCGCCACTCCACCGATGCCCAGCCCCGTGAGCGCCGCCGACACGTTGACGCCGGCATTCTGGAGCCCCAGCAGGATGAGCGCGCTCCACAGCAGCACGCGGACGCCGAAGCCGAGCGCGCCGAGCGTCGTCGCCATCCCGCCGTCGAAGTCAGGGGCGGCGCGGCGGCGCGCGACCAGGTAGCCGATGACGCCGTTCCCCCACACCCCCGCCTGATAGACGCACGCGGCGATGAACAGCCAGTGAAGAGCCGTGCGCGTATGGGCGGGCAGCGCGAGCGTGACGATCGAGAGGTTGGCGTACATCGCGAGGAGGAAGGGCAGGCTGATCCGCCTCACGAGATCCAGCACCAGGTCGTCGGTCGTCCAGCGCGTGCGGGCAGCCCAGCTCCCGACGCGATTCACCAGGAAGAGCTGCACGAGTCGCGTCAGCGCCGTCAGCCCCACGACGGTCGCGGCCGCGATGAGCCACGATTGGACCTGCGGCGTCATGCGTCCACCAGCATCAGGTTGGGCGCGGCCGGCGGCGCGTCCGTCGCGGGCGCGGCGTTCTCTTCGCTCGCCCGGCCCGGCGCCGTGCGCGCGAGATCGGAGAGCAGCAGCCGCACCTCGGCCACCGAGCTGAGACGCAGTCGCGCGCGGCTGGGTCCCTCGCCCACGTAGATGGTCATCGCATCGGGCGGCAGTGCCGAGAAGAGCTGCTCGTCGGTGCGATCGTCGCCGATGGCGATGATCGCCGTGCCCATCGGGATTCCCTCGAGGGTGGGCGCGACGGCCGTTCCCTTGTCCACGCCGCTCAGCCGCACCTCGAGCACCTTGTGGCCCGAATGGACCTCGGCGGCCTCGCCCTCGAGCAGCCTCGTGAGCGCGCTGCGCAGCCGCTTCAGCTCTGCGGCTGCCAGCTTCGGCTCCGCCTGGCGGTAGTGCCATGCGACGCCGGTGCTCTTCCGCTCGACGAGTGAGCCTGGGGTACGCTGCACCGCCTCCTCGAGGAGCGTCATGATGTCGGCGAGTCGCGGCAAGCCGGCAGGCACGTCGGCGCGTCTCCACTCCTCACCCGCGGACAGGCGCGACCAGAGTCCATGCTCCGCATGCAGGCCGACCGGGAGTCCGCCCAGCCACGAGTCGAGCGTGTTGCGATCGCGGCCGCTCGCGATGTGCACCGTCGTCGCCGGCTGCTCGGCCAGCGCGCGCAGCAGCGAGAGGAGCGAGCGATCGGGTGCCGCGAGCCCCGGCGTGGGGGCGAGCGACGTCAACGTGCCGTCGTAGTCGAGGAAGATCAGGCGATGCGACGCAGTGGACGCAGCACGCACGACGAGCCGCCGCACCGCTGCGTCCAGGTGCGTGCGCGTGCGGCGCTCATGCGTCACCGGTTGTGCTGCCTCCGTCTCCTCCAGCGCGTTCAGGAAGGACTTTGCCCAGTGCGGCGCGTCGTTGTGCAGCACCCGCCTTCGCATCGAGCGCATGCGGGCCCGGCGCTCGTCGGGGCTCATCAGCAGCGCGTCGTGCATCGCGCTCGCTACGCTGTCCAGGTCGTACGGGTTCACGAGCAGCGACTCGTGCATCTCGTCCGCCGCACCGGCGAACTCGCTCAGCACCAGCACGCCGTCCTCGTCCACCCGGCTGGCCACGAACTCCTTCGCCACGAGGTTCATCCCGTCGCGCAGCGGTGTCACCACCATCACGTCGCAGGAGCGATAGAGGCTGACCAGCTGCTCCTGCGACACCGGTCGCGCCACGTACTGCACCGGCGTCCACGCCGAGGTGCCGTACGCGCCGTTGATGCGTCCCACCAGCGCGTCAATCTGTCGCCGGAAGCGCTTGTACGCCGGCACGTCGGTGCGCGACGGAACGGCGATCTGGAGGAAGCACACGCGGCCGCGCAGGTCGGGCTGCGTCTCCAGCAGTCGCTCGAAGGCGAGCAGCCGGCGCGGAATGCCCTTCGTGTAGTCCAGCCGGTCCACGCCGAGCAGGAGCCGCCGGTCGATCGGCGGCCGCGGCGTACGTGATTTGCTCGGCGCGGGATCGGCGTAACGCGCCACGTCCGCGCCCATCGGAAACACGCCGAGCCGGACCTCGCGTCCGCCGTACGACACGCGCTCGCCGTGCACGGGGAGGCCGAGAATGCGCTCCACCGCCGCGGCGAAGTTCCGCATGTACCCCGCGGTGTGGAAGCCGACGAGGTCGGCGCCGAGCAGCCCTTCCAGCACGCGCTCGCGGCCCGGCAGCGCGCTGAAGATCTCCACCGACGGAAACGGGATGTGGAGGAAGAAGCCGATGCGCGCGCCGGGTGCCTTCGCCCGCAGCAGTGCAGGCACTCGCATGAGCTGGTAGTCGTGCACCCACACCACGTCGTCGGGGCGCAGCTCCCTCGCGACGGCGTCGGCGAAGCGCTGGTTCACCTTCTCGTACGTCTCCCACGGACCGGGACGCAGCGGCATCCGGTCGGTGAGCGAGTGGAACAGTGGCCAGACCACGCCGTTCCCGTACGCCTCGTAGTAGTCGCGTACGTCGGTGCGCGTGAGGGGAACCGGTACGCAGCCCCGGCGCTTCCACTCGTCCGTCTCCGGCGTGAACTCCGTCGGCTTGTCGTACAGCCCTGACCAACCGAACCAGAGCCCCTTGCCGGGATCATGGACGGAGTGCAGGCCGGTGGCGAGGCCACCGGCGCTCGGCTTCAGGTTCAGCTTTCCCCGCCGGCGTTCAGCGGTCAGCGGGAGTCGATTCGAGACGAGAAGCAGTCGGGACAAGCACCCTCCGGAGTGCGGATGATCGCAGGCGCGCGAATCTCTGGTCGCAGACCAGGGAGAAGTGAGCAGAAGGCATGCTCATGTGAGCTGCCTCACACCGACTCCGGGCCGCCAGGCGGCCATCCCCAGGAGATCGGCGAGTCCGCCAGCCAGGCGACGGACGGGGCGCAGCGGGCTCCGCCGCGCCGAACCGCGCAGCAGGGCGCGGCTAAATGCATTGCTGTCAATATAATAGGCCTCGTCCCCGAACTGAAGACTTCGCCCCGGTCGTTCTTGTATGCACTGGCGCACGGGGGTAGCTTCCGCTCGCGCGCCGCCGGCGCGCCGTACCACCGACCGGAGCGCAGCTGATGACCGCAGGAAGCGCCGTCTTTCTCCTCATCCTCGTCCTCGCCCTGGGCTTCTTCGCCCTGAACGTCCAGCGGCTCGTTCGATACCTGCGACTTGGCCTTGCCGAGAACCGGACGGATCATCCGTTCGTGCGCCTCCGCAACGTGCTCGAGATCGGCATCGCGCAGAAGAAGATCTTCCGCGACCCCGTGGCCGGCCCGATGCACGCGTTCATCTTCTGGGGCTTCATGGTGCTGACCGCCGGCACCATCGAGATCCTCATCGCCGGCATCCTTCCCCGCTTCAGCTACGAGCTGATCCTGCCGCGTCCGCTCTTCGCGCTGTATGCCGCGTCGCAGGACGTCTTCGCGGTGCTGGTGATCCTCGCCGTCAGCTTCGCGCTCTACCGCCGGCTCGTGCTGCATCCGCGCCGGCTCGAAGGCGACAACCTGGAACATGCCGACGCGCTGATCATCCTCAGCATGATCATGGGACTCATGGTCACGCTCATCCTCGCTACCGGCTTCCTCGCCGCTGCGCGCCCGGACGCCGTCGGCCCCGAGAAGCTCGTGTCGCGTCCCCTCGGACTGCTCTTCGGTGGGATGATGACGCCCGAGGCAGCGTACACGCGTTACGAGATCTTCTTCTGGGCGCACGCCCTCCTCATCCTCGCCTTCCTCAACTACCTGCCGTACTCGAAGCACCTCCACGTCATCACGTCGCTCATCAACGTCTACTTCTCGAACACGAGCGGGCCCGGCCAGAAGGGCGTGATGCGCAACATGGACCTCGAGGCCGACGTCGAGCACTTCGGTGCGCTGGACGTCGAGCACCTGTCGTGGAAGAACCTGCTCGACGGCTACTCGTGCACCGAGTGCGGCCGCTGCACCGCCGCCTGCCCGGCGAACATCACCGGCAAGCCGCTCAGCCCGCGCAAGATCGTCGTCAACTCGCGCCAGCGGCTGATGGAGATGGCGCCGGTCGTCACCGGCGACCGCATGGACTTCCTTCGTCCCGCGCTCGCGCACGGCGAGGGGCACGACGCCGGCGCCCACACGCCGGAGCAGGCCCTCGAGCACCGGCTGCTCGACACCTACATCACGGAGGAGGAGCTCTGGGCGTGCACGAGCTGCCGCGCCTGCGTGACGGAGTGTCCCGTCTCCATCGACCAGCTCGACATCATCAACTCGCTCCGTCGCGGGCTCGTGCTCACCGAGTCGCGCTTCCCCGAGGAGCTGCAGCCGGTGTTCGAGTCGCTCGAGCGCAACGGCTCCCCGTGGGCCTTCCAGCCCGGCGACCGTGCCGACTGGGCGCAGGGGATGGACATCCTGACCATGGCCGAGATGGCCGAGCGCGGCCAGCGCCCCGACGTGCTGTTCTGGGTGGGCTGCATGGGCTCGTTCGACGACCGCGCGAAGAAGATCACCGTCGCCTTTGCGCGCATCCTCAAGGCCTGCGACATCAGCTTCGCCATCCTCGGCCAGGAGGAGCACTGCCACGGGGACCCGGCGCGCCGCATGGGCAACGAGTACCTGTACCAGATGCTGGCCAAGGGCACCATCGAGACGCTCGATCGCTACAACGTGACGACGATCGTCACCCACTGCCCGCACTGCTTCCACCAGATCGGCAACGAGTTCCCGCAGTTCGGCGGCAACTACGAGGTGATCCACCACAGCACCTTCATCGACCGGCTGCTGCAGGACGACCGCGTGCCGCTGCGCAGCGAAGAGGGGAAGAAGCTCACCGTGGCCTACCACGACAGCTGCTACCTCGGCCGCTATAACGACATCTACGACGCCCCGCGCGAGACGCTGAAGCGCGCGCTGCCGGTGATCACGCTCGTGGACCCGCCGCGCAACCGCGACCGGGGCCTCTGCTGCGGCGCCGGCGGCGGACGAATGTGGATGGAGGAGCGCACCGGCAAGCGCATCAACGCGGAGCGCACCGAGGAGCTGCTCGCCACCGGTGCGGACGCCATCGCCGTCGCCTGTCCGTTCTGCATGACGATGATGACCGACGGAGTGAACGCGTCGGGCGCCGAGGTGCCGGTGCTGGACATCTCGGAGGTGGTGGCGGGGCAGCTGAAAACCACGTGAACCGTGAACCGTGAACCGTAAACCGTGAACCGTGACGGCGTCCGTAGTTACGGATCACGGTCTACGGTTCAGGGTTCACGGTTAGTCAGTCCCCCACCTCATCCGCCACAACGTCACCGTCTGCCTGATCTCACCTTCCGACCACTGTCGCGGGTCGCTCGTTGCCACCAGGCCACGTTCGCGGCACTCGTCCAGGAATCCCTCCACCGCGATCCGTCCCGGGTCGGCGACGATCGCCTCGCCGCCGCGCACCAGCGTTGACGCAATGGCGTTGGCCACGAGCGGCGCGTAGCGGTGCTCATAAAGCACGTCCGACGCGAGCACGAGGTCGAAGCGGCCGAGATCCTTCGGCATCTCCACCCAGTTCACCATGCGCGTCGCGATCGTGTGGCCGGTCGCCTCGAGCACGTTGAGCTTCGCGAACAGCAGCGCATCCTCGTAGTAGTCGGTGGCCGTGACCTCGGCCCCCGCCAGGGTGGCGCCGATCGCGACCAGGCCGAGCCCGCAACCGAGCTCCAGCACTCGCTGCCCGCGCAGGCGCAGGGTGCGCGCTTCCTCCGCGAGGACCTGCGCCGACGGCCAGAGGTCCGCCCAATAGGGGAGGCGCTCGTCCATCACGTAGTCGTCCTCGCTGATCAGGTCGTCCGCGTTGGCTGGACTGAGCAGGGCGACGTCGAGTCCGCCGAGCTGCACCTGCCGCGTGCTCGTACGAAAGCGGCGCTCGAGCTCGCGACGCAGCGCGCTCGCCTCCTTGTCCGTGGACTTGTCGCTGGTCACGCGGGGAAGTGTGCGGAGTGGTTGCCGGAGTCGCCGAGCGGAATGGCGTGAAGCCGCGTGCCGGATGGCACTTCCAACGGCTCGGGGGGCACGACGAGCAGCGCGTCGGCCAGCGCCATGGACGTCAGCATCCCCGAGCTCTGCGCGCCGGTGAGGCGAGCGCGCGTCATTCCGCCGTCGACACGATCGAGCACGACGCGCAGGAAGTGGGTCAGCGGTGCGGCGAGACGGATGTCTTCGCCCACGACCACGTCAACCGCGCGGCGGTGCGGCAGCGGGAACCCGCCGAGCACGCGGATGAGCGGTCGCGCGAACAGCTCGAAGGTCACCAGCGCCGAGACGGGATTGCCGGGCAGTCCGATCCATGGCTTGCCGAATAGCGCGCCGAACCCGAGCGGCGCGCCGGGGCGCATCCGCACCCGCCACAACTCCAGCTCGCCGTCGAGCCGCTCGACCACGGTGCGCGTGAAGTCGAACTCCCCCACCGACACCCCGCCGGACGTGAGGATCAGGTCGTAGTCGCGCGCCCGCTCCAGGCGACGGGATATCTCGTCCGGATCGTCTGGCGCGATGCCGAGCGGCACAGGTTCTCCTCCGGCCTCGCGCACCGCCGCGGCCAGCGAGTAGCTGTTCGACGACACGATCCGTTCGCCGTTCATCACCTCGTCGAAACGTTCCACCGGCACGAGCTCGTCGCCCGTGGCGAGGATCGCCACGCGAGGGCGGCGATGCACCATCGGCGACGCGCACCCCACCGAAGCGAGCACGCCGACCTGCGCCGCCCTGACCACGGTGCGCGCACGCATCACCGTCGCGCCGCCGCGCACGTCCTCACCGCGCTGGCGGATGTTTCGCATCAGGTCGCGGTCGTCGTGGATCAGCACGCGATCGACGCCGCCGTCCGTGTCCTCCACCCGCACCACGCTGTCCGCGCCGTCCGGCACCGGCGCACCTGTCATGATGCGCATCGCTTCCGCGGCACCGACGGCTCGCGACGCCCGCTGTCCCGCGGCGACGGTGCCGATCACCGCCAGCTTCACGGGAGATGAAACGGACGCGCCGCGCACGTCATCTGCTCGTACTGCGTAGCCGTCCATGCTCGAGTTGTCCCACGGCGGCAGCGACACGGGAGACACCACATCCTCCGCGAGCACGCGGCCGAGCGCCAGCTCGAGGGACACCGGCTCGGCAGCGAGCGCGCGCGCGTTCGCCAGGATCAGCGCGCTCGCCTCGGCGACGCCGAGCCGCGTCACGGTCATTGGCCGTCGAGTCGCATCGACGCGAGGCGGATCGCCAGCGCGTTGCTCACGTCGTCCACGCGGCGCGTGGGCACCACGTAGTTGTTGCAGAGGGCGCTGAACAGCAGCATGCGACCGTCCGCGGTGGTGACGTAGCCGGACAGCGAGCGCACCTTGTCGAGCGTCCCCGTCTTCGCGTGCACGTTGCCCTCGGCCGGCGTGCCCTTCATGCGACTGCGGATCGTGCCATCCACGCCGCCGATCGGCAGCGCGTCGTAGAGGACCTTGAAGTCGGGCGAGCGGCGCACCGCGTCGAGCACGTGGATGATGGTGCGCGGCGTCACGTAGTCGTGCCGCGAGAGACCGCTGCCGTCGCGCACGGCGAAGCCGTCGGGCGCCGCGCCCCACGCGAGGAGCTGATCGGAGACCACGCGGCGCGCGCTGTCGGCGGTGCCGACGCCAGTCTTCACGAGCGCGAGCGTCTTGAAGAGGATCTCGCCGATCTGGTTCTGCGACGGCTTCTCGAAGTAGGGGAACACGTCACGCAGCGGCGGGGAGAGCTGGGTGGCCAGCGAATCCAGCGCGGCCGTGGTGTCGGTGCGCGAGCCGGAGATGGTGATCCCGCTCGTGCGCAGCGCTTCGGTGAGCGCGGCCACGTATGCCGCCTTCTGGTCCCGGAAGGCGATCTCCAGCACGGCGCTGTCGCCCGCCGCGATCGTGCCGCTCACCAGCACGCCCGCGTGCGAGGAATCCTGCCCGACGATGATCGCCGGCTGCGCGGTGATCGTGTCGCCGGCAGCCACCGGCGCCACCGTCGTCGCCTTCACGATGAGCCGGGGGTACGTGGTGAGCGGCCGCGTGACGGCGCGGACCTTCGCGCCCGGTCGCGCGCCGCCGTACACCACGACCTGCGTGAAGCCCTCGTTGAAGTAGAGCGCATCAACGCCGGCGGAGTATGGCTCGTCGAGGTCGTCCCACGCCCAGCCGAAGCCCAGCGGCGCGTCGGTGAAGGGCGACGGCGCGGCGATCACGCGACCTCGCACGCGCGTGATGCCGTGTGCGCGCAGCGAGGCAGCGAAGGCGCGCAGCGGCGCGAGCGCGCTGTCGGGATGCATGTGCTCGCTCACCGTCGGGTCCCCGTTGCCGGCGACGACGAGGTCGCCGTTCAGCATGCCGTTCCGCACGCGCCCGCGCGCAAACAGGGTGGTGGACCAGCGAAAGTCGGGCCCGAGCTGGACGAGCGCCGTTCCGCCGGTGAGCAGCTTCATGTTCGACGCCGGCATGAACAGCTTGTCCGCATTGCGCGAATACAGCGTGTCGCCGCGATCCGGGTCGACGACCAGCAGCCCCCAGTGCGCGCTGCGGAAGTCAGGCACCTCGACCAGCGAGTCGATGAACTGCCGCAGCAGGACGCGTGCGTCGGGCGGCGGGGCAGGGGCAGGAGTCGGCGCGGCCGGCGGCGTGACCGGCGCCGGCGCCGGCGCTGGGGTGACGGTGCCGCCCGTCGTCTGGCAGGCAGCAAGGGTGCCGAGAAGGAGCGCGGAAAAGGTGGCGCGAGTTCGGGACATCGGGAGGCGAGACGTCTGGTTCAGGGCGTGACGCGAGCGGAGCCTCCAAGATGCCCCATGTCAGGGGAGCGCACCACCCACGGCGGCGAGCCGTTCCGGCGTGTCCACACTCGTGAACAGGTGTTCGAGGTCGCCGAGACCGGCCATCGCGAGCGAGTCGAGCCACTCGACCCGCGGCAGGCTATCCGCGAGCGCGCGAGCCCGACGTCCACCTTGTGCGAGCAGCGTGCGACACACCGGCGCGGCCGACGGCGCGTACCAGGCACAGAGTGGCTCACTCGTCGCGCCGTGCACCGGCACCACCGCATCCACGTCGCTGTGCACCGCTGCCTGCGCCCGCAGCCGCTGCAGCAGCTCCGCCGTCACGAAGGGCATGTCCCACGCGACCACGATCACCGGCTGTCCCTCCGCCGCCTCGAGCGCGGTCGCGATGCCGGCCAGGGGGCCGAGCCCCAGTTGCTCGTCGGCGATGATGCGCTCGCGCGGAAACCATTCGTGCGCCGCGGTATCGTTGGCTACCACCACCTGCGTCGAGGTGCTGGCGCGAAGCGCCTCGAGTACCCGGTCTGCGAGACGAACGCCGCCGATCGTGGCCAACCCCTTGGGGCGCCCGCCGAAACGACGCGCGGCGCCCCCCGCGAGGAGGACGCCGACGCAGCGATCGCGGGCGAGCGCGTCGCTCAGATGCGCAGGCCGCGCTGCTCGGCCGCCATCTCCATCTCCAGCGTGAGTGCGCGCTCCACGATGAGCGACTCCAGTCCCCGGCGCGGCCGTTCCTTGAGGAACCGCCCGCAGCCGTTGCACATCACCAGGTCGTAGCCGAGCTCCGGGTTGCTGATGCGGGCGATGGCGGGGGCAATCTCCTCCTCGCAGCCGAGGCAGCCCGCTCGCTTCGTACGCCATTGTACGTCGCAGCGCGCACAGACGAGCGTGCGCTGGGCGCCACGCTCGATGAGCGCGATGTCCGGCGCGCCACCGCAGCAGGGGCACACCGTCCGCGTCCACGAACGCCACGCGGAGGGCGCGCCGACGCGGGCGCTCGCCGCGCGGAGCAGCGCATTCCCGACGAGGATCCCCGCCTGGCGCGCCGCTCGGCGACGCGCATCGCGAGGTGTGCGATCGCCGGTGAACCAGCCGCTCACCAGGTCGTCCACGTCCAGGTCACCGTCGAGCAGGGCGCGCCGGTCGTCGTTGGAGATCAGGCCCGCGACCTCGAACGCGTCCACCATTGCTGCGAAGCGCGGACGCAGGTCGCCGCACGATGCCAGCACGCGCAGTGCATCGTAGGCCACGAGCCCGGTGCGAATCCGACGCTGGCACTCGTCCGCGTCCACCTGCGGTTCGCAGTCCTCCTGCAGCTCGGTGTGGATGAGCAGCACGGATTCGAACTGCTCGGCGAGCGTGCCTCGAACGGTGGTGGGGCGGGAAAGCGAAGCGGTCGTCACGGATCCTCCGGTGCGGCGCGCGGCCCGGCATCGTGCCCGTCGCGGCGCGTCGTGTGTAGCACGACCGAGCGCCGCCAAAAGTCACGCGCTCAGCCCGCTTCGTACGTCGTGCTCAACGTGGAGTCCTCCGCCACGACCACACGCGTGACTCGTGCCGCGGCGCCCAGCCCATCCTGCACCCGTTCGGCGATGAACCGCGCGAGGTTCTCCCCCGTCGGGATCATGCGGCCATCGGCGAACTCGGGGACATCCGTGTTGATGTTGCGGTGATCGAGCCGATCACGTACCTCGCGCTGCAGCACCCGGTCGAGCAGCCCGAGGTCGACGACGAATCCAGTGATGCGGTCCACCTCGCCGGTGACCGTCACGTCGCACACGTAGCTGTGACCGTGATAGCTCGGTCGCGCACAGAGCCCGAAGGTGGCCTCGTTCTTCTCGTCGCTCCATTCGGGGATGCGATATCGGTGTGCTGCTGCGAAGGCGACCCGGCGCGTGAGGAAGGTGGGCATGGGGGGAATATAGGGGACCGAGGGACCGAGGGACCGAGGGACCGAGGGACCGAGGGACCGCAGGACCGGAGGACCGGAGGACCGGAGGACCGAAAGTGCGAAGGGCACACCGAACTCAGGTCGGTGTGCCCTTCCGGTCATCCGGTCATCCGGTCATCCGGTCATCCGGTCGTCCGGTCCTCCAGTTCTCAGTGCTGCTCCCCCATGTCCTCCGGCTGCACGTCGCTGCCGAGGAATCCCTCGGGGGTCGGTGACGAGGGCGGGTTCCAGGGCACGCCGTTCTGCGTCACCTGCTCGTAGTCGGTCGAGCCGTCGAGCTCCCCGTCGGTGTCCTGCTGGTCTGCGGCGCCGTACTCCGCCGAGGGCTCCAGCGGGCGCGGAACGTCGCCCAGCAACGTACCGGCGCGGGCCGCCTCGTCCGCCAAGTGCTCGTCGATCGGCATCGGGCTCACGGCGCGACGCGTGGGATCCACCACGATCTCGTTCGCGTAGTCGCTCACGCCGACGACGTCTGTGAGGATGTGCTCCGCGATGCGGCGCTCACCGTCGGTGCCGACTCGGCCGGAGAGGAGCACGTGCCCGTTCTGCACCGAGATGGTGATGTCATCGACGTCCAGCGCGCCGTGCGCCGCGAGGTGCTCGTGCACGAGGTCGCGCAGCTCGCGGTCGTCCAGGTCCTGGATGTCGTTCAGGTTCTCGTAGTCGCGCGCCATGTGAACCGCCGGGAAGAAGGGTCGCCGGCGGGTCGGAGGTCAGCGTCCGAAGAGGTACGACACGCCCAGCGTGAAGACTGCGTGGTGCGTGTAGAACGACTTCGCCGTGGACCGGTCGAGCACCGCCGTGTTGTCGGAGGCGAGCCGGTAGTACGAGTCCGGATACGAGAGCTTGAACAGCCGGTCCGTGAAGTCCGCGCGCAGCTGCACGCGCCCCGTTCGGCCCGGCACCAGCTTCAGCCCGCCGCCGAAGCTGAATGCAAACGGGGTGCCGAAGTGGAACCCCGACGAGTCGTCAGC
This sequence comes from Gemmatimonadaceae bacterium, assembly GCA_036377775.1. GTDB lineage: Bacteria > Gemmatimonadota > Gemmatimonadetes > Gemmatimonadales > Gemmatimonadaceae > AG11. Next base: position 42,215 of record DASUXT010000124.1, on the reverse strand, counting down.
CGCCGAGCTGCGGAGAAGCCCCACGCCGCCGCGCACCTGCGGCACGAGGTGATGCCAGCTCTTGCGTCCGGTGAGGTTCATCGCGAGCGCGAGATCCGCCGCGTACACCGTGGCGCTCTCGTTGCGCGGGATGCGCTGTGCCTTCGGCTTCGACGGATCGATCACGTCGCGGTCGGAGAACATCGCCGTCACGTCGCTGCTCAGCGAGAGCGGCCCGGCGAGGTTGAACTCGTAGCGCATGCCCACCATCGGCGCGCTCTGCGGCGCCACGCCGGCGGGATCGTGCCGCGCCTTTACCCAGCCGCCCAGCAGCGTGATCTCCTGCCGGTGCTCGAGGTCACGATACGGACTGTCCTCGGGCTCGTGACCCACCTGGGCCGCCGCCGGTACTGCCAAGAGCAGCGCCACGACGCCGCACAGAATCGCTCTCACTCGCTCGCTCCGAACCATGTGATGAAAGGTACTCCTCACTTCTGACGCAGGTCGCGTCCGGTCATCTCTGCCGGCTGCTCGAGGCCGAGCATGCGCAGGATCGTCGGCCCCACGTCACACAACGCGCCGCCATCGCGCAGGCCCACCGCCTCGCGAGGGTCCACGACGAGGAAGGGCACGGGGTTGGTGGTATGCGCCGTATGCGGCCCGCCCGTCTCCGGATCGATCATCATCTCGCAGTTCCCATGATCGGCGGTGATGAGCAGGCGCGCCCCCGCCGCCTCGGCCGACGTCAGCACGCGGGCCAGGCAGGCATCCACCGTTTCCACCGCGGTGATCGTCGCCGGGATCGAGCCGGTGTGGCCCACCATGTCCCCGTTCGCATAGTTGCAGAGCACGAAGTCGTGTTCCCGCGCCTCGATGGCCGCGCACAGCACGTCGGTGATCCCCGGCGCGCTCATCTCGGGCGCCAGGTCGTACGTCGCCACCTTCTGGCTCGGCACGAGGCGGCGGTCCTCGCCGGGGAAGGGCGGCTCGATGCCGCCATTGAAGAAGTAGGTCACATGCGCGTACTTCTCGGTTTCCGCCGTGCGCAGGTTCGTCATCCCCGCCTTCGAGATCACCTCGCCGACGATGTTCGCCATCGACTGCGGCGCGAAGGCCACCTGCACCCCCCAGTCGGCGAAGGTCTTGTCGTACTGCGTCATCGTCGCCACGCGCACGCGCGGGCGGTCCCGGACGTCGAACCCGTCGAAGTCCGGCTGCACGAGGGCACGCACGATCTGGCGCATCCGGTCGGAGCGGTAGTTGAAGCAGATCACGGCGTCCCCGTCACGCATCGGCGCCACCGGGCTTCCCGCGGCGTTCACGATCGCCGTCGGGATCACGAACTCGTCGGTCTCCCCGCGCTCGTACGCCTCGCGCACGACCGCCAGCGGGTCGGTGGCCTTCGGTGGGGCGCCGATCACCGCCGAACGGTACCACTTCTCGGTGCGGTCCCAGCGGTGGTCGCGATCCATGCCGAAATAGCGGCCGCCCACGCTCGCGATCACCGCGCGTCCCTTGATGCGCGTGATCAGCTCCTGCAGGAAGCCGAGCCCGGAACGCGGCATGGTGTCGCGGCCGTCCAGCATCACCTGCACGGCAACGCGCGGCACTCGCTCGCGCTCGGCGAGGTCGAGCAGGGCGTAGAGGTGCGTGTCGATCGCGTGCACTCCGCCCGTTCCGATCAGCCCCACGAGGTGCAGCGTGCCGCCGTTCTCGCGCACCGAGCGGCACGCGTCGACGAACACGTCGTTGGTGAAGAAGCTGCCGTCGGCGATCGCCTGCGAGATGCGCACGAGGTCCTGCTTCACCACGCGTCCCGCACCGAGGTTAAGGTGCCCGACTTCGCTGTTGCCGATCTGGCCGCACGGCAGACCGACCGCCTCTCCCGACGCCTGCAGCAGCGTGCGTGGCGCGCGCGCCCACAGCCGGTTCCAGGTCGGGACCTTCGCCATCGCGATCGCGTTGCCCTCGCGCTCGGGGCGATAGCCCCAGCCATCGAGGACCACGAGGACGACGGGGGCGGGACGGGACACAGCAGCCATTGTGCGGGGTAGGAGTGAGGGGAGCGGCTTGCCGGACGCGATCACCGACCGGAGCTTCAGCGCGGCGAAATCTACCCGGCCGCACACCTCCAAACCACGGGCGAGCCCGGTTCGGCACCACGCTTGCCCTTGCTCAGCCCGCCCCCTGCGCTCCCATCGATGACCAATCCGCCACCCCACGACGACTACGATCCAGGGCGCCGCTCCGATCCCACGCGTCCGCGCACGGACCGGCGACGCGCGAGCTGGCGGGAGTTCCGGCGGAGCTACCCTGGCGTGATCGCCACGGCGAGCGTCGCCATCCTCCTGTTCCTCGCTGCCGACGCCTGGCTCGTCATGCGCTATTTCCGTTATCGCCGGGAGACGGCGGAGCTGCGCGCCGCGATGACCGACGTGGAACGGAAGCGCACGGATGAACTGCTGTCGCAGGACGAGAACCGGCTCAAAGTCATGGTCGAGCTGTTCAAGCGGCAGGCGCACCTCGACCAGGCGCTGCACCTCTCCGTCTCGCTCGACAGCAGCGTGATGTACCTGGAGCGTGACGGCGCGCTGCTGCGCGAGATGCCCGTCACCGTGGGGCCGGAGAAGCGGGTGGGCGTGCCCCCCGACACCGTGCACCTCGCCGCGCCGCGCGGCAAGCGCACGGTGGAGCGTATCCTCGGCGCCGGCGACGCGTGGACCATTCCAGGCTGGGTGTACCGTGATCGCGGACTCGCTGACGGTGACAGCGTGATGACCGGTGCCCTCGGTCCGGCCGCCATCGTCCTCGACGGAGGCACGGTGATCTATTCGCTGCCGACCGTCGGGCCCCTCAACGATTCCAGCTACGTGCTCCCCGGTGCCATTCGTGCGCGCGAGTCGGACCTGCGCGCCGTCGCACCGAACCTCCATCCCGGGGTAGCAGTCTACTTCTACTGACGTTTCACAGGAGCACGCCCGTTGGGTATTCCGCGTTTCTTCCGCAGTGGAGGCATCATCGCCTGGTCGCTGATCGGCGCCGTCGTGCTGCTCGCGGCCGCGAGCAGTGCGTTGTTCGCACGCACCGCGCTCGTGCGGCACGAGCGCGACGTGAGTCGCATGGTCTTCAACGACAACGTGGAGCTGCTGGAGCGCGTGCGGATGGCCAGCGGTGCGGTGAACGACAGCCTGGAAAGCCTCAGCGAGAACGGCGACGCGCTCCCGGCCGACAAGCCGTACATCGTGGTGAGCATCGAGGACCACCGTCTGTGGTACAAGCTGCGCGACAGCGTGCTGTTCACCACCCAGGTGGCGACCGGCAGCGGCAAGGTGCTCGAGTCCACCACGAGCGGCAGCCACTGGAAGTTCGAGACGCCGCGCGGCCGGCTGGTGGTACAGGCGAAGGACGAGGCCCCGGCCTGGGTCCCTCCCGACTGGCACTACGTGGAGCAGGCCCGCAAGCGCGGACTCGGGATCGTCCGCCTGGCGCGCGGGCAGTCGATCCCGGCGAACGACGGATCGCAGCTCACGGTGCAGGGGACCGACGTGGTACGCCAGTATGCTGACGGCCGCGTGGTCCCGTTGGGGGACGGGAAGGAGGGCCACGAGATCGTCGCTGGCGGCAATATCGTGATCCCCCCATTCGGCACCAGCCAGCGCAAGTACAAGGGGGTGCTGGGTACCCACCGTCTCGAGCTGGGTGACGGTTATGCGATCCACGGCACCGACAATCCGGCGAGCATCGGCCATTCCGTCAGCCACGGGTGCGTCCGGCTGCGGAACGAGGACATCGACCGGCTCTACTCCATGGTGGAGGTAGGCACGCCGGTCTACATATACTGACCGAGCGGTCAGGCGCCGTATCTCGTTGCCGGAGAAGGGTTCCGGTCGTCGGAGATCGGGATAGCTTGTGTAGCGGAGGTCGGAAGGTCAGAAGGTCGGAAGGTCAGGAACTGCATGGCCTTTCGTCGTTGCGCCCTTCTGGGATCCCGACCTCCTGACGTCCCGACCTCCCGGTTCAAACCCCCCAATGTCCTACTCCGGCTCCGCCGACCGCCGCAGGTCTGCCAGTCGCCGCGTGCACTCGCGCGGGGGACGGGTCGGCGCCGTCATGCTCGTGGCCTTCGCCACGCTGGGAGCCGTGCAGTTCATGAAGCCGCCGGAGGACGCGCCGCCCACCGCCTTTGCGAACCTGAGCGCTGCCCTCGCGCCGGAGATCGCCCTTCCGTCGGCGGTGCCCACGGCGGATGCGTTCGGGCGGAGCGGCGAGGTGAAGGTGCGCTTCTCCATGCCGGGGGAACAGGTGGAGTTCCCCCTCGCCATCGGCGGCCGAGCCGACTCGCTCGAATACCAGTGGGTGCGGGTGATCGACTCCACCGTGGCGACCGACCCGCGGCCGCTCACCGCCGAGCCGCCGGTGGCGCCGAAGGAGGCGGGTTTCTATCAGCTCGCCGTCATCCGTGGGTCGGCGCGCGAGATCGTCGAGGAGCCCACCCTCGCCGTCATGGTCCCCTTCGACCGGAAGCTTGGCGCCTGGCTCAATGGCTACCGCATCGGGACCTACCTCGCGGAGCGGGTGCGCGGCCGACACGATGTGCCGGAGGGGTTTCTCGAGGTCCGTCCGGAGCTCCTCGACCTGCCCCTCAGCAAGCACCTGAAGCTGGCCGATTTCGTGACGCACGACGACCAGGAAAACGTCTGGCCCAAGTACGTCGCCCTCAACCCGCGCCTGCTCGACAAGCTGGAGCTGATCCTCGCCGACGTCGGCGGCGCGTCGCGTCCCGAGCTGGAGATCGACGTCCACTCCGGCTTCCGCTCCCCCGACCACAATCGCGAGGTCCGGCGCGCGGCGAGCGACAGCCGCCACCAGTACGGCGACGCGGCGGACATCCAGATCGACGCCAATGGCGACGGGCGCATCACGATGACGGATGAGATCCGCGTGATGCTGGCCGTGGAGCGCGTGGAGGAGGCGCATCCCGACCTCGTGGGCGGGATGGGGATCTACACGAGCCGCCGCTACCGCACGCCCTACCTCCACATCGACACACGCGGCAAGCGCTCCCGCTGGCGCGGCTGAGCATTGGCGTTCGCGGCCTCGATCAGCGACGTTTACTGATCACCCGAGGAGCACGCCGATGAATCCCTACCTCCGCGACAAGCTGATCCAGAAGCTGGAGACCCTCTCCGACGAGCGCGGCTATCAGGTGCTCGATTACGTGGAGTTCCTCGAGTCGCGCTACGCCGACCGGTCGGCCGCGGCCGCGACGGGGAACCCGCTGAGCCGCTTCGCCGACGCGGTGGAGGAGCGCATGCGCGCCGGGAAGGTGAGCGCCACGACCATTGCCGAGACGATGGGGCTCATGAACCGCGCGATGGGCGTGCTGAATGGCGCGGCGGCGGCGGGGAAGTCGGTGGCCAATGACCTGATGAGCGCGACCTCGCGCGTGGTGGACGCTGCCACGACGGCGGCGAGCTCCCGCTCGGCGGGTACGACGAGCGGTGCGGCGCAGCCCGGTGCGGGCGGCACGACTGGTGCGAGTGACACCAGCGCGACGCCGCCCGGGCAAGGCACCGGCGGCGACAATCCACCGCGATAAGGAGAGCACGACGTGCGGCAGACGACAGCCAGGAAGAGCCGGAACACGCGAGGCACCAGTGCGCGTTCGCGCGCGGCAGTAGAGGGATCGCCGCGCACCGGTGCCCGCCGTACGGTGGTCTACTACATCACGCAGCTTCCCGCCTATCTGCGGCTGCTCGGGGGGCTCATCACCGATCGTCGTGTCAGCACGGTGGACAAGCTGCTCGTCGTCGGTGCGATGGCGTACATCATCATGCCGGTGGACATGATCCCCGATTTCATCCCCTTCCTCGGCGAGGTGGATGACGTCTTCGTGCTGGTGATGGCGCTGCAGCGCCTGGTGGCCAACGCGGGGCGCTCCGTGCTCCTCGCGCACTGGAAGGGGTCCGTGGAGGACCTGGCCGACATCAACCTCAAGGAGGCCCTGGCAGCGGCGGCGTTCTTCCTGCCGCGCGGCATGCGCCGGCGGCTCAAGGTGATCGGCCGCGGCTGACCTCGCCGTATTGCAGTTGGCGGCGGACCCGCCTACGTTTCGCCATGGCGACAACGACACGCTCCGAATCTTCGACGAACAACCAAGGGCCCGCTGCTCAGCGCACCGCTGAGGGCGGGCTTTCGCGTTCCGGCGCCGAGAACGGCGCCTCCCGCGTCCGCGAGGACGTCGCGCTCACCTTCGACGACGTCCTCCTCGCGCCCCGTCATTCCGTCACCCATCCCAAGGACGTCCGCACCTCGTCCTGGTTCACCCGAAAGATCGAGCTGAACGTGCCGCTCGTCTCGGCGGCGATGGACACCGTCACCGAAGCCGAGATGGCGATCGCGATGGCGAGGGCAGGGGGGATCGGCGTGCTGCACAAGAACATGTCCATCGACCGCCAGGCGATGCAGGTGGACATCGTGAAGCGCAGCGAGAGCGGGATGATCCTCAACCCGTACACCCTCCCCGAATCGGCGACGCTCCGCGAGGCGAGCAGCCTCATGGCGCGCTTTCGCGTGTCCGGGGTGCCGATCGTCGACGTGGACGGGCGACTGGTCGGCATCATCACCAATCGCGACCTGCAGTTCGAGCGCAACCTCGATCGCGCCGTGTCGGAGGCGATGACGCGCGAGGGCCTCGTCACGGCGCCGGTGGGAACGACGCTGGACGAGGCGGAGCGCATCCTCGCGAAGCACCGGGTGGAGAAGCTCCCCGTGGTGGATGACGATCGCCACCTCAAGGGACTCATCACGGTGAAGGACATCCACAAGCGCCGTCAGTATCCCGGCGCGAACAAGGATCAGCACGGGCGGCTCCGCGTCGCCGCGGCGATCGGTGCAGCGGGCGACTTTCTCGTGCGCGCAAGGGCGCTGATCGATGCGGGCGTGGATGCGATCATCATCGACACCGCGCATGGACACTCCGAGGGAGTCCTGCGCGCCACCGAGCAGGTGCGCGAGGCTTTCCCCGATGCCCAGCTCGTGGTCGGCAACGTCGCCTCGCGCGAGGGCGCGCGCGCGCTCGTGGAGCGCGGAGTGGACGCGGTGAAGGTCGGCGTGGGTCCCGGCTCGATCTGCACCACGCGCGTGGTGACTGGCGTCGGCGTCCCGCAGCTCACCGCCATCTTCGACGCGGTGGAGGGCGCCGGCGACGTGCCGGTGATCGCCGACGGCGGCATCAAGTACTCGGGTGACGCGGTGAAGGCGCTCGCTGCGGGCGCATGCAGCGTGATGATGGGTAGCATGCTCGCCGGCACCGAGGAGAGCCCGGGCGAGAGCTTCCTCCTCGAGGGGCGCCGGTTCAAGATGGTGCGTGGCATGGGCTCCCTTTCCGCCATGCAGGACGGCAGCGCCGATCGCTACTTCCAGGAGGGCGAGTTGTCGCCGAAGAAGCTCGTGCCCGAAGGGATCGAGGGGCGCGTCCCCTACCGCGGTCCCGTGGGCGACGTGCTGTTCCAGATGGTGGGCGGCCTTCGCAGCGGCATGGGCTACGTGGGCTGCGGCTCGATCGAGGAGCTGCGCACGCAGACGACCTTCGTGCGCATCACCGCCGCCGGCCTGCGCGAGTCGCATCCGCACGACGTGACGATCACGCGCGAGGCGCCGAACTACAGCCTGTAGAACTACGGGATGTCAGGAGGTCGGGATGTCAGGAGCCCGCTCCCGACATCCCGACCTCCTGACATCCTGCCTCTCCGCTCATTCAGTGAAGGCACGTCGGCTATTTCCTTGACAACCTCGTGCTCCGCCGCGAAGTTGTCGCGTTCTTTACCTGTATACAATCTCCCGCCCTCCGACGGCGCCAGCGCCGATCGGCTCCTCCTCCCCGCCTGGAGACTCCACGATGGGTTTGTGGTCCAGAAAGAGTATCGCGGTTCTGCAGCGCGAGGCCGCCGAAGAAGGCGAGCACGGCCTCCGACGCACGCTGACCGCGACCAACCTGACGTTGCTCGGCATCGGCGCCATCATCGGCGCTGGTATCTTCGTCCTCACCGGCAACGCCGCCGCGCAGTACGCGGGACCGGCCGTCGTGATCTCGATGATCCTCGCCGGCGTCGCCTGCGGGTTCGCGGGGCTCTGCTACGCCGAGTTCGCGAGCATGATCCCCATCGCCGGCTCGGCCTACACGTATGGCTACGCCACGATGGGCGAGTTCGTCGCCTGGATCATCGGGTGGGATCTCATGCTCGAGTACCTGTTCGGCGCTGCCACGGTAGCGGTCGGGTGGGCGGGCAACTTCGTTCCCTTCCTGAAGGAGTTCGGCATCATCTTCCCGGCCGCGTACTCCAACGCGCCCTTTGCGGTGGATGCGCAGAACCACTTCTCCACCACCGGCGCGGTGATCAACCTCCCCGCCATGGTGCTCGTCGCCCTGATGACCGTGGTGCTCGTCATCGGCATCCGTGAGTCGGCGAAGTTCAACAACATCATCGTCTTCATCAAGCTGGCGGTGCTCTTCCTGGTGATCGGCGTCGGCTTCATGTACGTCAACACCGCGAACTGGCATCCGTTCATTCCGCCCAACACGGGGCACTTCGGCGAGTTCGGCTGGAGCGGCGTGCTGCGCGGTGCCGGCGTGATCTTCTTCGCCTACATCGGATTCGATGCGGTGAGCACGGCGGCCCAGGAGGCGCGCAACCCGCAGCGCGACATGCCGATCGGCATCCTCGGCTCGCTGGTGATCTGCACCCTGCTCTACGTGCTGATGGCGCTCGTGATGACGGGCATGGCGCACTACACCACACTCAACGACCCCGCGCCGATCCTCATCGCCGTGCAGGCGGCCGGATCGTCGCTCGCCTGGCTGCGTTACGCGGTGGAAATCGGCTCGCTCGCCGGCCTCGCGTCGGTGGTGCTCGTCATGCTCATGGGCCAGCCCCGCGTGTTCTTCTCGATGTCGCGCGACGGGCTGCTGCCGCCGGTGTTCAGCAAGGTGCACCCGAAGTTCAAGACGCCGTACATCACGACGATCCTCACCGGCACCGTTGCGATGATCGTCGCCGGCCTCTTCCCGATCGGCCTGCTCGGCCAGCTCGTCAGCATCGGTACGCTCCTCGCCTTCGTGATCGTGTGCGCCGGCGTCTGGATCCTCCGCGTGCGCCAGCCGAACATCCCGCGCGCGTTCAAGACGCCGCTCGTGCCGCTGGTGCCCATCCTGGGCATCCTGAGCTGCTTCGGCCTCATGGCCGGCCTGCCGAAGGACACGTGGATCCGCCTCATCGTCTGGCTGATCCTCGGCTTCATCATCTACTTCCTGTACAGCCGCAGCCATTCCAAGATCGGGCGCGGTGAGACCGTCTCGGCCGGCATGGGCGACTGACCTTCGCCCCCGCTAGATTGCAGCGGCGCCCTCACAAGGGGCGCCGCTCTTTTTTTCCCTCCACCGTGCTGACCGTGGCCACCGACCTGCTCGACGTCCCATCCGCTCGCCGAGCGGCCATCGAGGCACTCGCCCGCGAGCTCGTGCCTGGCCGCCGCGTCGCGCTGAGCACGCACATGAACGCGGACGGCGACGGGTGCGGATCCGCGTCGGCGCTCGCCCGCCTGCTCTTGGCGCGTGGACTCGTGCCGCACGTGGTGAACCCCACGCCGTGGCCGGAGATGTTCCAGTTCCTGCTCGGTGACGATGTGGACGACCGCACTGCCCGCGGGACGAAGGCGCTGCGTGACGTGGACCTGCTCATCGTGCTCGACATCAGCGACGTGAAGCGGCTCGGCGTGCTGGCCGACACCGTGCGCGCGCTGCAGGTGCCGAAGCTCGTCATCGACCATCACATCGCCTCCGACGATCCGCCAGGCGACATCGTCGTGCGCGACGTGGCGGCGTGCGCCACGGCGGAGCTGGTGTACGACCTCGCCGTGGTGCTGGAGTGGAACATCACGCCGGAGATCGCCCGGTCGCTCTACACCGGCATGCTCACCGACACCGGCGGCTTCCGCTTCAGCAACACATCCCCGCGCTGCCTCGCCATCGCCGCGCAGCTCCTCGCCTGCGGCGTGGATCCGGAAGACATGTACACGCGCATCTACGCCTCGGCGCCGGCGGGGCGGGTGCGCCTCATGGCCGACGTGCTCGGGACGCTGCAGGTGGACGAGGGGGTGGGGCTGTCGTGGCTCAGCATGCGAGCGGGTGCATTGGAGGAGCACGGCGTGCGGGCCGAAGACCTGGATGGGATCGTGGAGCACGCGCGCTCCATCGCCGGCACACGGATGGCGCTCTTCTTCCGGGACCTCGGCCACGGGAAGGTGAAGGTCTCGTTCCGGAGCACCGGTGACACCGACGTGAATGCATTTGCGCGGCAGTTCGGCGGCGGCGGGCACGCCAGGGCGTCGGGGGCGCTGATCACCGGGGAGCTGAGCGATGTGCGCGACCGCGTGGTGGAGGCGGCGCGGGCGTTTCTCGCGGGCTGATCCAGCCGATTATCCTTCGGCATGCCCACGACAACCCTCCAGGAGCGACTCGCGCAGGCGCTCTCCCGCATAGCCAACCCTCGCACCGGCGCCGACGTGTTCTCCAGCCAGCAGGTGCGGGACATCGCAACCACCACGGATGGGCGCGTGCGCGCCACGCTGCAGCTCGCGCCCGGCGACGATCCGGCGCTGGCGCGTGCCGTGCGCCTCGCCATCCAGGAGGTGCCCGGTGTGACCGACCTCCAGCTTGAGGTCGCCACTGCGCCGAAGAAGCCCGCCGGACGCACGCTGCCGGTGATGGACCAGGCGCCTGCCGCGCCGCCGCGGTCCACGGCACCCACGCCGAAGCGCTACGCGAACCTCGGCCGCGTGATCGCCATCTCTTCCGGCAAGGGTGGCGTCGGCAAGTCCACCGTGGCGGTGAACCTCGCCGTCGCGCTGGCCCAGGGCGGTGCGCGGGTGGGGCTGATGGACGCGGACATCTATGGGCCGAACATCCCGCGAATGATGGGCGTGAGCGGCCAGCCGTCGGTGATCAACGAGAAGATGATCCCGCTCGAGGCCCATGGCGTGAAGCTGATCTCGCTCGGCATGATGATCGAGCCGGACCAGCCGGCGATCTGGCGCGGACCGATCGTGATGAAGATCATCAATCAGTTCCTCGCCGACGTGGCGTGGGGGCAGCTCGACTACTTCATCGTGGACATGCCGCCCGGCACCGGTGACGCCCAGCTCTCGCTCGTGCAGGCCACCAACGTGGACGGGGCGATCATCGTCACCACTCCACAGGACGTGAGCGTCGGCGATGCGCTGCGCGGCGTGAAGATGTTCCAGCGCGTGGACGTGCCGGTGCTCGGCATCGTGGAGAACATGAGCTGGTTCGAGTGCCCGCATTGCGGGAAGCCGAGCGCGCTGTTCGGCTCCGGCGGCGGCGAGCGTCTGGCGCGCACGCTGGAGCTGCCGCTGCTCGGCCAGGTACCGCTCTATCCGCGGGTGATGGAAGGCGGCGATGCCGGCAAGCCGATCGTGACGGCGGATCCGGCGTCGTCCGCGGCGCGCGCGCTCACCGGGATCGCGGCGCGCGTGGCAGAATCGGCAGGGACCGCGTCGGCCGTGTGATCCAGCGCGAGCCGTTCGGCGGATCGCTTCCGGTCGAGTCCCACGAGGGACTCGCACCGGTCGCGATCACCAACGAGTGGGAGGCGGCACACCTCGTCGCCGATCCCCTGCCGCGCACCATCGCGCGCGTCGCGCTGCCTGCCGTGGCGTCATCCCTCCTGATGACGCTGTTCTTCTCGGTCGACGCGTTCTGGATCGGTACCCACGTCGGCTCGGCCGGACTCGCCGCGGCGTCGACTGCGGTGTTCTGGATCTGGTTGCTCGTGTCGGTCGCTGAGATGGTGAGCGTCGGGCTCACCGCCGTGGCAGCGCGCCGCTACGGCGAGGGGCGAGGGAAGGAGGCTGCCCGCAGCGCTGGCGATGCGCTGGTGCTGTCGCTGCTGCTCGGCACGATCTGTGGTGCCATCGGCCTCGCCGCATTGCCACACCTGTTCGCCGTCATGGAGACGCCGGCGGAGGTGACCGCGCTCGGTACCCGCTATCTCGGCACCTATTTCCTCGGCGCACCACTGATCTTCGGCTTCTTCGCCGTCGATGCCGCCTTCCGTGCTGCCGGCGACACGCGCACGTCGTTCCTCATCCTGTTCGTGTCCGTGGCAGTGACGCTCGTCCTGGACCCGGCGCTGATCGTCGGGTGGGGACCGTTTCCGCGCCTGGGCGTGGCGGGCGCCGCCATCGCGACGATCTGCACGCGCGCCGTCGCCTTCCTCATCGGGCTCACGATCGTCGGCAAGCGCGGCGTCCTCGTGTTCGCGCGTCCGCGCTGGGCGACATGGCGCTCGATCATGCGCATCGGGCTGCCGACCGCGGTGACGGGCAGCGTGTTCTCGCTCATCTACATCCTCGTCACGCGCACGGCGACACAGTTCGGTACGTCGGCACTCGCGGCGCTCGGGATCGGCCACCGCGTGGAGAGCTGGCTCTTCATGATCGGCGTCGGGTTCGGCGCGGCCACGGCGGCGATCGTCGGCCAGAACCTGGGCGCGGGGCGCATCGATCGCGCCGAGCGGTCCGGCTGGCTGTCGGTCGGCTTCTGCTCGCTGTTCGGTGTGGCCGCCTGCATCGTGGAGCTCACCATCCCCGAGCGCTTCTCGGCAATCTTCAGCCACGACCCGGCGGTGATCGCCGAAGGGGCGAAGTACCTGCGCATTGCTGCCGTGTCGCAGCTCGGGATCTGCGCCGAGATCGTGCTCGAGGCGGCGCTGGGCGGTGCCGGGCACACTCTCGCGCCGATGCTCACGTCCACCGCCCTCACGGCCAGCCGCATTCCGCTCGCCGCCTGGGCGGCGGCACGCTGGGGAACGACGGGACTCTGGTGGGTGATCTCGCTGACCGCGCTCGGCCGTGCCTTCGCGATGATGGGGATCTGGCGCGCCGGTCGCTGGAAGCGTAGCTCCATCGCATGAGCCACAGCGCATGACGTCGATCATCACGCTCCTGACCGATTTCGGCACCACCGACGGCTACGTCGGCGAGATGAAGGGCGTGCTGTGCACCGCCGCGCCGGCGGCGGCGCTCGTGGACATCACGCACGACGTGGCGGCGCAGGACGTGGACGGGGCACGCCTGGTCGTTGCGCGGTACTGGCGGCGATTTCCGGTCGGCACGGTCCACCTGGTAGTCGTGGATCCCGGCGTGGGCGGGGCACGCGCGGCGATCGCCGTGGAGAGTGAGGGGCGATTCCTCGTCGGCCCGGACAACGGCGTGCTCTCGCCGGCGCTCCTTCACGCTGGCGCACGTTGCGTGGAGCTGCCGGTTCCGGCCGGGGCATCGGCAACGTTTCACGGCCGTGACGTGTTCGCGCCCGCCGCGGCGGCCCTGGCGCGAGGGACGTCCATCGAGTCACTCGGCCAGGCCTGGCTGTCACCGAGAGTGCTGCGCACACCCGAGCCGACGCGTCGCGAGGACGGAACGATCGCCGGCGAGGTGATCACGGTGGATCGCTTCGGCAATGCGGTGACGAACCTGATATCGTGGCGCGGCGGCACCGTCGAGGCGCATGGGCACCGGCTACCACTCGTGCGCACCTACGGTGACGTCGCTCCCGGAGACGCTGCGGCGCTCGTGGGCTCCAGTGGCCTCGTGGAAATCGCGGTGCGCAACGGCAGCGCCGCGGCCACGCTCAGCCTGAAGCGCGGAGATGCCGTGGTGTTGCGGCCATCGGCCTGAAGGCAGCGCGCCTCGGCAGGGCTCCTCAGTCTGGATTGCTCCCTGTCTTCAGTGGCGCTCCTCGGCAGGGCTCCTCACGGCGCAGGACTCCGTGTCGAATGAGAACGCAGATCATCGCAGATCAACGGCGTGATCACCGCTGATCGTTCCGTGCACAAGACGGCTCCATGCACCACGATGCATCCCGGGGCAGTCCCCAAACAACAAAAGCTTTGGGGCTGTAGGGGCTGAGCCTTGGTCCGCGGAGCCCTGCGCCGAGAGGAGTCCTGCCAGCCGCAAGATCGAGCGGCGACGTCCTCCGTTCAGCGCGTCCCCTTCACCCGGTTCATCGACGGTCGATCGGCAGCGCCCTCACTCACGATCCGCCCGTGGTACACGGCGCCGCGCTCCGGCGCCACCGCGCCGCTCCCATGGTGCATCTCCGAGGCAAGCTCGCCCCCGCTCAGGAGCACGAACATCGAGTAGTACATCCACGTGAGCAGCGCGATGACGCCGCCGATCGTGCCGTAGGTCTTGTTGTACGAGCCGAAGTGCTGCACGTAGACGCGGAAGAGCAGCGTCGCGACGATCCAGAGCGCCGTCGTTGCCGCCGATGCGACGAATACCGTGGACCAGCGCTGGCTCACGTTCGGCAGCAGCTTGAACAGGAGCGCCCCCTGTCCGACGAGCAGCAGGACGGCCACGACCAGCTGCAGGACGGTGATCGCCGTGATGCCCGCGCTCCCCAATCCCAGTGAGCTGCCGACCCACTGCGCGAATCGATCGCCATCGAGGAAGATGGCTGTCGCGAGGAGGATGATGATCGCCGCGATGACGAGGGACCCGAGCCGCAGCAGCTGCCGCTGCCACCAGGGTCTCGTCTCCTTCACGTCGTAGGCGATGTTGAGCGCGTCCATGAGCGCGCCGAAGATGTTCGACCCGGACCAGGCAGCGAGCAGCAGGCCGAGGGACATCACTCCCGCGCCGCCCTGCGCGGTGATCACCTGGCTCATGATGCGGCGGATCAGCGACAGCGAATCGGCCGGCAGCGTCGTCGACAGCCGCGACAGCATCGAGTCCATCATCTGCTGCCCGTTCCCGAACAGTCCGAGCATCGGGGTGAGGAAGAGCAGCAGCGGGAAGAGCGAGAAGAAGAAGTAGTACGCCGTCTGTGCCGCGAGCGAGGTGATGCGATCCTCGGCGATCTCGTGACCGGTCTTCTTCAGCAGCTGGACGACGTTGAAGCCCTTGATGACCATGAAAGCAACGGTGCCTGGTGAATGACTCACCAGGCACCGGGGCAAGGCATGGGCCAGCCAGGACGGTCGCGGCGTTCTCAGCGGGCGGTGCGTCGGAGCTCGATCTGGCCGAAGAACGTCTCCGCGTGCACCTGCAGCTTGTGCGGCGCAGCATCGTAGTTCGTCGAGAACCACGCGCCGTCACGCTTGACCATTCCGTCGTGATCGAACCCGGCCACCAGGCGGTCCAGGTCGAGGCGGATGCCCACGTCGGCCGGTACGCGCAGGATC
The DNA here is from genome assembly GCA_036377775.1 of Gemmatimonadaceae bacterium. Taxonomy (GTDB): domain Bacteria; phylum Gemmatimonadota; class Gemmatimonadetes; order Gemmatimonadales; family Gemmatimonadaceae; genus AG11. The sequence continues at coordinate 26,973 of DASUXT010000124.1, read as the reverse complement.
AGCTTGCCCACGGCAAGGCGGGTGTCGAGCGTGAGGTCGCGCGTCCACCTGCCGCCGAAGTCGAGGTCCACCACGCCCACGCCACCGTGCACGCGGATCTGGTCGGCGTTCGCGTCGGCGAGGTTCACCGCGAGCAGGTCCGCGGCGCCGACGTCGATCGTGAGATCGCTCATCCGCGTGCGATTCGGCTGCGAGAAGGCGACGCTTGCATCCGTCGCGCCGCACTCCAGGCGAAGCGATCGCAGCGTGAGGCCGCCGAGCTCGAGCCGGCTCTCGGTGCCACCGAGCTGCAGGTCGAGATCGAGCGGGGCGCTGGTGGGGAGGACGAGCCGAAGCTCGCCGCTGTCGTCACGGTCGCCGAACCGCTGCGCGCCATCACGCGTCTCGAGGCCAAGCACGGCACTGCGTGCTGCGGCGTCGTAGCGGTGCACCGGGGCGGCGCGACGCTCGTCGTAGCGCAGGTGCATGTTGTACAGCAGCGGATCCGCCGACCCGCGCACCTCCACGCGACCGGCGCCGTACTGCACGCGGATGCGCTGCGGCTGGCTGTCGCGGAGTTGACGGGCGATGTCCACCGTGCGCCAGAGCGGCGCGTCCTGCGCCTGCAGGGCAGGTGGCGCAACGAGCAGCGCCGCGATGGCGAGGGCAGCGACGGAACGACTCATGACGCCTCCGTGACCCTGGGCCGCCTCGCGGCGACGACGCCCGTGAGCGGCGTGGGCGTCTGCCACGACGCGAGCTCCACCGGCGGCGCTCCGGCGGCGACGCGCCGGTGCGTGCCGGCGCGCGAGAGCAGCGCCGCGCCGAAACCGAGCGTGACAGCCACCCACGTCATGGCGAGCGCCGCCGCGCGCACCATCGTGGCCGCCAGCGGCGACCAGGTGAGAAGGGCGGCGATCATCCAGAGGACGAAGAACACGGCGACGCCGATGGCGAGCGCGGTGAGCGCGCGAGCACGAGGCGTGACGTCGCCATCGCGCTTCACCGAGCCGCCAACCAGCCGTGCCACTCCCAGGAATCCGAGGGTGACGAGTCCCGCGACGGCGATGGCATAGGCGACGATGGCAAATGGGATGAGCAGGATACCGATCAGCGTGAGCGCCAGTGCCACGACGAGCACGACGAGCCCGGGGAGCAGGAGCATCTGGCCGAGCAGGCCGACCCAGAACGCGCGCGCGAAGCGCAGCTCGAGCGTGTTCACGACCTCGTCGAGGTTGGGACCGGCGAAGAGCAGCACGCCGATGGCGACGATGAGCAGTACGCCGAACGTGGCGGCCACCATCCGCGCGCTATCCATGGTGCGCTGGAACGGTGTCCGGGCGATGAGCGCGGGGGCCGGAGCAGCGAGCAGGGCGGGAAGGGAGCTCATGCTGCGCATCTCGCCCTGAACGACTCCGTCGGCGATCACCTGTCCGCCAACCGAGAGCGCGTCACCCGTCACGACTCCCCCGCGCGGCACCGTCACGCTCCCGGCGAGGCTGACGACCGAACCGTTCACCGTGCCGGCGACGACCAGCGGGCCACGCGCGACGACAGTGCCGTTGACCGTCGAGCCGGCGGCGATGGTGCGAGCCCCCGGCGCGATGCTGTCCGCCGGTGGAAGGTTGCTGACGTTCTCCCCCTTCTGCAGCCGCTCCAGCTCCGAAGGCGTGCGCTGGCGGCTCTGCTGCGCGCCAGCGGCGCTCGAGGCCAGTACCCCGAACGCGCAGAGTCCCGCGATGATCCGCCGCATGTCAGGCGCGCCGGCCGGCGACGGCGAGGCGCCGGATGCCGACGATGGTGCCGGCTCCGGCGATGAGGAAGGCGAGGAAAAGAAGTGAGGCGCCGACGACGCCTAGCCCCTGGAGCGCGGACAGCGCCGTGTCGCCCAGCAGTGCGACGGCGAGGTCGCGCGCTGCGCCCACCACCGCGGTGCGGACGCGGTCGCCGAGGAGGCCGGTCGCGAACATGACTGCGTCCCCCTGCAGCGCCAGCCAGACCATGCCGATGGTGAGCGTGAAGGCGACCGAGCCGGCCACCGCGACCGCCGCGATCCGGGCAGCCACCGACTGCGGCAGCCACCGGCGGACGGTGTCGCGGGCCGCGACGTGCGCAGGCACGAACACCGGCACCTGGGCCATGACCCGGTCGGCCAGCCTGACGTCCGGGGCGAAGTGGGGAAGCGATTCCAGCGCGTCCACCACGATGCGGGCGTCCTCGAGCCGCTCGCGGCACTCCGCACACTCCTGGATGTGCGCACGCAGCGGGGCGACGCCGAATCCGGCCTCGCCGTCGACCAGAAGGTCGATCTCGTTGGGGAGCAGGTGTCTGTGATTCATGATCTCTGACCCTCGTACGGGCCCCGGCTGGGCCGGGTTTCAGCCATCCGGCGGCGGAGCCGAAGGCGGTAAATGGTCATTCGCGAGTGTGCTCCAGCGCACGGCGGAGCTCGTGCCTGGCGCGGTGGATGTAGGTCTTCACGGTCCCCAGCGGGAGGTCGAGCGTGGAGGCGATCTCCTCGTACGACCGCCCCTCGACATGCCGCAGCATGATGCAGGATCGGTACTCGGGCCGAAGGCGGGCGATGGCCTGCTCGATGGCCGAGCCGAGCTCCTTCGCCTCCATCTCCTGGAGGGCGTCCTCGGCGTCATCCGCCACCTCGAACCGGGTGGACTCCTGCGCCTCGGCGGTGACGGCGTGCGGAGAGCCATGCATGCTCACCGTGTCCAGCTGCCGGCGCCTCAGGTGATCGATCGCCACATTGTTGGCGATCTTGAACAGCCACGACGAGAACTTGAAGTCGGCGCGGTAGCGGTCGAGGTGCGAGAGCACCTTGACGAAGGTGTCCTGGGTGAGGTCCTCGGCCAGCTCGCGGTCCCGCACCATGCGGTAGACCAGCGAGAAGACCGGCCGCTCATAGCGCTTGATCAGCTCCCGATGCGCGGCCTCGCGCCCCTCCAGGGCGAGGGCGACGACGTCGGCATCGGGAAGGTTTGCGAGATCGAGGGCTCGAGGCACAGCGGCGTGGAAGGAGCCGCGCGCGATGGGCCCGAGATGCGCGGCAGCGGGAAAATACGCGCCGCCCGCGGCGCAATCCAGTTGCGCGCTTGTCTCGCGCTTTCGTGCTGGTGACCTTTCGCGGATGCCCGGGACACTCGAGGAGCGACGCGTAGAGGCAGCGGCGGAAGGCAGGGAGGACAAGCGGGAGTTCGTCCGTGCGACGTTCGAGCAGATCGCACCGCGCTACGACCTGCTCAATCACCTGCTCAGCTTCAACATCGACCGCCGGTGGCGCCGGCGTGCGCTGCAGGTGCTCGACTGGACGCGCGCGCCGCACGGCCTGTACCTCGACCTGTGCGCCGGCACGCTGGACGTGGGGGCACTCCTCGCCGCCCAGCGAGGCTTCGAGGGATTCATCGTCGGTGCCGATTTCGCGGAGCCGATGCTGCGGGCGGGACGAGGGAAGGCGCCGCGCACGGTGCTCACGCCGGTGGCAGCCGACGCCCAGCAGCTGCCGCTCCGCGACGAGTCCATGGAGGGCGCGATCGTTGCCTTCGGTATCCGCAACGTGGCGTCGCTCGACGCGACTCTGCGCGAGGTGCATCGCGTGCTGCGCCGCGGCGCGCGGTTCGTGATCCTCGAGTTCACTACGCCGCGCCGGGCGCCGGTGCGCTGGAGCTATCACCTCTACTTTCACCACGTGCTGCCATTCATCGGCGGGATCATCAGCGGCCATCGCGCTGCGTATCGCTACCTGCCGCGCTCCGTGGCCCACTTTCCCCCCGAGCGCGAGCTCGCCGCGCGAATGGCGGCGGCCGGCTTCACGAACGTGCGCTGGCAGTCGCTCACCTTCGGCGTCGCCGCGGTCCACGTGGGCACGAAGGGAGAGGCGACATGCTGATCGGACTCGTCTCCGACACCCACGGCCTGGTGCGGCCCCAACTGCACTCCGCGCTCGCCGGCGTGGAGATGATCCTGCATGCCGGTGACGTGGGCGGCGACGCGGTGCTCGACGAGCTCGAGCTCATCGCACCCGTGCTCGCCGTGTATGGCAACACCGACATGCCGGGCGATCCCCGGCTCGCGGCATCCATCGACCAGACGTTCGACGACGTGCCCATCCACGTCAGCCACGGCCACGAAGTCGGCAGCCCGACACCGGAAAAGCTGCTCGCGCGCTATCCGGCGCAGGTGATCGTGTACGGGCACACGCACCGCCAGCTCGTCTCGCATGCCGACGGACGGCTCGTGGTGAACCCGGGCGCCGCGGGCGCGCGACGGTTCAACCTCGAGCCGTCCGTCGCGCTGCTCCGCCTCGAGGGCGATCGCGTCGCGGTGGAGATCGTCGAGCTGAAGTGAGCTAGACCTGCCGGAAGTGCGACGCCGGGTAGAGGAAGTCGTCGCCCGAGTCGTCGAGGATGCGATAGAAGCTGCCGTTGCCCTCGACACCGAGCATCTCGTAGATGCGGCCAAGGGTGAGGTCATGGCACCCGCCCGGCTCGTCACACCCGGGGTAGGTCAGCCACGGCTTCACGCTGATGCACTGCACGAGAGTCGTCGGTTGCCACGAGGTTGCCATCTCATCCCCGGCTCTGCCGCCCGTGCATCGGGCGGCACGGAGCAGAATTGCAAGACGCTCGCCACCTGCCGTTGCGAGGCAGCGGGAGCGCGCCCTACGCGGCCGACGGTGCGGCGACGTCGCCGAAGAGAGGATCGGTGGCGGGATCGTACGCCAGCGGCGGTGGCGCAGCCACGAACTCGGCGGCCTGGCGCGAGCGTGCGAGCTCGTCCGGGAAGCGACGGAACCAGGAGGAGAGCAGGAGCAGCTCATCCACCTCGTGCGACGGCACTTGCGCCGAGTCGCGTTCCACCGGGCTGAAGACGTCTTCCACCATCTCCAGCAGCCGCACGCGCTCGTGCTCACTTCGCGGCATCGTGGCCTCGCCGCGAACGCGTCCACGCCGGATGAGATAGAGGCGGTCGTCGCCGTCGTGCCCCGCCACCGGGTACACGAACGAGAGCGTCTCCACGGCGAACCGGAAGCGGATGAACTGCTCGCGCAGCGCCTCGAGGCGCTGGAGCTTGTCGCGCAGCATGCCGGCGCGCTCGAACTCGAGCTGGTCGCTCGCCGCCTGCATCTCGGCGCGGAGCGAGTCCATGGGTCCGTCGTCGGCGCCGTCCAGGAAGGCGCGCGCGAGCCGCACCCGCTCGTCGTACTGGTGCGCGGAGCATCCGCCGACGCACGGCCCGAGACACTTCCGGATCTCGAAGCGGATGCATCCCGGCGTGCGCGGGAAGATCTGGAACAGCTCCGGCTGGTCGGCGAAGTGCATCGGCTGGTCGAGCCGGCAGTCGCGCAGGCCGAGCGCATCGTTCAGCTCGCGCACCGCCTCGGTGACGCGCTGCGCCCCGTGGAAGGGACCATAGTAGATCTGCGCATCGTCAGCGCCTGCACCGCGCACGACGAGCAGCTTCGGTGCGGGCCCGCGGGTGAGCTTGATGAAGGCGAAGTGCCGCGCGTCGCGCTTCATCGCGACGTTGAGTCGCGGGCGGAAGCGCTTGATGAGTCGCAGCTCCTCGAGCAGGGCGGCGAACTCGCTCGGCGTGTAGTCCCACTCGATGCGATCGGCCTCGCGCACGATGCGCGCGCCCTTCTCCTCGGGAAAGGAGCAGCGGAAGTAGCTGAGCAGCCGCGTGCGGATGCGCTTCGACTTGCCGACGTACACGACTTCACCGTCGGGGGAGAGCATGCGGTACACGCCGGGGCGATCCTGCGCGTGCGCGCGCACGTGCGCGCGCATCTCGCCGAGCTGCGCGTCCGACGTGGGAGGCCGGAGCAGCTCTACCTTTGACAGCGAACGCACAGCACGGTGGATCGACCGTCCACGGCATGAGTCTCGACGAGGCGAGCGCCGCAGCGCAGGCACGGCTCAGCTCCGCGGCCATACGCGGCGAGCGAGCGCACGAAGTCGCCCCTGCCGCCGGAGGCGTCGCGGTAATCACGGAAGGAGGTGCCGCGCGCGGCGATGGAATCCTGCAACACGGTCACGATGCCATGGTGCAGCCGCTCGGCCTCGTCAGCGCTGAGGGTGCTCGCGGCGCGCGACGGGTCCACGCCGGCGCGCCAGCAGGCCTCGTTCGCGTAGATGTTGCCGATCCCGACGACCAGCCGCTGGTCCATGAGCACCTTCTTCACTGCCTGGCGAGAACCCCGAAGAATTCCCGATAGATGCTCCGTCGTGAACGCCGGGTCAAGGGGCTCGATGCCGAGCCCGCCCGAGTAGCGCTCGAAGCGTTCAGGGGACATGAGCGCCACCGTGCCGAGCCGGCGGATGTCGCGGTAGTGGAGATCGCGGCCGTCGTCGAGCGTGAGGTAGAGCGTCGAGTACGGTGCTTCATCGGCGGGCAGGGGGCCGCGCGAGAGCAGCAGGGCGCCGGTGAAGCGCGGCTGGACGACGATGCGGTCACCGGTGTCCAGCTCGAGCACGATGAGCTTGGCGCGGCGCCAGCTGCGCAGCACCATGGCGCCAGTCAGTCGTGCGGCCAACTCGCGAGCCGAGACGTCGCGCAGTACGTCAGGGCGCGAGACCCGGACGCCGCCGATACGGCGGCCGCGGATCTCACGATCGAGGTCGCGGGCGATTGTCTCGGTTTCCGGGAGCTCGGGCACTGGTGGGGCGGGAGGTCGAGAGGGCGGGAGGGCAGGAGGTCAGGAGGGCGGGAGGTCAGGAGGTCAGGAGGTCACAAGGTCAGAAGGTCAGGAGGCTCATGGACCATAGACCATAGACCGAAGTCCATGGACCATCAGCCATCAGACCACCCCGACATTCAATAGACCGTCAGCCAGGAGTTCATCCGAGGTCCATCCAGTCCATCCCGCCCTCCTCACCTTCCTCGCCGCGCGATCTCGCGCCAGGCGATGTCGGTACGGAGCTGACACCCTGGGAAATGGATGCGGCGGGCGAAGGCGAGACTGTGCTGCTGGGCGGTCTCGATGTCGGGGGCGACGGCGCTCACGGCGAGGACTCGGCCGCCGGCGGTGACGAGACGGTGCTCGCTGTCGCGGGCCGTGCCGGCGTGGAAGACCACTACCCCGTCGTCGGCGATTGGTGGCAGGTCGATCGGGTCGCCGGTTCGCGGCTTGTCGGGATAGTTCTCGGCGGCGAGGACGGTCGTCACGCAGGCGCCGGAGAGGGAGACATGCGCGTCGAATCCGTCGGGGCCTACGCCAACCGGCGCCGCCGAACGAATGAGGCCGGTGACGACAGGGCCGGCGAAGCCTCGGTCGCTGGCCGCCAGCCGCATCAGCTCGAGCAACGATGGCTTGAGATCGAGCACCGGCATGAGCGCCTGGGTTTCGGGGTCGCCGAACCGGCAATTGAACTCCACCACCTTCGGCCCATCCGCAGTCAGCATCAGCCCAGCGTACAGCAACCCCGTGAAGGGCCGGCCTCGGCGGGCGAGACCACGGAGGGTGGGGTGGATGACCTGCTCAGCGATGGCGACGTAGAGGCTGTCCGAAGGATCAGCCGCTCCGCTGACCGAGTGGTCAGTGCTCGCCAGCGTGACGGGGACATAGGCGCCCATGCCCCCGGTGTTCGGACCCATGTCCTTGTCGTGCAAGCGCTTGTGGTCCTGCAGGCCGGGCAGCAGCAGGAACGACTGGCCGTCGGTCAGCGCGAATACCGACAACTCTTCCCCGGTCATGAACTCCTCGACCAGCACCTCGGCGCCTGCGTCCCCGAAGCGGTTACCGGCGAGGATGTCGTCGATCGCGCGGTCGGCTTCGTCCAAAGTCTGGCAGACGATGACCCCCTTTCCGGCCGCCAGCCCGGAGGCCTTGATCACAACGGGAGCGCCGAGCCGATGGGCGCACGCCCTGGCCGACGCGACGTTGGTGTGCACCTCGGCCCGCGCGGTGGGGATGCCGTCCTCGAGCATCAGGCGCTTGGCGAACGCCTTGGAGGTCTCGATCTCGGCAGCGGCCCGAGTCGGACCGAAGATGGCGAGGCCGTCCGCGCGGAAACGGTCCACGATGCCGGCGGCCAGTGGCGCCTCCGGACCGACGACGGTGAGGTCGACGCTCCGGTCGGTGGCAAGACGCGCGAGTGACTCGAGGTCGGTCGCCGAGATGGAAACGCATTCGCCGAGCTCGGCGATACCGGGGTTTCCCGGCGCGGCGATGACCTCGGTCTCGGGGTCATCGTGCTTGAACTTCCAGGCGAGGGCGTGCTCGCGGCCACCGCCGCCGACGATCAGGACGCGCATGGCGGGAATATAGGTGGGGGTCGGGCGGGGCGAGCTACCGAGGACATGCGACGACGGGTAAAAAAGTACCCCGTACCTGGTACCAGGTACGGGGTACTTCTTACGGCAGATGTCGTTCGGAGGGTTACGTGGCCGTCGGACCGGTTCCCTTCCACGCCTCGCGGAAGGCGTCGCGTGCACGACCGAATGCGTCTTCCGCGTTCGACATCCCGCGACGTGCCTTGGCCGAGTAGTAGTCGGCCGCCTCGCGATAGTCGGTACGCAGGCCAGGCTCCGGATCGCCCCGGCGGATGTAATTGCCGAGGATGATGGCGTCGTAGTCGCCGCCGGTGCGCCAGCGCTCGAGCTCTCCGGCGCGCACGGTGTGGAAGGGGTGCTGGCGGAAGACGGTGTTGAGAAGGCGGAACATGCGGTCCCACCCGTCGCCGCCAACCTCGTACGCGGTGGCCTGGCGCATGAACTCCTCCACGTTCGTCGTGTCGCCGAAGTCGCGGCCGCCGGCGAGGCGCATGAAGGCGCGCTGCGCGACCGTGACATCCTGCACCGCGAGCAGTGCGGCGCGATCGGTGGAGAGCTCGCTCTTGCGATGCCACTCGAGCAGCGCGAGCTGGAAGGGGAGTATGGCCAGCCCGACAGGGAAGAGAGCGAGCGACCCGACAGCGAGGATGACCAGCGCCACGGTGCGATACAGCATGTGGCCGCTCATGATGTGGCCGAGCTCGTGGGCGAGGAGAAAGCGACGCTCGTCGTCGCTCTCCAGCAGCTCCAGGGCGCCGGACGAGACGACGATGAACGGCTTCTCGAAGCCGATGGCCCACGCGTTGACCTCGGGAGACTGCGTGACGTAGAGCTCAGGACGCTCGGGCCAGTCGAGAGTGGTGCACACGTCCATCAGCAGCGTGTTGAGCCCAGGGCGCTGGTTCGCCCCGACCTGCACCGCGTTGGCGAGGAAGAGCTGCCGCACGCCGCGCTCGCTGATGAATCCGGCGACCTTGCGCACGACCTCGTCGAAACCGGGGATGGCGCGCAAGGTGTCCAGTGCGGCTCGATCGGCCGGATGCTCCCAGGCACGGGACGAGATCTGGGGGAGTGGCGTGGGCATGCGCGGGGCTCCTGGTCAGTGGATAACCGGGACTACGCGGGGCGAGGCTGGAAAGTGTCGGGGTGGACCGGTGGACCGGTGGACCGGAGGACCGGAGGACCGGAGGACCGGAGGACCGGAGGACCGGTGGACCGGAGGACCGGTGGACCGGAGGACCGGACGGTCCTCCGGTCAGACTGCAGTAAATGCCTGTTCCAGGTCCTCGATCAGGTCTTCCGCATCCTCCACGCCGCAGCTGAGCCGGATCAGTCCCTCGGTGATCCCGAGCTGCGCGCGGCGCTCCGGTTCAACGCTCGCGTGCGTCATTGAGGCGGGGTGGCTGATCAGGCTTTCCACGCCCCCGAGCGACTCGGCGAGGGAGAACAGGCGGCACCGGCTCAGCACCGCGTTGGCGCGCTCCTTCGTGTCGAGCTCCACGGCGATCATCCCCCCGAAGCCGGTCATCTGCTTCTTCGCCAGCTCGTGCTGGGGGTGCGACTCGAGCCCCGGATAGAAGACCTTCTTCTCCCCCACCTTGTCGGCCAGCCAGCCGGCGATGCGGCGGCCGTTCTGGTCGTGGCGGGGCATGCGGAGGTGCAGCGTCTTCGTGCCGCGCAGGGCGAGCCAGGCGTCGAACGGCCCCGGCACCGCGCCGGCGGAGTTCAGGTTGAACTGCAGCCGCGTCGCGAGGTCGTCGTCGTTCAGGATGGCGATCCCGCCGATCATGTCGGAGTGGCCGTTCAGGTACTTCGTCGTGGAGTGGTAGACGATGTCCGCGCCGAAGGAGAGCGGCTGCTGGAAGTAGGGCGAGGCGAAGGTGTTGTCGACGAGGAGGAGGGCGTTGCCCCGGTGCGCGATCTCCGCCGCGGCGCGCAGGTCGGTGATGCGCATCAGGGGGTTGGTCGGCGTCTCCACGAAGACGAGCCGGGTGTTCGGCTTCATCGCATCGGCGATCCGCTGCGGATCGCGGGTGTCCACGTAGCTGAACTGGAGCCCGTAATGCTGGAGGATCTTGTCGAACAGTCGAAACACGCCCCCATAGACGTTTTCGGCGCAGACGATGTGGTCGCCGGCACGGAACAGCTTCATGATGCTGTCAACGCAGCCCATGCCCGAGCTGAAGGCGAAGCCATGGCGTCCACCCTCCAGCGCGGCGACGTTGCGCTCGAGCGCTTCCCGCGTCGGGTTCTTGCCTCGCGCGTACTCGTACCCCTTGTTCTCCCCGAGCGCCTCCTGGACGTACGTCGAGGTCTGGTAGATGGGGGTCATGATGGCGCCGGCCAACGGTTCCGGGCGCTGTCCCGCATGGATGGCCCTGGTACCGAAGGCTGCGTCGAGATCTTCGTCGAAAACGCGCGTCATGCCGATACTACTCCGGGTGGGGGTCGTGCCGGGAAGCTAACGCTCGGTACGGGTGCGAGGGAGGCGACCGACCGGTGCCGTGCCCCGCGCATTTCCAGCTTTCATGTCATGTCCGCTGAACCGACTTCCAAACCGTACTGCCTGATCGTCGACGACGAGCCGCGGCTGCGCCAGGTGCTGATGCACCTGATGCGCGGCGACGGGTTCGACTGCCTGGATGCGGCGAATGGCGAGGAGGCAGTGGCGCTCCTCGAGCAGCATCCAGTGAACCTCGTGCTGAGCGACCTGCGCATGCCGCGCATGGACGGGCTCGAGCTGCTCCGGCAGACGCGGGCGCGGTGGCCCGACGTGGCAGTGGTGATGATCACCGCGGTGGCCGACGTGGACGTGGCAGTGAGCTGTCTGGCGATCGGCGCGATGGATTACCTCACCAAGCCGTTCCACCTGGAGGAGGTGCGGGCCCGCGTGAGCCAGGCGCTCGAGAAGCGTCGGCTCGTGCTGGAGAACCGCGACTACCAGGAGAGCCTGCAGGAGAAGGTCAAAGCGCAGGCGCGGCGGCTCGAGGAGCTGTTCCTGGCGAGCATTCAATCGCTCGCCGAAGCGCTGGAAGTGAAGGACCCGTACACGCGCGGCCATTCGGTGCGGGTCAGCGAGTACAGCGTGGTGATCGCCCGTGAGCTCGGTCTCGACGGCGAGATGCTGCGGCAGGTGGGCCTCGGCGGCCACGTGCACGACATCGGCAAGATCGGCGTGCGCGAGGAAGTGCTGAACAAGCCAGGCAAGCTCACCGACGCCGAATACGAGCACATCATGTCGCATCCCGTGGTGGGGTGGCGCATCCTCGCGCCCCTGCTGTCGGAGACGCCGGCGGCGCTGAACATCGTGCGCTCCCACCACGAACGGTATGACGGGCGCGGCGTGCCTGACCGTCTGGCAGGCACCGACATCCCGCTCGAGGCCCGGATCGTGGCGGCGGCCGATGCCTTCGACGCAATGACGAGCGACCGTCCCTACCGGCCGGACGGGCTCAGTGTCGGCGACGCGGTGCGGGAGATCGTGCGCTGCAGCGGTTCGCAGTTCGACCCGGGCGTGGTGGCGGCGCTCGTCAGGGCGGTGGAGGGCGGGAAGCTGCATCCCATGGGTCGCGTCACCCCGCGCGCGGTGCGCACGGCATAGCGACAACCGTCGCTCACACGACGAGCTCGATCACCGACGGCTGCTTGTAGGCGCTGAGGCGCTGCTCGCACCAGCGCTCCACGTCCTGCTTCATCACGTTGCCCGTGACGCGGAGGAGGATGTCGTTCTCGCGCGTCGGCTCGGGGATGGCGATGACCTCGGTGCGCTGCACGCCAGGCAGCTCGCACACCACTCGTTCGATCTCGCGCGGATAGACGTTGAAGCCATTGCGCGTGAACATGGGCTTGAGCACGCCGAGGAAGCTCACGGTACCGTCGGCATTGCGGCGACCGGCGTCGCCGGTGGAGAGCCAGCCATCACGGCGTGGCAGTCCGGCATCATCGCCGTGCAGGTAGCCGCGCGAGACGTTCGGGCCGCGCACGCAGATCTCGCCCGGTTCGCCGTCGGCAAGTGGGGCAACGCTGGATGCGGCTGCCGCAGACGCGGCGTTCCGGGCTCCAGTGTACGTCACTGGCGGAAAGATGCCGACTTCCACGGCGGGGAAGGGAACGCCGAGCGTTCCGCGCGCATTCGGCAGGTCGACGCGATTGAACAGGCACACCGGTGCGCCTTCGGTGAGCCCGTACCCCTGACGCAGCTCGACGCCGGTCACGTCCGCCCAGCGGTCCTGGAGCTCGCGTGACAACGGAGCGCCGCCACAGATGCACAGGCCCAGCGCCGAGTCGCGCACTGTGGCTCCGCGGCGCTCGATGGCCGAGAGGAGCGCCATGAACACCGCCGGCACCCCGACCACTTCCGTGATGCCGCTCGCGAGGAGCTCGGCGGCCTTCACCGGGTTGAAGCGTTCCATCGTCGTGACGCGTGCGCCGGCGAGCAGGGGTGAGCTTGCCGTGACGGTGAGCCCGAACAGGTGTGAGAAGGGAAGCAGGGCGAGCACGTGGTCGTCCGCCACGTTCTGCGCCGCTTCCATGGTGGATCTGGCGTTGGCGAGCAGGTTGCGATGCGTGAGCACTGCGCCCAGCGGCGTGCCGCGCATCGCCGAGGTGTACACGATGGCGGCTTCCTCGTCTCGACCGGGGACGTCACGCTCGCCCTCGAGCGACAGCCCGAAGTGCGAGCCAAGGTCCACCTCGCGCGACGCGCCGTCGGCGATCACGCGCGCCTTGCGCGGCGCATCATCGAGCAGCACGAGCGCGAGGTTCTTCGGGGCGCGCGCGGCGAAGGCCGACGTCGTGAACAGGGCACCCACGCTGGCATCGGCACACTGGAAGGCGATCTCCGCCGGCGCGGCCAGCGGGTTGACGAGCACCGCGCCGCGCCCCTCGCTGGCAGCGAGCGCCGTGAGGTACGCGGGTGAGGTGGGGAGCAGGATCGCCGAGCGCTTTCCGCTGAGCGCGCGCACGAGGGGGACGCTGCGCTGCAGCAGGGTCAGGCCCGCAGCGACGAGCTGCTGAGCCTCGTATTCGACGGTGTCACCGGCGGCACGCAGCCGGCCACCGCCGGCCGCGAGCGCCAGCGGCAGGAGTGCCAGTGGTTCGCTCACGATCAGCGAATGCTAACGACCGGGCGCTACAGCTCGAAGCGGCGGAGTGAGCCCTTGAGGCGTTCGGCTACCAGCGCGAGCTGCTGGCTGCTCGACGCGATGCTGGCCATGCCGGCCGTCTGCTGCTGGACGACCGCACTCACCTGCTGCGCCGTGGCGGCGTTCGTTTCGGCGGAGCTGGCGAGGGCCTCGATCTCGCCAGCGAGCATCTCGGCCTCGCCGCGCTGCGCGTCGGCGGCTTCGACGATGCGGTCCACCGCGGCACGCGCACCGGTGATCTCGCGATCGATCTGGGTGAGCGCATCGGCGGAAGCGCGAATGATGCTTTCGCCGGCCGCGACACGGTCGCTGGCGGCGAGGATCTGTTCCTCGGTGCGCACGGCGCTCGCGCGGATCTCGGCGGCGAGCTTGCGAATCTGCTCGAGAGCGCGTGCGCTCTCGCCGGCCAGCTTGCGTACCTCGTCGGCGACGACGCCGAAGCCCTTGCCATGCTCGCCGGCGCGCGATGCCTCGATGGCAGCGTTGAGGGCGAGCAGGTTGGTCTGCCGCGCGATGGCGGCGATGGCGTCAGTGATCTTCCCGATGCGCTGCGACTTCTCGCCCAGCTCCACCACCGCGGGAACGGCTGCACCGGTGACCTTGCTGATCTCCGCCATCGCCTCGAGGGCCTGGGCCGCGGCGACGGTGCCGCGCCGAGTGGTACGCTGCGCCACGTCGGCGGCGTTGCGGGCCTGCTCGGCATGGCTGGCGACGGCCACGCTGCGGTGTGCCACGCGCCCCGAGGTGTCGGAGGCGGTGCCGATGCCGCGCGTCTGCGACGACGCCGCTTCGGCGATGGTGCCGGCCGCGCCGGACACCTGCTCGGTGGAGGCGGTGATCTGCTCCGCGCTCGCGGCAAGTTGTTCGGCCGTCGCCGCGACGTCGGTGGCGCTCACGTCGAGCTCGGACACGAGGGCGCGGAGTCCGGCGGTCATCTCGCGGAAGGAGTCGGCGAGCAGCCCGACTTCGTCGTCCGATTCGAAGCCGAGCTCCTGGCGGAGCTGGCCGCGCGCTACGCGCTCTGCCTGCTGCGAGAGATCGAACATGCCGCGGGTGAGTCGCGTGGCGCCCCAGAAGGCGAGCGTGATGGCGACCACGAGCGCGATGGCTACGTACACGCCAAGGTCGAACACGGCGCGACGCGCCTCGGCGAGCAGGCCATCGGCGCGACCGGTCGCGACCACCGCACCGATGACGCGCCTGTCGGCGGCGAGGATGGGCGCCGCGCCGGCGATGACGGGATCGCCGCTGGCCTCGTAGACATTCGTGGCCCCGCTCTGGCCACTCCCCACGAGCTCGTCGAGCAGGTCTACCGGCGTCCAGGTCTCGCCGGAGGCAGTCGCACGCTCGCTCTGCAGCACATAATGGAACTGGCCCGTTGCGCTGCGGGCGACGACGTCGAGCGAGACCAGCTCGTTCCCGACGCCGAGGACGTCGTTGTTGGCCACGCGGGCGCGGCGGATGGCGTCGCGCACCATGGGCGTGATGGCGGCGCTGTCGGCCACCTGCCAGCCGAGCGCGAGCACGAAGTCATCGGGCAGCTGCTCATTGGCGTTCTGGGCGATGGCCACGAGGCGCGCGCCCTGCCCACGCGCGAGCGCCACCCGGACCTTCACGAAGGTCGGGTAGAGCAGGAGGGCGAGCGTGAGCACGACAGCGGCGCCGGCGAGGGCCGCCATCTTCAGGCGCACGGGGAAGCGAGTCGCGGCGCGCAGGACAGTCGGGGATGGTAGGAGGTCGGGTGCGGCGGCAGGACGCTGGCGCGCTTTGCCGGACCGGACGGGCCGGGTAGCTTACGCCTTCAAGACTATCGAGCGAGGAAAGAGTCATGGCAGGTGGCGCCGCAGGACTGATGGTCAGCGTGTCCGGGATCCGGGGGCGTGTCGGGGAATCGCTCACCCCGGAGGTCGTGGCGCGCTACGCCGCCGCCTTCGGCGCCTGGTCCATCGGCCAGGGCAAGTCGCACAAGATCGTGGTGGGCCGGGACAGCCGCGTCTCGGGGCCGATGTTCCACCGGATCGTGGTGGGCACGCTGCAGCTCGTCGGATGCGATGTGATCGACATCGGCCTGACGACGACGCCCGGCTGCCAGCTCTCGGTGGAGCATCATCACGCGGCGGGGGGCCTCATGCTCTCGGCGAGTCACAACCCGATCGAATGGAACGCGCTCAAGTGCATCGGCGCGAGCGGATTGTTCCTCGAAGCCGCCGAGGGAGCGGCGATGCGCGCGCTGATCGAGACGGGAATCCCGTACGCGAAGTGGGACGAGATCGGCAGTGTGACGCGCGACGAGGAAGCCGCGGCGCGGCACATCTCGGCCGTTCTGGCGATTCCATATGTGGACGTCCAGAAGATCCGCGCCCGCCGGTTCAAGGTGGCGCTGGACTGCGTGCGCGGCGCCGGGGCGACGGTGATGCCGGCGCTGCTGGAGCGGCTCGGCTGTGAGGTGGTGGCGATCAACATGGAGCCGGATGGTCGCTTTCCCCGCGAGCCGGAGCCGATCGCCGAGAACCTTGGCGAGCTCGAGCGCCTGGTGCGCGAGAACCGGGCGGACATCGGTTTCGCGGTGGACCCCGACGTGGACCGCCTGGCGCTGGTGAGCGACGCGGGGAAGGCGATCGGGGAGGACTATACGCTGGCGCTCGCGGCCCGCGTGGTCCTGCGGCACCGTCGCGGGCCGCTCGTCACGAACCTCTCGACGAGCCTGGTGGTAGAAGATGCGGCGCGTGATGCCGGCGTGGAGATGGTGCGCGCCCCGGTGGGGGAGGTGAACGTCGCGGTGCGGATGCGCGAGGTCGGCGCGGCGGTGGGGGGAGAGGGCAATGGCGGGGTCATCCTTCCCGAGCTGCACCTGGGGCGCGACGCTCCCGTTGGCGCGGCCCTTCTCCTGCAATTACTGCTGGAGGAGCAGCGGCCGCTGTCGGAGATCGTGGCTGCCGCGCCGAAGTACGTGATCGTGAAGGACAAGCTCCCGCGTCCGGATGCGAGCCTGGACAAGGTGTATGGCGCGCTCGAGTCGGCATTCGGCGACGCGACGGCGGATCGGCAGGACGGGTTGCGGTTGTCGTGGAAGGATCGGTGGGTACACGTCCGTCCGTCGGGGACGGAGCCGATTGTCCGCGTGATCGCCGAAGCACCTGACGAGGCCGGTGCGCGCGAGCTGGTGAAACGGTCACGGGAGCCACTGGATGCGCTGGGCGGCGCGGCCGCACGGAGCTGATCTCTCAAGCGAGGATGACCACATGTGCGGTATCGTCGGATACATCGGCAAGCGGGAGGCGACGTCGCTCCTCGTGGACGGCCTGAAGCGGCTGGAATATCGGGGCTATGACTCGGCGGGCGTGTCGCTGATGAACGGCAACGGCCTGGAGACGCGGAAGGCAAAAGGGAAGATCGCCATGCTGGAATCGGTGATCGGGAGCCAGCCGATCCATGGCGAGGTGGGGATCGCGCACACCCGGTGGGCCACCCACGGCCCGCCGAACGAGTGCAACGCGCACCCGCATACCGACTGCACGGGCACCATCTCCGTGGTGCACAACGGGATCATCGAGAACTACGGCCCGCTGCGCGCGATGCTCCAGAAGACGGGTCACAAGTTCGTGTCGGACACCGACACGGAGGTGCTGGCGCACCTGATCGAGGCCGCATTCGACGGGAACCTCGAGGAAGCCGTGATCGACGCGCTGGCGCTCGTGGAAGGGACGTACGGGATCGCCGTGATCTCGGCCAAGGACCCGGACAAGATCGTGGCGGCGCGCAAGGGCAGCCCGCTGCTGATCGGGATCGGCGAGGGGGAGAACTACGTGGCGAGCGACGTGGCGGCGATCCTCCAGCACACGCGCCAGGTGGTGTACCTGGATGACGGCGAGATGGCGATCGTGACGCGCGACGGCTATCGCGTGTGCGACCTGAATGCCCAGACGGTGAAGAAGGGGGTGAGCCGCATCGACTGGGACATCGACCAGATCGAGAAGGGCGGCTTCGACCACTTCATGCTCAAGGAGATCTTCGAGCAGCCGCAGACGATCCAGAACACGATGCGCGGTCGCCTCGTCACCGAGGAGGGCTTCTCCAAGCTGGGCGGCCTGAACCTCACGAAGGAGGAGCTGCAGAACCTCGACCAGATCATCATCACGGCGTGCGGCACGAGCTGGCACAGCGCGCTGATCGGCGAGATGATGATCGAGGACCACGCGCGCATCCGCTGCGAGGTGGAGTACGCGTCGGAGTTCCGCTACCGGAACCCGATCGTCACCGACCGCACGCTGTGCGTGGTGATCTCGCAGTCGGGCGAGACGGCGGACACGCTGGCGGCGATGCGGGAGGCGAAGCGCCGTGGCGCGAAGACGCTGGGGTTGGTGAACGTGGTCGGCTCGACGATCGCGCGTGAGGACGACGGCGGCATCTACCTGCACGCCGGGCCGGAGATCGGCGTGGCGAGCACGAAGGCGTTCACGAGCCAGGTGATCGCGCTCGCGCTGCTGACGCTGAAGCTGGGCCGCCTGCGCAACATGTCGGTGGTGCAGGGGCGGGAGGTGGCGCATGCCATGGAGGCGCTGCCGGAGCAGATCCAGCAGATCCTCGACCGCGCGAAGGAGATCGAGACGATCGCCGAGGCGTTCGTGGATGCGACGAATTTCCTCTACCTCGGGCGCGGCTACAACTTCCCGGTGGCGCTCGAGGGCGCGCTCAAGCTGAAGGAGATCAGCTATATCCACGCCGAGGGCTATCCGGCGGCGGAGATGAAGCATGGCCCGATCGCGCTGATCGATGCGGACATGCCGGTGGTGTTTATCGCCCCGCACGACTCGGTGTTCGAGAAGGTCGTGTCGAACGTGCAGGAGGTGAAGGCGCGCGGCGGTCGGGTGATCGCCATCACGAGCCGCGACGAGCCGTCGCTGGAGGGGAAGATCGACTACGAGTTCCGGATCCCGCAGACGATCGAGATGCTGAACCCGGTGCTGGCGGCGATTCCGCTCCAGCTGCTGGCCTACTACATCGCGGCGAAGCGCGGGCTGAACGTGGACCAGCCGCGGAACCTGGCGAAGTCGGTCACGGTGGAGTAGGTGGTGGAGTCGCCACATCCCGCAGCGCTGCGGCGGCACCACCGGTCAGGCTTCGCTCCGGGGGTGCGAGAGACCGGATCTTGGGAAATACGGTAGTAGAAGGTCTACTGCAATCACCGTGATCTCCTCCGCGCCGAGGAGATCGAGCCCACGTAAAGGGGGAACCGATGGTGATTTGCCTCGTTTCCACGGTGAACCGCAGCCGCCTTGCGTCCGCACTTCTCGTCGCGCTGATCACAGCGCTCCGCGTCGATACCGCCGACGCGCAAGGCATACCCCCGAGGGATTCGACGAGTCTGGTTCGTGGTCAGATTCGGAGCTCGTCGTTCCCCATTCAGGGTGCGACCGTCCGTATCGACACCATCGTTCGTGTCTCCGACGCCGAAGGGCGGTTTGTCATGGCCGTGGCACGAGGAATGAGGCTCGTCCACGTCACCGCGATCGGGTTTGCGGCGGTCGATACCAGCGTCATTGTAACGAGCGATCCGCTGGAGTTCGCGATAACGCTCCGGCCGCTCGGCGTCTTGCTCGACTCCGTTCGAGTGACGGCGAACTGGACGGCATTCAAGCCAGCGCGCTACAAGGATACCGGAAAGTTTGATCAGTTCTTCGCGCGCAAGGCACGAGCGCTCGGCGGCAGCTTCTTCACCCGTGAAGATATCGAACGCTCCGGGAAGCACAGCGCGGTCGATCTCCTTGCCACCGTGCCCGGGGTTCGCGTCGATCACCTCACCACGGGGAATACGATGCTTCGCTTCGCCCGATGCGGTGGCTCAGCGCTTCTGGGCCAGACGGGAGCGCGGGATCAATCAAAGGACGGCTTTGGCAAGTCGGAGACGGTCCAGGTGTTCGTCGACGGCATGCGCGTCAGCGAGCCCTTCGTGACACTGGCATCGCTGACCGCGGGCGACGTCGAAGCCATGGAAGTCTATCGCGGGGTATCCGAGCTACCGATGGAGGCGGCAGGAGACGGATGTGCGGCAATCTTCATCTGGACGCGCTACACCCCCGGCTCCGTGCTGCCAGACAAGAAAGCCAATCGCGGCCAGCCGTGACCTGCGCGGTTTCACCTTCTGGCAATGTCTCTGCATTGTCGCGCTTGTCTGCCGCTCGCCGTCGGGTGACTTGCGACGGCGCGCCGACCCACCGAAGATTGAGCCGTCCCGTCACTCGACTTCGACGCTCATGCCCGCGCCCACCCTCCGTCCCCGCTCGGCCACCGAGCTGGTGGACGCCGCATTCCAGATCCTGCGCTCGCACTACGGGCAGCTCGTGGTGTGTTCGGCCATCGCGTACGTGCCGATGCTGCTGCTGCGCCTGTTCGTGATCGGTGATACGACGCGATTCCTGAGCGGCGATCCGGCGGCGGCCCAGGCGGGGATGTTCCTCACGACGCTGTGGACGTTGCTCGGCAGCCTCGTGACGTACTCGCTGATGAGCGCCGTGCTGGTGGTGCTCACGGCGCAGGCGTACCTCGGGGATCAGGTGGACGTGGGCACTGCGGTGCGCCGCGTGATCCCGCGAGTGGTGCCGGTGCTGCTGGCGTCGATCATCCGCTCCGTGCTGTTCATCATCGGCTTCATCCTCTTCATCGTCCCCGGATTCTGGGTGCTGGCGCGCTACTTCGCGGTGGTGCCGGCCATCGTGCTGGAAGAGGCGGGGACGCTGCGCTCCTTCTCCCGGTCCGCCGAGCTGTCGCGCGGCCGCAAGTGGCACATCCTCTTCACGCTGCTGCTGGTGACGATCATCTACTACCTGCTCGTGGTCGGCGTGTCGCTGATCGGGGCGGTGACGGGCAACTTCGTGCTGCAGACGACGATCAGCAGCGTGGGCGCGATCCTCGTGTACCCGGTGGTCGCGATCACCGAGGCGCTGCTCTACTACGACGCGCGCATCCGCAGTGAGGGGCTGGACATCGAGCTGATGACCGACGCGCTGGACGCGCCAACGGGACTCCCGGCGCTCTGACGCCCGCCCCGTGATGCTGCTCCAGGCGGCGATTCGCGAGTGGCCACCTGCCGTCATCCACGACACGGTGGCGTCGGTGGTGAGCGCGCGCGCCTTCCAGCGCTCATTGCGGGCGTCGCTGGCGCAGCGCCTGTATCGCTGGGTCGCCGACGGCATCGAGGCGCTGGTGGATTTCCTGCGCGGGTCGGGGCCGGCGCGATGGATCGCCATCGGCTTCACGGTGCTGCTCGTGCTGCTGGTGGTCGCGCGCTTCCTGCTCGCGGCACGCGCGCGGAGCGAGGACATGGAGGGCGACGAACATGCGCGGCGCGGGCGCACCGGGGGGGACCCGTGGCGTGCCGCGGAGCGCCTTGCCGCGGCGGCGCAGTTCGAGGAGGCGGCGCATGCCCTCTACCGCGGGGTGGTGGAGAGCGTGACGCGAACCGACCGGCTGCGGCCCGATCCTTCGAAGACGAGTGGCGACTACGCGCGTGAGCTGCGCGCTCGCGGCTCGCTCCGCCTGGCGCCATTCCGGATGTTCGCGCGCCGGTTCGACGTAGCCGTGTACGGCCATGGAGGCTGCACGGCGGAGGCGATCGCGGACCTGTCGCGGCTTTCCGAGCCCTTCCGCGACGAACGGAGCAGGCGAGCGGCGTGAGTGCCGAACATCCGGCACCGGCGCGGCCACGCGACTGGTGGGCGCGGCCGAAAGTCGTGCTGCCGCTCGTCGGAACGATTGCGGTGATCGTCGCCCTGCTCACGCCGGAGCCCACGCTCGGCCGCATTGGCGACGCGAGATTGTCGTCGCACCTCACCGGCTCGCTCGGCGCCGGTGCGCTCGCCCGCGTCGCGGAGCGCTTCGGCTTCCGGGTGACGGCGCGAGATACTGTTGCCGGGCCGGATACGACCATCGCCGCTGGCCATACCATCCACGCCGTGCTCGCGCCACCGCTCGAGGTGATGCCGTGGGAAGCGCACCAGTACCTGGAGCGGGTGCGCGCGGGTGACGCACTGCTGCTGGTGCTCGGCGGCCGCAGCGCGCTGGCCGACTCGCTGCACGTGACGACGACGAGCGGCGGCGGCCTGCTCGAGACTCCGCCAGTCGACACGGCGGGGTGCAAGGCGTCGCGGAGCTTCGTGCCGCCGCTCTGGCCGGATGGCAGGGTCCACGTCTACGGCCTGCTCTGGACGCGTGGCGCGCCGCCGCAGCGGGAGATCTTCGCGCGGCGCACCGGCACGCTGGCGGCGGGCGCCACGCGCTGGGCCGTGGCGGCAGCCGGGATTACGCTCGGTCGTGGGCGGGTAGCGGTGGTGGCCGATCCCGACCTGCTGCGCAACGACGTGCTCGCGCCCTGCGCCTGGGGTGCGGACGTGATCGCGGTGCGCGTGCTGGAATGGCTCCGGGCCGGCGGCGCCCAGCCGAGGACGGCGCTCGTCTTCGACGAGTACCACCAGGGCTACGGCAGCCGGGAG
Source organism: Gemmatimonadaceae bacterium (assembly GCA_036377775.1). GTDB lineage: Bacteria > Gemmatimonadota > Gemmatimonadetes > Gemmatimonadales > Gemmatimonadaceae > AG11. Next base: position 5,075 of record DASUXT010000124.1, on the reverse strand, counting down.
ACGCTGGCGGGCGTGGTGTGGAGCTTCCTCGTCGGACATCCGGTAGGACGGGCCCTGTTCGCGGTGGTGATCGCTGGACTGGTGCTGCTGATGGCGAACGGTCCGCGCGCCATTCCGCCGCGGGACCGCGAGATGATCGAGCGGCGCCATCCGCTGGAGCAGGTGGATGCGCTGGCGCACGCCTACCAGCAGGTGGAGGCCACGCGCACCGCGACGGCGCGGCTGCTGCGCGTGCTTCGTCACCGGGTGGAGGGCACCGGCGCGTTGCACCGGTCGCGATCCGACGAGGCGTTCCTGGCCGACATGGCGCGAGCACTGCCGGAGCGCGCTGATGACGTCGCCCTCGTCGAGCGTGCATTGCGCGAGCCGCTGACTTCACGCGAGCTTCCGGGCGTAGCCGCGGCGCTGCGCCGGCTCGAAGATTCCCTCCTCACCACTCACGCATGACCACCAGCATCACCGTGGAACGGGGCGCCGAGCTCCTCGACAAGGTTCGCGCGGCCGTCGCCGGCTACGTGGTCGGCCAGGACGCGACCGTCGCCGACGCGCTCACCGGATTCCTCGCGCGCGGCCACGTGCTGGTCGAAGGAGTGCCCGGTACCGCGAAGACGCTGCTCGTGCGCGCCCTCGCCGGCGCGCTCGGCCTCCGCTTCTCGCGCATCCAGTTCACCCCCGACCTCATGCCGAGCGACGTGACCGGCGTGAACGTGCTGCGCGACCCCACGCGCGGCTTCGAGTTCCAGCCGGGCCCGATCTTCACCGACCTGCTGCTGGGCGACGAGATCAATCGCGCGCCGGCGAAGACGCAGTCCGCCCTGCTGGAGGCGATGGCGGAGCGCCAGGTCACGGTGGATGGCGTGTCGCGCCCGCTGGGGCCCGCGTTCACCGTCTACGCCACGCAGAATCCGGTGGAGCACGAGGGGACGTATCCGCTGCCGGAGGCGCAGCTCGATCGCTTCCTGCTCAAGACGGTAATGCCGTATCCGTCGCGCGAGGCGGAGCTCGAGCTGCTCTCGCGCTACGAGGCTGGCTTCGACGCGGAGCGCATCGCCGCCGTGCCGGTGGCCGCCGCCCTCGACGCCGACGAAGCCACGCAGCTGCGCTCGCTCGTGGATGGCGTCCGTGTGGCGGAGGAAGTCCGGACCTACATTGCCGACATCACGCGCTCCACGCGTGAGGAGCGGATGCTCTCCCTCGGCGCGTCGCCGCGTGCGACGGTGGCGCTCTTCCGCGCCTCGCGCGCCGCGGCGGTACTCGAGGGACGCGACTTCGTGACGCCGGATGACGTGAAGGGCGTGGCGCCGGCCGTGCTCCGGCATCGGATCACGCTCGCGCCGGAGCTGGAAGTGGAAGGCCGGACCACCGACGACGTGCTCGCCGCCCTGCTGGCGCGCGTACGCGTGCCGGAGTGACGTGCTGAAGTCTCGCGTCCGATGAGCCGATGGCGCCGCGTCGTCGCGATCGTGACGGCCTTCCTGCCGACGCGGCGGATGGCGATCGCTGTCGCGTTGCTCGCGCCGCTCTGGCTGCTGAGCTGGTGGAGCGCCGGCCTCGTGATCGCCGCCGTGGCGACGGTGGCGCTGCTCGTGGCCGTTGCGGTGGACATTGCATTGCTCCCCGACACGCGCGACCTCGATGTCGAACGGGAGGCCCCTTTCACCCTGGGCGTTGGCGACAGCGGCGATGGTCGCTACGTCGTCCGCTCCCATTGGGGGCGGCCGCTCCACATCACGCTGTTCGACGCGCTGCCGGTCGCGCGCGTGCTCCCGCGTCACGCCGGGTGCGAACTGGAGCTGTCGCCACGTTCCTCGGGCGACCTGGTCTTCACCCTCGAAGGTCGCACGCGGGGTGAAGCTCCGCTGGGCGACGTGGCACTTCGCGTCGCGACCCCACTCGGGCTCGTCGCGCGAACGCTGCGCTACCACCCCGAGGACCGGATCGTCGTCGCGCCGTCGCTGGCGGGGGTACGGCGATTCCGCTGGCTCGCCGTCCACCAGCGACTCGCCGCTGCTGGCGTGCGTGACGCGCGCCGTCGCGGGGAAGGACGGAGCTTCGCGCGCTTGCGCGACTACGTGCCGGGCGACGATCCGCGCCACATCGACTGGAAGGCGACGGCGCGGCGCGGTCACACGATCACCCGCGAGTTCACGATCGAGCAGTCGCAGACGGTATACGTGCTGGTGGATGCCGGCCGCTCGATGACCCAGTTCGCCGGCGACTTCCCGCGCTTCGAGTACGCGCTGTCGGCGGCGCTCGTGCTCGCCGACGTGGCGGCCAGCGCGGGCGATCGCGTTGGCGCGATGGTCTTCGATGACCGCATCCGCGCCCTTGTGCCGGCGCAACGCGGGGCGGCGGCACTCCAGGCGATGCGCTCGGCGCTCGTCCCCGTGCAGCCGTCGCTCGCCGAGCCGGACTATGCCGCCGCGTTCCGCGCCCTGGCGCAGCGCCAGCGGAAGCGCGCGCTCATCGTGCTCATCACCGACGTGCTGGAGCCGCGGGCGGCTCGTGCGCTGCTCGCGCACCTGACGCGCGGCGCGTCGCGCCACCTGGCCGTCGTCGTCGCGTTGCGGAACGAGGCGCTGCTCGCCGCGGCGGTCGTTCCCGCCGCCGGAAACGCAGACGTCGTCTACGAGAGCGCGGCCGCGGCTGAGCTGCTCGCCGAGCGCGCGACGGCACTGCAGCGCATGCGCGACGCGGGTGTCGTGGTGCTGGACGTGGCGCCCGACGCGATGGCGGCGGCGGTGGTGAGCCAGTACCTCGAGCTCAAGGCGCGCGGGGCTCTGTGACGGCGCCGAGCGCGAGCGACGCATGCGTCGCCTCACGCTCCGCCGGGGCGTGCTTCGGCTCTCGTCCTTCCAGCAGGTAGACGACGAGCAGTACGAGCGTCGTCGCGCTCACGGCGAGCTTGCCTTCCAGCGGCCACCACTCGATCGGCGACACGAGCCCCTCGAGGCTTCCCGCCGCGAGGAGCAACAGAGTGGACCCGGCGAGCAGTCGCGCCGCGCGACGCCCGTTCTCGGCGATCGCAGCGCGGCGGGTCCGTGCGCCGGGGAGCAGCAGCGCGGCGGCGAGGAGGAACCCGCCACCCGCTGCGACGCAGATGGCGAACAGCTCGAGCACGCCATGCGGCGCCACGAAGGCGAGCAGGAGCGTGCCGATTCCCTTGCTGACGTACAGGCCCGTGACCGCCCCGAGCGAAATGCCGTTGGCGAGCACGAGAAAGGCGGTGATGACGCCGAACGCGATGCCACCAGCGAAGGCCGCGAAGCTCACCTGGACGTTGTTGGCGACGATCGCACTCGCCATCACGGGCCGGAAGAGCTGCGGATCCGGGATGTAGCCCTCGCCGTTGCGCGCGCGACGCACCCCCTCATCGGCGCGCTGGAGCATGCTCGCCGGCACCAGGCGCGGCGCGACGGACGGTGCCCGGATCACCGCGGTGGCGGCGATGACGGCGGGCGCGAACATCAGGAGCGCCGCGAGTCCGATGGGGCGCGCCGATCGGCGGATCTCGCGCGGCACGTCGGCGAAGAGAAAGCGGAAGGCGGTCCGGAGCGCCGTGCCCCGGTCGCGATACAGCAGATTGTGCGCGCCGGCAACGAGGCGTCCCAGCTGGAACAGCTCGTCGAGCGCACGGCCACCGGCGGCCGTGCGCAGACGTGCCAGGTCAGCCGCTAGGGCGCGATACTCGGCGACGAAATCGCGCACTCCCTGCTCGCCGAGCGAGCGCAGGCCGTTCTGCTGCGCCGCGGCGAGGCGCACGGCGAAGGCATTCCAGCGAGGGGCGCCGGCGGCGATGATGGCCTGCCGTTCGCGCCCCGCACCGGTCTCGCCGCGAGACGACACGCCGCGTGCGCGGGCCTGGCGCTCGCGCTCGTGCAGCTCGAGCAGGCGCGCCGCGGGCGCTCGGTTGTCGTCGGGAAGGGCTGCAGCGAAGCGAGCCGCGAGCTGCTGGGCGATGGCGGCGCGGCGCAGCGGCTCGAGGGATCCCCAGCGCTCCACGAACCGCCCCAGCACGACGTATTCGTCCTCGCTGAGCTGGGTCTGGAGCGCCGGCTCAAGCTCGGCCTCCGTTCCACGCGCGCGCCGCGGCGCGGTCTTCGGCAGTTCGCCCACGTCTTCGCGCACGACGATGGTGCCGGCTACGAGGTCGCCCAGCCGGCGATTGCGCTTCGTGGCGAGCATGGTGCCGAGCCCGACGAGGTAGATGAACCCGGGCTGGAGATCGAGCACGCGCACGAGGTTGCGCAGCGCCGAGGCCGCGAAGGTGACCGAGTAGCCCCCCTCGCGCACGACGCGCAGCCGGAAGAGCCGCTTCCCCGGCGTCTGGCCGTCGCGCAGCCCCTCGAACAGCACGTAGTAGCCCCAGAGGATCGCGAACTGGCCGAGGACGAGAAACGCCACGAGCCAGCTTCCGCCGCGGCCCAGTGGGCCGCTGCCCACGCGCATCGGGATCTCCAGCACGAGCGTCGCAGCGGCGAGCAGGGCCATCGCCGCGACGCAGATCACGAGGTCCACCAGCGCCGCGACGACACGCGAGCCGATGCCCGCAATGGAGTAGGTGAGGACGACGAGCTCGGGTGTCTCGACGTCGACCGTCTGCTCGAGCTGGAGCGCGGAGGGGGCAGCCATGGCTCCAAGGTGCGCTCACCGCCGCGTGGGAACAAGCTCGCGGTTATCTTGCGGCCACCCTTTCACCCGATTGCCATGCGTGTGCTGCTCCAGCGCGTCTCGCGGGCCGAGGTGCGCGTCGGCGAGCGCGTCACCGGCCGCATCGGCCGCGGCTACCTGCTCCTCGTCGGGCTCACTCATGCCGACACCGAGGCGACGCTTACCTGGATGGCCGACAAGGTCGTCGGGCTGCGCCTGTTCGCCGATGCGGAGGACAAGATGAACCTCTCGCTCGCCGACGTGGGTGGCGCGCTGCTCGTCGTGTCGCAGTTCACGCTGTACGGCAACGCGGAGAAGGGGCGACGCCCGAGCTTCATCGACGCCGCGCGGCCGGAGGTGGCGGTGCCCCTCTACGAGCGCTTCATCGCGCTCCTGAGTGAGCGCGGTGTCCAGGTGGAGACTGG
>DASUXT010000123.1:0-27467 GCA_036377775.1 Gemmatimonadaceae bacterium | reverse complement strand
GCCCGGTGGCGAACGACTTGTCCAGGTCCTCGGGGTCGAGGATCACGTCGGCGCCCATGCCGAGGCCGGCGACGAGCGTCCACCGCAGCGCGTCGGCGCCGTACAGCCGCACCACGTCGAGCGGGTCGATACCGTTCCCGAGCGACTTGGACATCTTGCGATGCTCCATGTCGCGCACTGTGCCGTGCAGGTACACGGTGTGGAACGGCGCCTCGCCCATGAAGGCGAAACCGGCCATCACCATCCGCGCCACCCAGAAGAAGAGGATTTCCGGCGCCGTGACCAGCACATCGGTCGGATAGAACGCGCGGAGATCGGTGTCTTCCTCGTTCGGCCAGCCGAGCGTCGAGATCGGCCAGAGCCAGCTCGAGAACCAGGTGTCGAGCACGTCCTCGTCCTGCACCACGTCACACCCGCAGTGGGGGCATGCCGTGAGGTCCTCTCGGCTGGCGATGACGTTGTTGGGCGGATCGCACTCGCGGCAGTACCACACCGGCACGCGATGGCCCCACCAGAGCTGGCGCGAGATGTTCCAGTCTCGGATGCCGGTGAGCCAGTTCTCGTAGACGGCGATGTGACGCTCGGGGAGGATGCGCAGGCGGCCGCTCTGCACCGCCTCCAGCGCCGGCTCGGCGAGGGGCTGCATGCGCACGAACCACTGGTCGGAGAGCCGCGGCTCCACGACGGTATCGCAGCGATAGCAGTGCCGCACGTTGTGGACGTGCTGCTCCTTCTTCACCAGTCGGCCGGCTGCCTCGAGCTGCGCAACGATCTTCTTGCGCGCCTCGAATCGGTCGAGACCACGGAGTTCCGCCGGCACTCGCCCCAGCGCATCGGCGCCTTCGCCCATGTTGCCATACATGTCGATCACCACGGGCATGGGCAGCTCGTGACGCTTTCCGACCTCGAAGTCGTTGGCGTCGTGCGCCGGGGTGATCTTCACCACGCCGGTGCCGAACGCCGGGTCGGCGTAGTCGTCGGCGACCACCGGGATCGGGAGGTCGAGGATCGGGAGGAGCACGGACTGCCCGATGAGCTCCTGATAGCGCTCGTCGTTCGGATTCACGGCGACGGCCACGTCGCCGAGCATCGTCTCGGGGCGGGTGGTGGCGACGGTGATGGAGCGGGACGGATCGTCGGCCAGGGGATACGAGATGTGGTAGAGCATCCCGTTCGTCTCGGTCGGCTCCGCCTCTTCATCGGACAGCGATGTGAGGCAGCGCGGGCACCAGTGGATCACGCGATGGCCGCGGTAGATCAGGCCGCGCTCGTAGAGACGCACGAACGCCTCGCGCACGGCGCCGCTCAGCTCGGGGCTGAAGGTGTACGCGGTCCGCGACCAGTCTGCCGACGCGCCCATCGCGCGCAGCTGCTGCAGGATGGTGCCGCCGGTGCGCTCGACGAACGATGCCGTGCGCTCGACGAACTTCTCGCGCCCGAGATCGGCGCGGGTGAGCCCCTCGTCGGCAAGCTGGCGCTCGACGATGTTCTGGGTGGCGATCCCGGCGTGATCGGTGCCGGGGAGCCACAACGTCTCCATCCCCTTCATGCGCGCCCAGCGCACGAGCACGTCCTGCACGGTGGCGTTCAGGCCGTGGCCGACGTGGAGGATCGCGGTGACGTTGGGGGGCGGAAGGACGATCGTGAACGGATCGCGATCCCCGCCGGTGCGCTTCGAGCGCTCGGCGTCGGCGGTGAAGCATCCCGCCTGCAGCCAGCGCTCGTAGATGCCCGCCTCGGTGGAGGCAGGGTCGTACTGTGCGGGAAGCTCGTCGGGCGCGGACGACGTGGGCTCGGTAGTGCTGGTGAGTGACATGGCCCCGGAACTTAATGAGCGGGGAGAAGCCACACAAAAAATGTGAACCGTGAACCGTGAACGGTGAACCGTAACTGCGAACGGCACACCGGTCTGATCTCGGTGTGCCGTTACGGTTCACGGACTACGGTTCACGGTTCACGGACTACGGTTCACGGTTCACGGGGCAGTATCCGGCTCCGCCACATGGTCGCCCTTGGGCACGCCGGTCGGCGCGATGGGGGCGCCGCCGGTGCGGTCGCCCTTCACGGGCTTCTTCTCGCGGTGCCGGCGCTCGGCGATCCCGGCGGTGTCTTCGGCCGCGGCGGCAAGCTCCTGCTCGGTGCGCGTCCAGCGCTCCTTGAGCTCGACGCGCGGGTCGGAGTGGCGGTCGGGCTCGTCCGAGGTCCCCTGACGGCGGCGGCCGGTGCCGACGGTGCGGCCCTCCCATCGCGCCTCGGTGAACGCATCCTCGCCCTCGGCGAAGCGGCGGGCGTGCTCCTCGAACCGCTCCTCTTCCTCGCCGACCGCGATCCGGTTGACGACGGTGTCCACGCCGGGAACGCCGCGGGCGATCGTGACCGCGTGCTCGGCCTCCTCCTCGGAGTTCACCCAGCCGGCGAGCTCGATCGTCGCCTCACCGATGCCGCCGATGTCGAGTGCGCGCTCGTTGAGGATCGGGTCGTTCCGGAACGCCTCGAGCACGCGCTCCTCCAGCTCCGTCCCCTCGGTCGCGAGCTCGTCGCCCTCGTAGTCGTCGTACTCGTCGGCGAAATCGTCGGCCACGGCGCGACGCCGGGGCAGGTGCTCGCCGACCTCTTCGGCGCCGCGGCGCATGCGGTTGGCGATGCCGCTGAACCCGCCCACCCGCTGGGCGACGAACATGCCGACGGCGAAGCCAGCCACCGCGCCGAGCAGCACGCTGGTGATGGTGCCGGCGGTGGAGGAGTCGTCCTCGTCCTGAAAGCGCAGATATGACATGACGGAAGGCCTGTGGCGGAGGGTCTGCCGCAACGATAGCTTTGGAAACAACGTTCCGCGAATCGTCGGCGGGTACGCAGCCGATCTTTCGTGTGCGCCGTGCAAGACGCAGGCCGCACGATACTCCCTCGAGAACGGCCTCCCACGTGCGCTTCTCCCGCTACATCCGTCATCCGGACGAGACCCCACCGAAGCCGGCCGAGGTGCCGGTCCGGCGCTGGGTCATGTGGGGCCTGATCGGCGTCGCGATCGTCGTCGGCCTCGTGCTGTATTTCCTGTATGCCCGGCTGCTCCAGCCGCTCTCCTCCTGACGTCCTTCCGTTCTCCGACCGCATGATCGACCGACCCGCTTCCGCCGCCGCCGTCGCCGAATCCGAGCTGACCCTGGTCCTTCCCGACGGGGCCACGCGCACGGTGCCGGCCGGTACGCTGCCAGCGGAGGTGGTGCGCACGATCGGTGAGCGGCTGCTGATGGCGGCGGTCGCGGTCTCGGTGGACGGCGAGATTCAGGACCTCATGACGCCGCTGCGGAAGGGCGGGGCATTCCGCGTCCTCACCGAGCGTGACGCCGACGCCCTCGCCGTGCTGCGCCACTCCGCGGCGCACGTGCTGGCCACGGCGGTGCGTCGCCTGCGACCCGACGCGAAGATCGGCTTCGGCCCGGCGATCGAGGACGGATTCTACTACGACTTCGAGGTCGCGCAGCCGTTCACGCCGGAGGACCTCGAGAAGTTCGAGGCCGAGATGCGGAAGGTGGTCGCGGAGAAGTATCCGTTCGTGCGCGAGGAAGTCGGCATGGAGGAGGCGCGCAAGCGCTTCGTCGACGACCCGCTCAAGCTCGAGCGGCTCGACGATTTCACTGACCCGAACGAAATCATCTCCACCTACACGGACGGGCCCTTCGTCGACCTCTGCCGCGGCCCGCACGTGCCCGACACCGGGCGGCTCAAGCACTTCAAGCTGCTCAACAGTGCCGGCGCGTACTGGCGTGGCGACGAGAAGCGCCAGATGCTGCAGCGCATCTACGGCACCGCCTTCTTCAAGAAGGACGAGCTCGAGCAGTACCTCTATCGCATCGAGGAGGCGAAGAAGCGCGACCACCGCAAGCTCGGCCGCGAGCTGGACCTGTTCCAGTTCCACTCCGTGTCGCCGGGCGCCGCCTTCTGGACGCCGCGTGGCACCACGCTCTACAACACGCTCGTCGCGTTCGTGCGCGACCGGCAGCGCGACGATTTCCAGGAGATCAAGACGCCGCTGCTGTACAACAAGGCGTTGTGGGAGCGGTCGGGACACTGGGGCAAGTACAAGGAGAACATGTTCCTCGTCCTCGACAACGAGACGGGGGAGCACGACATGTCGCTCAAGCCGATGAACTGCCCCTCGCACTACCTGTACTACTCGTCGAGCAAGCACTCGTACCGCGAGCTGCCGCTGCGACTGGTGACGTTCGACGTGCTGCACCGGAACGAGCTCACCGGCGCGCTGTCGGGGCTGACGCGCGTCCGCCAGTTCCAGCAGGACGACTGCCACGTGTTCCTGCGCGAGGACCAGATCGCCGACGAGGTGAAGTTCCTCGCGCAGTTCATCCACGGCCATTACGCGACCTTCGGGCTCAGCGCGAAGGCGAAGTTCGCCACGCGGCCCGAGCAGCGCATCGGCGACGACGCGATGTGGGACCGCGCTGAGAACGCGCTCAGGAGCGCGCTCGAGGCGACGGGGCTGGAGTACGAGCTCAAGCCGGGCGATGGCGCGTTCTATGGCCCGAAGATCGACTTCGACGTCACCGACTCGCTCGGCCGCGCGTGGCAGCTGGGGACGATCCAGCTCGACTACGCGAACCCGGAGAACTTCGACCTCACGTACACCGGGGCCGACAACGCCGAGCATCGACCGGTGATCATCCACCGCGCGGTGAGCGGCAGCTTCGAGCGGTTCATCGCCATCCTCATCGAGCATTTCGCCGGCGCGTTCCCCACCTGGCTCGCGCCGGAGCAGGTGCGCGTGCTCCCGATCGCCGACGACCAGCGCGACGTCGCCACGGCGATCGTGAAGCGGATGCGCGACGCCGGCATCCGCGCCGAGCTCGATGCGCGGAGCGAGACGCTCAAGTACCGCATCGCCGAGGGGGCACGCATGAAGATTCCGTACATGTGCGTGATCGGGCGGCGCGAGGCGGAGAGCGATCAGGTGGCGGTCAACACGCGCGGGGCGGGGGAAGGCCAGAAGCCGGCGCCGGTCAATGTTGACGAATTCATTGAAAGGTTGCACCATGAGATCGCCGAGCGGTCACTGACCCTGGCGGCGGGCGCGACGCGATGAAGCGGCGCGACGCGTAGCTGTTCCCTCCCGAGCCGAGGGGTTGATGGTGCGGCACCTGTTTCAGCGGAATCTCCTCGCGACTGCAGCCACGGTCGCCATGCTTGCTGGCTGCAACGACTCTCCCACCCAGCCCATTCCCGACCAGGTCCAGGTCACGCCGAGCGCGTTGGCCGTCGAGGTCGGGGACAGCGTGAGTCTGTCGGCGTCCTATACCTTCGGCTCCAGCTCCCAGCCCGCCGACGATCGGGTGCGCTGGACGAGCAGCGACAGCACCGTACTCAGGGTGGATGACTCCGGGTACGCGCATGCCCTGAAGTACACGGGCGCGCCGGTCACGGTGACAGCCACGGCGAGCGGGGTGTCGGGCAGCGCGGACGTCTACGTCCTGCCGACCTTCGACAGTCTCGTGGTCACGCTGTCGGCGACGCTCGCGGCGGGCCGCACCGTCCATCCGGCGCTGGCGCTGGGCGGACACCAGGAAAACGCCGCCTATACCTATCAGGAGCTGCCGGAGCTCCGGTCACAGGTGCATCTCGCGACGTCGAATCCCGGAATCGTCTCCGTGGAATCCGATGGGGCGTTGCGGGCCGTGGCGGGCGGCCATGCAACCATCACGGCTACGCTGATCGGCGAGACGACGGTCATTCCGGTCGATGTCATTGCCGGCTATACCGTGCAGCCTGTACCGGGCACGGACGGGTTCCTGGCGAAGGGCGTCAACGACGCGGCAGCGGTCATCGTGTCGCGCCCCGGGTCCTCGGATGCCCTGATCGAGGGCGGCACGCTCGTCGATCTCGGCGCCTGCTCGGCGCGCGACCTCAACGACGCCGGGCAGGTGGCGTGCGCGGTACACACGCCGCAAAATGCTTTCGTTTATCGGCCCGGCCTCTATTCCGATGGCTCGCTGCGCATGCTGTTCGACAGCACCTACACCGGAAAGGCGACCGGCGTGACGGAGTCCGGGGCGGTATTCGGCCAGGTCGCCGATTCCACATACCGCAGCAAGCCCTTCATCTGGACGACGAACGGCGTCACTTACCCCACCACGGTCGCCAATACCTGGTCCGGGTCGACCTACGCGGTGAACAGCGCCAATCACGGCGTCGCGGTCTACGAAGCCACCTCGTATCCCTTCTCGTCCCTGTTGGGCGGATCAAGCATCGTGGGACTGCCCCACTACGGGGGGCGCTGGTCGCAGGCGAGAGACGTCAATGACGCGGACGACGTGGTCGGCTCCAGCGAGCGCATGAAGTCGCCGACTGGAGATGTCGGCGGCCAGGCGACGATCTGGCGCGCGGCGAACAGCTGGAATCCGGAGAATCCGGGTTATCGAGCAGACAGTGCTTCCGCGATCAGCGAGGCCGGTCTCGTCGTCGGCAACGGGCGCGACGGCCCATGGGTCTGGCGGGCAGGCCGCTATACCATCCTCAACGACGCCCTCGCGACCTCGGAGTGGAAATTGACCAGCGTCGCGGACATCAGCCGCAGCGGCATCGTGGCGGCACAGGCGACGAATGCTGCTGGCGCGAAAGGTGTCGCCCTGATCGATCTCGGTTCGGCGCCGTGACGGGAAGTAACTCAGTTACTCGTCGGGAGTGCGCACGGCAAAGCTCAAAGTTCCAGCTGAAAGCTGTAAGCTTGCCTCGTAGTCACTCACTGTCTTACAGCTCGTCGCGCCTGGGCTGTCAGGGAACGAACTGACGGAAGGGCAACGGCGGTGCAAGGCTCCGCGACGGAGAGGGATCACTAAGGGTGGAAGAGCAACGCCGTTGCCCTTCCGCCCTTCGGTCCATTCCAGCCCCGGCGCCGGCCACTTTTGGCGCGGCGGGAGCTACGAGTGGAACAGTCAGCTTTCAGCTGGAACTTTGGGCTTTGCCGTGGCACTCCCGACGAGATACTGCGGTTGTGACTTCCCACCCCGCCCGGCTAGTTTCCGATCATGTCCGACAAGTCCCGCACCCCTGTCATCGTCTCCGCCGCGCGCACCCCGATCGGCAAGTTCCTCGGTGCGCTCTCCTCACTGAGCGCCCCCGAGCTCGGCGCTGTCGCCATCAGGGCCGCCGTCGAGCGCTCGGGCGTTCCCATGAGCGACATCGAAGAAGTCATCATGGGCAACGTCGTCCAGGGCGGCGTCGGCCAGGCCCCCGCGCGGCAGGCGATGCTCAAGGCCGGCGTGCCGTCGACGGTCAGCGCCGTCACCGTCAACAAGGTATGCGGCTCCGGTCTCAAGGCCGTGATGCTCGCCGCGCAGGCGATCAGGGCCGGCGACGCGCGCGTCATCGTGGCGGGCGGGATGGAGTCCATGTCCAACGCGCCGTACTACGTGTACGGCATGCGCAACGGCGTGAAGCTCGGCGACCAGCAGATGATCGACGGGATGATCAAGGATGGTCTCTGGTGCTCGAGCTGCGGCGTCCACATGGGGAGCCACGCCGAGTACACGGCGGAAAAGGCCAAGCTGACCCGTCAACAGCAGGACGAGTTCGCGGCGTCTTCGCACAAGAAGGCCGTCGCCGCGCAGCAGTCGGGGAAGTTCAAGGCCGAGATCGCGCCGGTCACCATCAAGGGGAAGAAGGGTGACACCGTCGTCGACACCGACGAGGGTCCGCGCGCCGACTCCACCGCCGACACCCTCGGCAAGCTTCGTCCCGCCTTCGCCAAGGGGGACGACGCCACAGTCACCGCCGGAAACGCGAGCTCGCTCAACGATGGCGCGGCGGCCGTGGTGGTGACCTCGCAGGCCTACGCCGAAGAGAAGGGACTGAAGATCCTCGGGCGTATCGATGCATACGCCACCGGCGCGGGCGATCCGAAGGAGCTGTTCTTCGCGCCCATCACGGCGGTGCGCAACCTGATGAAGAAGGAAGGCACGAAGATCGGCGATTACGACCTGATCGAGGCGAACGAGGCGTTCGCGTCGCAGGCGCTCGCCGACGGCGCGGCGCTCGGCTGGGACTGGGATCGCGTCAACGTGAACGGCGGCGCGATCGCGCTCGGGCATCCGATTGGTGCCAGCGGGACGCGCGTGCTGACTACACTTCTGTATGCCCTGCAGGACCGCAACCTCAAGCGCGGCCTCGCGACGCTCTGCCTCGGTGGCGGCGACGCGGTCGCGCTCTCCGTTACCAGGGAGAAGTAGATGACGACTGTCGCTCTTGCTGCCCGCACGACGCGCACGCGCGCGATCGGCATCCTCATTGCCGTTGCCGCGCTCGCGCTGGCGTCGCAGTTCGCGCTGCCCCTGCCGGGCACGCCGGTGCCGCTCACGCTGCAGCCGCTGCTCGTCGTGCTCGCCGGACTCGTGCTCGGCCCGATCGACGCGGCCGTAGCGATGGTCCTCTACCTCGGGCTCGGCGCCGCGGGACTGCCGGTGTTCTCGCCGGTCGGTGCGCCGGGGATCGCGCGGCTGCTCGGCCCCACCGGCGGCTACCTCCTCGCCTGGCCGATCGCTGCCGCGGTGACGGGCTGGCTCGGTGCGAATCGTGAATCGTTCGTCACCCGCTCGCTGGCGGCGATGGCCGGCATCCTCGTGATGTACGCTGGTGGCATCGCACAGCTCACGCTGCTCACCGGCAACGTGGTCACTGCTGCGGTGATCGGCGCGCTGCCCTTCGTGGCCGCCGATGCAGTGAAGGCGCTGGTCGCCGCCGGCATCGCTGGCCGCTTCCGCCTCACGCGCTGAGGCCTGCGTGACGTCCGATGGCCTGCGGCTCTACGCGGCGGCCATCGGACGCATCCTCCTCTTCGTCGTCCTCCTGGCGCTGTGCGCCACCGTCGCCGACGCGCTCCTCTCGCCGCTGCTCGTGTGGATCATCGGGCTGACGGGCCAGCGCATCCGCACCGACATGTTCGTCGAGCTCGCCGCTGCACTGGGCGCGACCGCGGTCATGGTGCGCGCGGTCGACAAGCGGCCGTGGTCCTATGTGGGCTTGTCGCGTGAGGCCGCGTCGCCGCGGACGCTCAACGCCGGCTGGTGGATCGGCGCGGCGGCGATCATCGGCGTGTGTGCCGTGCTCGCCCTCACCGGACTGTTACGATTCGTTCCGACTGGTGCGAGCGGCTGGGTCGGGGCGGCGATTCGCGTCACGGTCGTGCTCGTTCCGTCGGCGCTGGCGGAAGAGCTCATCTGCCGAGGTTATCTTCTCACCGTCGTGTGGGAACGGGTCGGCGTGCGCTGGGCGGTGCTGCTGACCAGCCTGATGTTCGGGTTGCTGCACCTGACCAACCCCGGTGCGACGGCGGAGTCGGTGGCGCTGGTGACGCTGGCGGGAATCTTCCTCGCCGGCGTGCGGGTGGTGCTGGACAGCCTTTATGCGGCGTGGATGGCGCACCTCGCATGGAACTGGGTGATGGCGGTGCCGCTGCACGCTGCCGTGAGCGGGGTGCGCTTCGAGTCGCCGGAGTACCAGGCGGTCACCACGCAGCCGACGTGGTTGAGTGGGGGTAGTTGGGGACCCGAAGGGGGATTGCTGGCCGGCCTCGGGATGATGAGTGGAATCGCATACCTCTACACGCGGCGACGCCGCGAGGAGTCATAGCACGATGGCCGACCGCATCGCCGTCATCGGCGCGGGGCAGATGGGCAACGGGATCGCGCACGTCTTCGCGCAGTCCGGATTCGACGTCACGATGATCGACGTTGCGCAGGCCGCGCTCGACAAGGGGCGCGACACGATCTCGAAGAACCTCGATCGCCAGGTGAAGAAGGGCTCCATCGCCGAGTCCGACAAGGCGGCGATCCTCGGTCGCGTGAAGACGGAGACATCGCTCGATGCGGTCAAGGGATGCGCGCTGGTGGTGGAAGCGGCCACCGAGAACCGCGACCTGAAGTTCCGGATCTTCTCCGACCTCGATGCGAAGGCCGATGCCGGCGCCGTGCTGGCGACGAACACGAGCTCCATCTCCATCACCGAGATCGCGGCGCGCACGAAGCGCCCCGAGCAGGTGATCGGCATGCACTTCATGAATCCCGTGCCGGTGATGCAGCTCGTGGAGATCATCCGCGGGCTGGCGACGTCGGACGAGACGACGAAGCGCGTGATGGAGTGGAGCAAGGCGGTGGGGAAGACGCCAGTCGAGGTGAACGACTTCCCCGGCTTCGTGGCGAACCGGATCCTCATGCCGATGATCAATGAGGCGGTGTACTGCCTGATGGAAGGTGTGGGCACTCCCGAGGCGATCGACACGGTGATGAAGCTCGGGATGAATCACCCCATGGGCCCGCTGGCACTCGCTGATCTCATCGGGCTGGACACCTGTCTCGCGATCCTCGAGGTCCTGCACGACGGCCTCGGCGACCCGAAGTACCGCCCCTGTCCCCTGCTGCGAAAGTACGTCGCCGCCGGCTGGCTCGGCCGGAAGTCGGGGCGCGGGTTCTATACTTATTGAATGCTCGAACGGCAGCGAGAAAGGAAACGGCTGGAACCAATGAAACAGCAGGAGTTCTCCCTTGCTTGATCCGGCCTCCGCGCACCGAGGCCGGTGTCTACACCCACAAGGTTTGTGAATTGATTCGAACGGCCTCGAGATTCTGAGTGGCGCCTGGAGACATGGGCGTGCAGGAGCGCATCCTGCCGTTTCAGTCTGTCTCCGCCGTTTCCTCTGAAAGGTTTTTTCTGATCTGAACTGATGCACCTGACCGAAACGCAGGCCGAGATCAAGGAGCTCGCTCGCAACTTCGCGGCGGCTGAGATTGCGCCGCATGCCGCGCAGTGGGATCGCGAGGCGTGCTTCCCGCTCGAGGTCGCGCATCGCATGGGCGAGCTCGGCTTCCTCGGCATGCTGATTCCCGAGGAGTATGACGGGCTCGGGTTGGATACCGTGTCGTACCTGCTCGCGCTGGAGGAGATCGCGCGCGCCGATGCCAGTGCGGCGGTGCTGATGAGCGTGCACAACTCGCTCCCGACGCAGATGCTGCTGCACTTCGGCAGCGAGGCGCAGAGAGAGCGGTACCTCAAGCCGATGGCGCGCGGGGAGATGATCGGTGCCTTCTCGCTGAGCGAGCCCGAGGCCGGATCCGATGCCTCGGCGCTCCGCTGCCAGGCCGTCCGTGACGGCGACGACTGGCTCCTCACCGGCACCAAGAGCTGGGTCACCTCGGGCAGCTTCGCCGACGTGATCATGGTCATGGCGCGCACCGACACCCCCGGCGCGCGGCGCGGCAGCCGCGGCATCTCGGCGTTCATCGTCACTCCCGAGCTTCCCGGCTTCCACGTGGGCAAGAAGGAGGAGAAGATGGGGCTGCGCGCGTCACCCACCGTGCAGCTCAACTTCGACGGTCTGCGCGTGCCGGGGAGGAACCTGCTCGGCGAGGAAGGTCAGGGGTTCGTGTACGCCATGCGCTCGCTCGACAATGGCCGGCTCGGCATCGCCGCGCAGGCGCTCGGCATCGCCCAGGCGGCGCTCGATGCCTCGCTGGATTACGCGGCCGAACGGAAGCAGTTCGGAAAGCCGATCAAGGACTTCGAGGCGATCCAGTTCAAGCTGGCCGACATGGGGGCCCGCATCGCCGCCGCGCGCGCGCTGCTGCACTCCACGGCGGCCGAGAAGGATCGAGGACAATCCACCACGCTGTACGGCTCGATGAGCAAGCTGCTCGCGAGCGAGGCCGCCATGTGGGTCACCACCCAGGCGGTGCAGATCTTCGGCGGATACGGTTACGTGAAGGATTATCCCGTCGAGAAGCTCTTCCGTGACGCCAAGATCACGGAGATCTACGAGGGCACCTCGGAGATCCAGCGCATCGTCATCGCGCGGGAGCTGTACGCCAACCACCACTCCAACTAGCGCGAGTGCACTCACCATGAAGCTCTTCGACACGATTGCCGCGATGGGACACGAGCAGCTCGTGCTCTGCAACGACACGTCGGCCGGCTACCGTGGCATCATCGCCATTCACAGCACCACGCTCGGACCAGCGCTCGGCGGCACGCGCTTCTGGAACTATGCCAGCGACGAGGAGGCGATCGTCGACGCCCTCCGCCTCGCGCGCGGCATGACGTACAAGAACGCCGTGGCCGGCCTCAACCTCGGCGGCGGCAAGTCCGTCATCATCGGCAACAACAAGACGACCGACCGCGAGATGATCTTCCGCGCGCACGGCCGCTTCGTCGAGTCTCTCGGCGGCCGCTACATCACCGCCGAGGACGTGGGCACGAGCACGGCGGACATGGACTACGTGCACATGGAGACGAAGAACGTCACCGGCCTCGCCGGCCGCTCGGGCGACCCGTCGCCGGTGACGGCGCACGGCGTCTTCCGCGCCATCCAGGCGTCGGCGAAGGAGAAGTGGGGCTCCGACGACCTGAGTGGGCGCACGGTCTCCGTGCAGGGCGCCGGGCACGTCGGCTACTTCCTCTCCAAGGAGCTGCACGAGGCGGGGGCGAAGCTGATCGTCACCGACATCGACGCCGAGCGGGTCAAGCAGGTGGTGAGCGAGTTCGGCGCGCGCGCCGTCGCGCCCGACGAGATCTATGGAGTGCAAGCGGATATCTTCGCACCCTGTGCGCTGGGCGGCATCATCAACGACAAGACGATCCCCCAGCTCAAGGTGGAGGTCGTGTCCGGCGCGGCGAACAACGCGCTGCTCGAGGATCGCCACGGCGAGGTGCTGGACCAGAAGGGAATCCTGTACGCGCCGGATTACGTGGCGAACGCGGGCGGCGTGATCAACGTCTACTCCGAGCTCGCCGGCTGGAGCTCGGCGCGCGCCTTCCGCAAGGCGGATGAGATCTACGATACGGTGCTCAGGGTCTTCAAGATCGCGAAGACCGACAAGGTGCCGACGTACGTCGCCGCCGACCGCCTCGCCGAACAGCGCATCGCCGCGGTGGGCGGGCTGGTGCGGACGTGGCCGCAGTGGCCGAACAAATAACAACACGCTCTTCGGTTCTTCGGCTCATTGGTTCACGGCGGGCCTCGGGACGCACATGCTGACCGAGGCGGGCCGTGAACCGACGAACCGATGAGCCCACAAACAGTTTCCAATGATGCCTCCCGAGCCCCACGACCCAATTCTCATCGCCTCAGATCACGCCGGCTACGAGCTCAAGTCCGTCCTCGAGAAGGAGCTGAGGGCGCTCGGGTACGAGGTGGAGGATCTCGGTCCGTCCGACGCCCAGAGCACCGACTACGCCGACTACGCGCATCCGCTGGCGAAGCGGGTGTCGGAGGGCAAGGCGGAGCGCGGGGTGCTGCTCTGCGGTACCGGGCTCGGCATGTCGTATACGGCGAATCGGTATCCGCACGTGCGCGCCGCCGTGGCGTGGGCGCCGGAGGTCGCGGCGCTGGCGCGCGAGCACAACGATGCGAACGTGCTCGTGCTGCCGGCGCGGTTCGTGGGAGAGGAAGAAGGGAAGGCGATCCTGAAGGCATGGCTCGAGACGCCGTTCGCCGGCGGTCGCCATGCGCGGCGCGTCGCCAAGATCGAGCGGGACGGGAATTCAACCGAGGAGAGTCGCTGATGTCGTCGTGGTCTGACTGGGAGCGCTGCCCGCCCGGAGAGGCGTTGCGCGAGCGCGACCCGGAGGTCGCCGGCCTGATCGAAGAGGAGATCGCGCGGCAGAACGAGGGGCTGGAGCTCATCGCGAGCGAGAACTTCGTGTCGCCCGCGGTGCTCGAGGCCATGGGCTCGCCGCTCACCAACAAGTACGCCGAGGGCCTGCCGGGCAAGCGCTACTACGGCGGCTGCGAGGTGGTGGACAGGATCGAGCAGCTCGCGATCGATCGCGCGAAGGAGCTGTTCGGCGCCGAGCACGCGAACGTGCAGGCCCACTCCGGCGCGCAGGCCAACGCGGCGGTGTTCCTCGCCTTCCTCAAGCCGGGCGACACCTTTCTCGGCATGGACCTCTCGCAGGGCGGCCACCTCACGCACGGCTCGCCAGTGAACTTCTCCGGCCTGCTGTACAAGGCCGTGTCGTACGGCCTCGATGACTCGGGCTACATCGACATGGGTGCCGTGCGTCGCCAGGCGCAGGAGCACCGGCCGAAGATGATCATCGCCGGCTACAGCGCGTACCCGCGCGTGATCGACTTCGCCGCCTTCGCCGAGATCGCGAAGGAGGTGGGCGCGATCTTCATGGTGGACATGGCGCACTTCGCCGGCCTCGCCGCTACCGGCGTGTATCCGTCGCCGGTGTCGCATGCCGATGTGGTCACGACGACGACGCACAAGACGCTGCGCGGCCCGCGTGGCGGGATGATCCTCTGCAAGGAGCAGCACGCGGCGGCGATCAACAAGGCGATGTTCCCCGGCACGCAGGGCGGGCCGCTGGAGCACGTGATCGCGGCGAAGGCGGTGGCACTGAAGGAAGCGCTCGCGCCGTCGTTCAAGGTGTACAGCCGGCAGATCGTCGCCAACGCGCAGGCGCTGGCGAAGGCGCTCGTGTCGCGCGGCTACCAGCTCGTGTCCGGCGGCACCGACAACCACCTCATGCTGGTGGACCTGCGCAACAAGAACCTCACCGGCAAGGTGGCGGAGAAGGCGCTGGATGTGGCGGGCATCACGGTGAACAAGAACACCGTGCCGAAGGAGACGCAGTCGCCATTCGTGACGAGCGGCATCCGCATCGGCACGCCGGCGGTCACCACGCGCGGCATGAAGGAGCCCGAGATGGAGCAGATCGCGTCGCTCATCGACCGGGTATTGATGGCGCCGGACGACGCGGCGCTCGCGGGACGCGTCAAGGAGGAGGTGCGGGCCCTGGCCGGTCGGTTCCCGCTGTATCCGGAAGCGTCGCGGGTCTGACTGCGACTTCGCCGTTGTGCGACGGCCGGTCGCGCCCCATCTTGGAGGGGGCCGCGGCCGGTTGCGGCGGCCCGCCCGATCCGTCGCTTCCAGGGGCGGGTCCCTCGTTTCATTCTGTGCATCAGGAGCAGTAGCAGCAGTGGCCGAACTCGCCTTCCGCGACGGCATCATGGACCGCATCCGCCTGCGTGAGCAGCGATTCGACGAGCGCGCGTACCTCTTCGTGCTCGGCGCGCTGGAGTTTTGCCAGCAGCGGCTGCCGGAACGGCGCCACATCGCGGGCCGCGAGCTGGCGCTCGCCTGCCGCGACCTGGCGCTCGAGCGGTTCGGCGTGATGGCGCGCATGGTCCTCGAGCATTGGGGGGTGCGCAGCACCGCCGACCTCGGGGACGTGGTGTTCACGCTCGTTGAGCTCGACCTGCTGATGAGCCAGGCCAGCGACACGCGCGACGAGTTCGTGGACGTCTTCGACTTCGACCAGGCGTTCGAGCGCGACTACCCGTGGTGTGCCCAGTTCGTCTGAGTCCAACCCTGCCATGACCGCGCTCCCGGAGCTTCCGCCCTGTCGCAAGTGCGACGAAGGTGTGCTGCTCCCGCTCAGCGACTACGGTCGCGACGGCGCGCCGATCATCTTCAAGGCGTGGGCGTGCAGCAATCCGGCGTGCGGCTTCAACGTCCGCATCGACAACGGCGAGCTGAGCTACGGCCGCGTGATCGGCGCGTCGCAGAAGTAGCGGTCATCGTTCTCGCGCCTCCTATTTTCCCGTGAGCTCCCCACGCGAGGCAGCGCCGCGCGCGCTCGTCGTGACTGCGGCTGGCGCCGCGCGTGCAGACGCCGCGGCCATCGCCGCCGGCATTCCGTCGCGCGCCCTGATGCGCTGCGCGGGTGCGGCCGCCGCGGCAGAGGTCGCGCGACGATTCCCGCATCTGCTCGCCGATGGCGTGGTGATCGCCACCGGCGCCGGGAACAACGGTGGCGACGGCTGGGTGGTGGCGCAGGCGCTGCACGTCGCGGGAATTGCCGTGCGAGTGATTGAATGCGCCGACGCCGCGACGCCGGATGCGCGCGCCGAGCGCGACGCTGCCCTGGCGCTCGGCATCAGCGTGGTGCGCGATGTTCGTAGCCTCACCGACGGCAGTGAGCGCATCCTCGTGGACGCCCTCCTCGGTACCGGCTTTCGCGCCGATGGCCCACTGCGCGAGCCGATGGCCGGCGCGGTGCAGGCGGTCGTCGACCGCGGCACGCGTGGCGCCGCCATCGTAGCGCTCGACGTCCCTTCCGGGCTCGACGCCACCACTGGCTCGAGTCGCGGTGAGCTTCGCGCGGCGCTCACCCTGACGTTCGGCACGGTGAAGCGCGGTCAGCTGGTCGCGCGCGAACGGTGCGGCGGGCTCGTCGCGCTCGACATCGGGCTCGGCGCGAACCTCTCGGCAGCGGGGGGTGCTCCCCTCGCCGACGCGCGCTGGTTCCGCCGCGCGCTGCCGGCCATTGCCGCGGACGCGCACAAGGGAACGCGACGCAGCGTGGCGCTCGTCGGCGGCGCGCACGGCATGGGCGGCGCCGCCGTGCTTGCCGCGCGCGCCGCGCTGCACAGCGGCGCCGGCCTCGTGAAGTGCATCGTCGCGCCGGAATCACTCGTGGCGGTGCAGGAGGCTGTGCCGGCGGCTCTCGCCGCTCCCTGGCCCACCGACGACGCCGGTGCGCGCCGCGATGTGGGTGACTGGGCCGATGCGGTGCTGATCGGCCCGGGCCTAGGCCACGGTGACGCGCGTGCGATGGTGGAGCGACTGCTTCGCACATTCGACGGCCCGGTGGTGCTCGACGCCGACGCACTCAATGCCTTCGCGAGCGACGCCGACTCGCTGAAGCCGCTCCTGCACGGACGCGCCGCGCTCCTCACCCCGCATCCGGGCGAGTTCGCGCGCCTTGCCGGCGCTGGCGCCACGGTGGAGCAGGTGCTCGCCGACCGCTTCGAATGGCCGGCGCGCCTCGCTGCGCGCACCGGCGCGGCCGTGCTGCTGAAGGGCACGCCGACCGTGGTCGCCTCGCCGTCGGGAGAGACGACCGTCGTTGCCGAGGGCACGCCGATCCTCGCCACCGGCGGCGCAGGGGACCTGCTCGGTGGGATTGCCGTCACCCTGCTGGCCCAGCTGCGCGACGGCGCACTTGCGGGCGCGCTTGCCGCGTTCGCGCACGGGCGCGCGGCGTCGACGGTGAGCACGCGCGACGTGCGCGGCTACACGCTCGACGACGTGCTGCGCGAGCTGCCGGGCGTCTGGTCGCTCGAGCCAGCGGTGCGGCGTCCACCCATCGTCGCGGAGCTCCCCGCGGTGGGTGAGCGGCGATGAGCGTGCGCGACTCCGATTGGGCGGCTGAGCCACACCTCGCTCTCGGCAGCGGCGCGGAGTTCGACGCCATCCGTGCCATGCTGCGCGAGTGGGGCCCGCGTGCATCGGGCATCGGTGACGACGCCGCCGTTCTCGACGTGCCGCCCGGCCAGCATCTCGTCGTCAGCACCGATGCATCGTTCGAAGGGGTGCACTTCCGGCGCGAGTGGCTCTCGCCGCAGGAGATCGGCGCGCGCGCGGCGACCGCAGCGCTCAGCGACCTCGCGGCGATGGCTGCCGTGCCGCTCGGCCTCCTGCTCGCGCTTGGCGTGCCGGAGAGATGGCAGCAGGTGCTGGGCGAGATCGCGCGCGGGGTCGGGCATGCGGCCGGCGATGCCGATTGTCCCATCATCGGCGGGAACGTGACCCGTGCGCGCGAGCTGTCACTCACCATCACGGTGCTCGGCGCCGCGGAACGTCCGCTGCGGCGTGACCGGGCACGCGTCGGTGACGTGGTGTTCGTGACGGGCCGGCTTGGCGGGCCCGGCGCCGCACTGAACGCGCTGCAGGCGGGACGCGTGCCCGGCGTCGAGCACATGGCGCGTTTCGCCAGCCCGCGCGCGCGGTTGGGCGAGGCTCTCTGGCTCGCCGACGCCGGCGCGCGCGCGGCGATCGACATCTCGGATGGGCTGGGCGCTGACCTCACTCACCTGGCACGGGCGAGCGACGTCACGGTCGAGCTCGAGGTCGAGCGCATCCCGTGCGTGAACGGCGTTTCTCCCGAAGTGACGCTGGCGAGCGGGGAAGAGTACGAGCTGGTCGTGGCATTCCCGCCCGGTGTCGTCCCGGACGCCGGCGCCTTCGAGGCGCGCTTCGGCATTCCGCTCACGCGCATCGGCGCCGTGCGTCCCGCGTCAGGCGAGCCCGTGCGAGCCATGGGGGCGCGCGTTGACCGTGCCCGCGGGCACGATCACCTTTCGTGACATGCGCACGGTCATCGCTGCCATCGCCCTCTGGTTCGCCACCATCCTGCTCGCACCGCTTGCGGTGTTCGCCAGCGTGCTCGGCTTTCGCGATGAGAAGGGCGGGCGCGTGCAGCAATGGTGCATGCGCACCTGGGCAAGGTGCCTGTGCGCCGCCGCCGGTGCGAAGGTCGTGCTGCATGGGGCCGAGCACATCACGAAGGGACAGGGCACCGTCTACGCCAGCAACCACGTGAGCTGGTTCGACGTGTTCGCCATCGCGTCGGTGCTGCCGCGCTATACCTTCGTCGCCAAGGCCGAGCTGCGGAAGATTCCCATCTTCGGCTGGGGCGCCGAAGGGGCGGGAGTCGTGTTCCTCGAGCGCGACAACCGGAAGTCGGCGTTCGAGTCGTACCAGCGCGTCGCCGAGAAGATTCGTCGCGGGTTGAGCGTCGTCGTCTGCCCGGAGGGGACACGCGGCCGGAGCTACGCGCTGCGTCCGTTCAAGAAGGGGCCGTTCGTCCTCGCCATCGCCGCCGGTGCGCCCGTGGTACCGGTGGTGGTGTACGGCGCGCGGGAAGTGCAGCCCAAGGGAAGCTTCCGCATCCACTCCGGCACCATCCATGTCCACCTGCTCGAGCCGGTACCCACCGAAGGCTACGACTACGAGCACCGCCACGCGCTGATGCGCACGGTGTGGGAGCGCATGGCCGGGGTCCTGCGCACCGAGTATGGCGTCAACTCCGAAGGCGACGCCATCGCACCGGCGGCACGACAGTCCGCCTGATTCTCACCGTTCACACCCGGCGCGCTGCGCCGATGACCACCATGAGCTTCATGAATATGCCAGCCACGATCGCCGACATTCGTGCCCGCGAGATCCTCGACAGCCGCGGCAATCCCACCGTCGAAGCTGACGTCATCCTCGTCAGCGGCACGATGGGCCGCGCGGCGGTGCCGAGTGGCGCGAGCACGGGCGAGCACGAGGCCAACGAGCTCCGCGACAACGACAAGGAGCGCTACGGCGGCAAGGGCGTGACGCTCGCGGTGCAGAACGTGAACGAGACGATCGCGCCCGGCCTCGCCGGTGCCGACGCAAGCGACCAGATGGCGATCGACGCTGCCCTCATCGAGATGGACGGGACGCCGAACAAGTCCAACCTCGGCGCGAACGCGATCCTCGCCGTGTCCATGGCGTGCGCACGCGCGTCGGCCGAGGAGTTCGGCATGCCGCTCTGGCGCTACCTCGGCGGCCCGATGTCCCGCGTCATGCCGGTGCCGATGATGAACATCCTCAACGGCGGTGCGCACGCCACCAACACGGTGGACCTGCAGGAGTACATGGTGGTGCCCGTCGGCGCGGAGACCTTCGCCGACGCGCTGCGCATGGGCGCCGAGGTCTTTCACGCGCTGAAGAAGGTGCTCGTCAAGCGGAAGCTGAGCACCGGCGTCGGTGACGAGGGCGGCTTCGCGCCGGACCTGAAGAACGACGAGGAAGCGATCACCGTGGTGATAGAGGCGATCGAGGCCGCGGGCTACAAGCCCGGCCAGGAGATCGCGCTCGCGCTCGACGCCGCGGCCAGTGAGCTGTACAAGGGCGGCAAGTACACCTTCAAGAAGAGCGGCGCGGGGACGAAGGACGCGACGGGGATGGTTGACCTCTACGAGAAGTGGATCAACGAGTATCCCATCGTTTCCATCGAGGACGGACTCGCCGAGGATGACTGGGACGGGTGGAAGCTCCTCACGGAGCGCATCGGCGAGCGCTGTCAGCTGGTCGGCGACGACATCTTCGTCACGAACACCGAGCGCCTCGCGCGCGGCATCGAGAACGGCGTCGCGAACGCGATCCTGATCAAGCTGAACCAGATCGGCACCGTGACCGAGACGCTGGAGACGATCGAGATGGCACGCGCGGCGGGCTACCTCTCCATCATCTCGCACCGTTCGGGAGAGACGGAGGACACCTTCATCGCCGACCTCGCCGTGGGCACCGGCGCCGGCCAGATCAAGACCGGCTCCGCGTCGCGCACCGACCGCGTGGCGAAGTACAACCAGCTCCTGCGCATCGAGGAGCAGCTCGGCCCCGCCGCCGAGTATCCGGGCGGCGCGATCTACGGCCTGTAGTCGCGCATGGCGAAGCGCGGCGGCAGGGGATCACGCACCACCGGCGAGCTGCTCACGCGGCTCGCCGTGGCCGCCGTCGTGCTGGCCGCGCTCGCGTTCGCGGTGCAGGGCGGCGAGTACGGCACCACCGACCTGTGGCGGCAGAAGCAGCGGAAGAAGGTGCTGCTCGGCTCCATCGACTCGCTGCAGCACGTGGTCGATTCGCTGAAGCGCTACCGGCACCGCCTGCAGACTGACCCCGCGCTGCAGGAGCGCATCGCGCGCGAGGAGTTCGGAATGGTGCGCGGGAACAAGGAGCTGCTGTACCGCTTCGCGGAGCCGGCGGACAGCACGCGCGATTCGGTGCCGCGGTAACCAACTGACTGCTCTGGCAGCGGCCCGCCGCGCGCACCAACTTCGTGACATGCATCTCCTGTTTGCGGAAGATGATCGACAGCTCCGTGCCTCGATGCTGCGCGGACTTCGCGAGGCGTCCTACACCGTGGACCAGGCGGGCAGCGGCCCACGGGCGATGGCGCTGGCCCTCGCCCATCCCTACGACGCGATCGTCCTCGACGTGCTGCTGCCCGGCGCCGATGGGCTGGAGGTCTGCCGCGCGATCCGGGCGGCGGGCCAGCAGGTTCCGATCCTGATGCTCACCGCCCTCGACGGCGTGGAGCAGCGCATCGCCGGTCTCGACGCCGGCGCGGACGATTACCTGACGAAGCCGTTCGACTTCGGCGAGCTGCTGGCACGTCTCCGCGCCCTCACGCGCCGTCGCCCCGAGCCGGCGTCGGCTGCGAGCGTCGGTAACGTCCGGATCGATCACGCCCGGCACGAGGCACGGTGCGGCGAGAGCCAGCTGGCACTCACCGCCAAGGAATTCGCCCTGCTCGCCTATCTCGCACGCCATGCGGGGCGCGTCGTGAGTCGCTCCGAGCTGATGCAGCACGTCTGGGACGATCCGCGCAACGCGTACTCGAACATCATGGACGTCTATGCAAGCCGGCTGCGGCGCAAGCTCGACGATGCGGGCAGCACGGCCAGGGTGATGACGGTCCGGGGCGTCGGCTTCCGCCTCGATGCGCCCTCCCACGAACGTGCATTGCCGCGTGCGCGACAGCGGCCGCCGGGATCCCGTCGGTAGCATGAGCCGGCGGTTCGCCTGGCCGGCCACACTGCGCTGGCGGCTGACGATCTGGTACGGCGTGCTGCTCGCCGTGCCGCTGGTCGGAGTGGCCGCCGGCTGCTACGCGCTCTTCGCGCGCACGCTGTACGAGCGAACGGACGCATTCATCGACGACGCCCTCACGACTTTCTCCCGGGAGCTCGTCGCCGAGCGCCGCGCCGCCGAGGGCCCCCTGCCGGCCATTCGCAGCACGGTGGCCGAGGTGCGATTCCGCGACCTGTCCATCTCGGTGCTCGACCTCGCGGGTCGCATCGTGGCGTCGAGTGGCGGCGATCCCCGCCGGGGAGGGGCCGGCCAATCCGATGTCCTCACGCCGGACCCGCGCGACCCGGATCGCCGGGCACGCACGATCCATACTTCGCGCGGAGCCTTCCGGACGCTCGCGCGCGACGTGAGGCTCGATGGCGGTCGATTCGAGGTGGTCGGCTCATATCCGCTCGACGACAATGAGGCAGTGCTCGGCCGTATCCGCAGTGCACTCGCCGTGCTCGTCCCGCTGCTGATCGCAGGCGCGGCAACGGGCGGCTACCTCCTCGCCACTCGGGGTCTTGCGCCGCTCTCGCGAATGTCGGAGCGCGCGTCCAGGATCGGTGCGAGCACGCTGCGCGAGCGACTGCCCGTCGAGGGCAGCGAGGAGCTCGCGGGCCTGGCGCGGGTCGTGAACGAGCTGCTGGACCGCCTCGAGGCGTCATTCGGCCAGCAGCGACGGTTCATGGCCGAAGCATCCCATGAGCTGCGCACGCCGACGGCCATCGTGCGCACCGAGGCGGACGTCACCCTTGCGCAGGAGCACCGGAGCGAAGCGGAGTATCGCGCGTCGATGTCGGTCGTGCGTGACGCGGCGAAGCGCCTCACGCGCCTCGTCGACGACCTGTTCCTCCTTGCACGCGCCGATCCCGGCGCCGTGGAGAGCCGGAGGAGCCGGGTCTACCTGGAGGAGGTCGTGCATGACGCCACGCACTCGGTCCGCAAGCTGGCAGAGCAGCACGGAGTTCGTGTCGACGTGCCGGCCGTGGTCGAAGCGCCGGTCATCGGAGATGCCGACCTGCTGGGACGGCTGCTGCTCAATCTTCTCGACAATGCCATCAAGCATTCGCCGCCGGGGACGGCCGTGAGCATTGGATTGTCGGAGACGGACGGGCGATACGACATCAGCGTCGTGGACGCGGGGCCCGGCATCCCGCCGGGAGAGCACGAGCGGGTGTTCGAGCAGTTCGTGCGTCTCGACGACGAGCGGGTTGGCGACGAGGAGGACGGTGAGCCACCCGCCGCATCGCGTGGCGGCGCGGGACTCGGCCTGCCGATCGCGCGGCGCATTGCGGAATCGCACGGCGGGACGCTGGTGCTGGCGGAATCCCGTCCCGGCCGCACCGAGTTCCGCGTGACGCTGCCGGCGGCCAGCGGCGCCCGGGCCGGCTAGCCGTCACCGCGCCTTGCTCCGGCCCGGCGGCGGGCGTACGTTGACGCGTTCATGAATTGTTCATGACTCTGCAGCTCCGCGTCGCACCGTTCCGCCGAAGACTCACTCACGCTTCCCGACCCGACGTCCGAATGCTCCGGTCCCGCTTCCTCGCACCCGTCGTCCTCGTCGTCGCCGCGATCACACTCTCGCCGGCTGCCCTCCTCGCACAGGTGAGCACCGTGCGCGGCACGGTCATCGATCGGCAGACCGGAAGTCCCATCGCCGGCGCGGCCGTCGTCGTGTCCGGCACCACCATTGGCACGCTCTCCAATGACGCCGGCGTCTTCTCTCTCTCGAGCACCACTACGATCTCCCGCCTGACCGTGAGCAGCGTCGGCTATCTCGCGGTCGACGTACCCGTCACGAGTGGCCAGCCCCTCGTCATCCGGCTCACGCCCTCACGCACCGAGCTCCCCGGCATGCACGTGGTGGCGGCGCGCAACACGCCGTCCACCTCCACCCTCACGCAATCGGACCTGCAGCGCGCCGGCGGGGTGGCACTCCAGAACGCCATCAACACGGTGCCCGGCGTCTTCATGCAGACCCGCACGCCCTTCGGCGGCGCGCGCATCACGCTGCGCGGCTACTACCCGAGCACGAGCGGCAACAGCCCGAACGCGAACGGGCTCGGATACCAGGTGTTCCTGAACGACATCCCGGTCACCGACGCCACCGGCGCCACCGTGCTCGACGACATCGACTACGCGCGACTTGGCCGCGCCGAGATCATCAAGGGACCCGCGTCGAGCCAGTATGGCAGTGCCATCGGCGGCACGCTGCTGCTCACCAGCATCCGCCCCGTTCCCGATCGAACGAGCCTCCTGCAGCAGGTGCAGTCGGGGAGCTACGGCCTGCTGCGGACGACGACCAGCTTCGAGACCGCGACGTCGAGCTCCGACGCCGTCATCGATTACGGCCACCAGGAGTACGATTCCTTCCGCCCGCACAGCGGCTCGCAGAAGGAGTTCGTGCATGCCACCGGTGACGTCAGCCTCGGCGACCGTCAGACGCTCTCGGCGTACTTCTCGTACAATCGCTCGTTCGAGGAGCTGGCCGGCGAGATCGACAGCGTGCCGTACTACGATCGCCAGGCGCTGAGCAACGCGGCGTATCTCGCCAACGATTCGCACATCGCTCTCACCAGCTTCATGGCCGGCGTGACGAACAGCTACCGCTTCGGTGAGCACTTCACCAACCGCACGACGATCTTCAGCACCGGTCGGTCGGCGAATCAACCCTTCGCCCACGGGTTCACGGACGTCACCCAGGTGAATGGCGGCGCGCGCTCGGTGTTCGGGTACAGCACGCAGTGGGGGCGCACCGCGGTCACCGGTTCGCTCGGCGGCGCGCTCCAGCGCTCCAACATCACGACGAACGGCGTGTTCATCATCCCGGCGCCGCCCTATCCGGAGCGTCCCACGGCGCAGGAGAACTGGGCGTCGAACGGATCCCTCTTCTCCGAGTGGAGCTTCGGCCTGCCGTCGCAGGTCACGGCGACCGTCGGCGCGAGCCTCAATGCCAACCGGTTCGCGATCCACAACCTGCTGCGCAACGGCCAGCTCTACGACACGACGACGACTCAGGTGCAGACGTTCGACGCGGTGCTCACGCCGCGCGCGATGCTCAGCAAGGCGTTCGGCAGTGCGGCGTCGATGTACGCCAGCGTGAGCACCGGCTACACGCCGCCGCTGCTGAGCAATGTCGTCACGAACACGGGCGAGGTCGTCACCGGCCTGAAGCCGGAGCGCGCCGTGCAGTACGAGATCGGTGCCCAGGGGGCGCTGCTCGACGACCGCCTGCACCTGCAGGCGAGCCTGTTCGACATCGAGAACACCGACAAGCTGCTGACGCAGACGGCGAACTCGGTGACTTCAACGGTGAACGCGGGGAAGCAGCGCAACGGGGGGGCGGAGGTCACGCTCGCCGCACGCCTGCTCGATGATCCGACGCAGGTGATCTCGAGTGTGCGGCCGTGGGTGTCGTGGACGTGGACCGAGGCGACGTTCGTCGATTTCAGGAGCGACAACAACGCGAACGCCAGCACCGTGGACTACTCCGGCAATGCGGTGCCGCGCGTCCCACGCAACATGATCAACGTGGGCCTCGACGTCGGCGCGCGCAGCGGTGCCTACCTGACCAGCACCTGGCAGCACGTGACGCGCGTGCCGGTGACCTTCGACAACTCCACGTGGGTGCGTGGCTACGACCTGCTCGGCGCGAAGCTCGGCGTGCAGCGCCAGGTTGCGCCGCGCTGGATCATCGACGTCTTCGCCGGCGGCGACAACCTGCTCGGGCGGGCCAACTACAGCTTCCTCTTCGTGGGACCGAATTACGGCGGACTCGCGACGCCTGCGTACGGTGGCCATGGCGACGGCTACATCATTCCGGCGCCGTACAGGGCCACCCTCTACGGGAACGTCACGCTGCGGTACGTGATCAGGTAGGCTGGGCGATGTCGTGATGGCGAGCCCGCGCGGCCTCCCGCGTCAGAACGTCGCGATCAACCCGAAGAGCACGTCCCCGTCGTTGTTGCTTCGGGCCCCGCGGCTGTGCGCCTCGCTGTCGTAGTTGTCCACGAACGTCGCCTTGAGGGCGAGTGCCCTGGCCAGCTTGTAGGTGAGCGCCAGGTTCGCGCTGCTCGTGAAGCGGCGCACGGCGCTGAACTCCGGACGGTAGAACGTCAGCAGCGAGAAGGTGACCTTGTCGTCCACCTTGCGCTGGAGCTGGTAGCGGGCCGAGTAGCGCGCGTAGACCTTTTCCACTCGCTGCGTGTCGGAGGGCGCCGTGACCGTCCGCTCGGCGAGGAGCGCGAGGCTCAGGTCGGATGACGTCGCCGCGTTCTTGACGAACGTGAGCTTGGCGCCGCCGCCGCCCGAGTAGCGGCGTACGATGCGCTTCTCGAGGCTCGACTCGATGCTCGCCAGCATGAACGGCGTGAGCTGCGAGAAGGGACGCAGGTTGGCGCTGAGCGAGCCGCCCCAGGAGCGCTTGTTGACCGACGGCGTGCCGTCGACACGAGTCTCACCGTAGGTGAAGTAACCGTCGGTGCTCAGCTCGAGTGTCGAGTCGACGCTGCTCGCGCCGAGCCTGGTGAGCATCGTGGACTGGTCCACGTTGCCGAAGGAGAGGCTGGCGTTGGCCTCGGCCTTGAGGTGGCGGCCGAGTCCCTGTGCGGCGAGGGGGGCAGCGATCAGGGTGGCGGGAAGGGCGAGCGCGGCGGGGAAGGTGCCGCGGAGGAGACGGGAAGCGATCCAGCGAGGGATCCGGCGGAGGGGCATCAGGCCGTCGGCATCGGTGTCGGGAAGCGGCGCGTGAGGCGCAGGCGGGAATAGACATGATAACTTGACACTCACCGCGGCGGGATTATTCTACATGAACTGACGCGGGGTGGAGCAGCCTGGTAGCTCGTCGGGCTCATAACCCGAAGGTCGCGGGTTCAAATCCCGCCCCCGCTATGGACGGGCAAACCGGCCGGCCCTCGAGGGCCGGCCGGTTTGTTTGGGTAGGGCATTCGTTGGTGGATGGAACGAATGAGGCAGGGTAGCTCAGCTGGTTAGAGCACGGCACTCATAATGCCGGGGTCGCGGGTTCGAGTCCCGCCCCTGCTATCGCTATACGCAGGGCCCGCCAGGTGAATCACCTGGCGGGCCCTTTCGTTTCTCACGGCAGACGATAGACCGTTACTCGGCTCGTCGCCGTCGGCAGCGGCCAGATCGGTGAGACCGTTCCGCCCGCGACCGCGATGTACTGGTGCCCGCCGGCTTCGTAGGTGATCACACCCGCGCCGCTCGGCGCACCGGTGTCGATCTCCTTGATCACGCGACCCGTCGCACCGTCGAGCAGCAGCAGGTGCCCTTCCACGTCGGCGCCGATCACCAGGCCGCCTGCAGTGGCCGTGATAGCGGCCAGAATCGGGCTGCGCGCCTGATACCGCCAACGGACGGTGCCTGCGTCGGCATCGGTGGCGGTGATCCACCCCTTCCACTGCTCCTTCGGGTCGAACTGGCCGAACCCACCCCCCGCGTTGCCGGTGAAGTCCGCTGGTAACGGATGCGGGATGCTGTCGGGATTCACGAGCCGGATGCTGGCGCACCAGTCCACTGCGCCGGTGAAGACGAGGTTGAGGCGCGGATCGTACGCCGGTCCGTTCCACTCGGTGCCCCCCTGCGTGCCGGGACAGAAGCGCGTCGCCCGGGTGTGCGTCAGCCGTGTCTCGGCGTTGGCGTGCGTCGTCGTGGGCACGGACCAGGTGATGCGCATGGGTGACCGCGACACGCCGTGCAACTCGCCATCCTTGCCGGCGAGCGCGAGGAGCGACGTGCCGGCGCGCGTGCGGATCAGCGCCGGCGTGGCGCTCACGTCCCAATCGTGCCAGTCGTCCTGCCCGCGGACGACCTGCACGTGATCCACGAAGCGCCCGGTGCGCGCGTCGAGGGCGATGATGCTGTTCGTGTAGAGGTTCGCTCCCTCGCGCAGGTGCGGCATGAAGTCGGGCGCCGGGTTGCCGGCCGGCACGTAGAGAATGCCCGCCACCGGATCGAGGGTGAAGCTGCTCCACATGCCGCCCCCAGTGGGGGGCG
>DASUXT010000122.1:0-9458 GCA_036377775.1 Gemmatimonadaceae bacterium | reverse complement strand
CGCTCGGCGCGCTGGCTCTGCTGGCTGGCGGCCTTCTTGTCACCGCCCTTGATCGAGAAGCTCGACGTATCCACGCCGCGCGAGCGGAGCAGGTAGATCGCGGGCTTCTTCAGGTCACCGGCACGCACGCGCTGCGCGACGACATAGGCGATGCCGGTCTTGAGCGGAACGTACGTCGACTCGTACGTCACCGCGGGGGGAAGGCCACAGACCTTGCAGAAGCCCGGCTCGTTCCGGCGGGCCATGAAGTTCTCGAGCCCCGCCTGGGCGATCATGTAGGCCTTGCTCTCCGTACGCTGCGCATCGTTCGTCGCGCGCTCCGCTGACGTCGCCGAGTAGGCGGCGGCGATGGTGATCGTCAGGAAGGCGATGACGAGGATCGCCATCGGCAGCGCGAAGCCCTTTCGGACACTGCGGTTCGGCGCTGGCATCGTATCCGTCGGCGCGGCTGGGCGCGCGTCATGATCCTGCATCATGGGTCTCTCCGGTTCTTGAAGAACACGCCCGTGACCATCGTGGCGCGCTTGGCCTGCTCGTTGTTGGAGAACTTCTGCGGGCTGCTGCCGGCCAGCACCAGCTCGATGCCGCGCACGTCGTTCAGGTTGGCGGGCACGGCATCCTGCGCGGCGTCGGAGTTGAGCACGTAGTAGCGGAACTTCGCCGTCGCGTCGAAGGGCGCGATGATCTCGTCGCTCACCGGCGCGGCCGGATTGCTCGTCTTCACCAGGCGCCAGAGGCCGCGCCGGGTGGGAAAGGCGCTCGAGCTGGCGAACTTGTACGTCACAACCTGATAGATGAACGCCGGCCATCCCACGTTCGAGCTGCCGGAAGGCAGGTCGGCCAGCGAGACGATGCGCGTCGTCCTCGTGCCGTACTTGACGGAGTCGATGCCCGCCGTCTTGCAGGTCGTCGCCACGCCGGGGGTGAGTGAATTCACCGGGAGCGGGAGCGCGGACGGCTGATAGGAGTATTCCCCGGTGGCCGAGTCACGCACCGCCAGGCCGGCGTAGACACCCATCGCGGCCATCGCCGAGTCCACGGGAAGGAGCGAGAGGGTGGTAGATCCCACCGTCGAGCACACCAGACCGAAGGCGAGCGGGATCCGCACGGTGATGGAGTCTGAGCTCGCCGCGATCAGTCCACCCTTGTCCTGCACCATGCGCAGGTCGGTGAGCATGATGTTCATGGCATTGCGGGACACGGTTCGTGCGCTGCGGAGGGCCATCTGGCTCTCGCTGAACCGTGCCTGGACCCGGAGCAGCTTGATGAGCCCCGCGCTGATGATGCCGAGGATGGTGAGCGTGATGACCATCTCGACCAGCGTGAATCCATGGCGCAGGCGCGCGCCAGCGCGCGAATGACGCGAGATGTTGGTCATGTGAAGAGGGGGCTCTTGGCGTAGGTCTTCGCGCGCTGGAAGAGCAGCGAGTCACGCTTCGTCGTATCGGCGAGCGGCAGGATGAGCACCTTCACCGTGCGATATTCGCTGCCCGTGGTCCCCGCGGTGTAGGTGACACGGCGGAGGTACTTGAATCGGCCCGCGACCACCGTGTCCAGCTTCGGGGCATAGACGGGGATCGAGTCGTACGGCAGCACCGAGAAGCGGTTCGACTGCTGGGTGAGCACGAAGGTGCGTGCCGAGTTCGCGTCGAGCGCCCGCGCTCGGGAGGCGTTCCTGGCCGCCAGCAGCCCGAGCGAGCCGATGACGAAGGCGAGCAGCGTCATCGCGACGAGTACCTCGGTGAGCGAGATACCACTGCGTGGGCGACGCGGCGCCTGGGGAGTCGGAGAGATTCGATGGGTCAGCATTGGGTGTTGAGTCCTGTTTTGCAGATCTGCACGAGGCCCCCGCGCAGCATGCGGATGCGACGCGCAACTCCGTCCTTCTTGATCGTGATGGACAGCGAATCCGACGCGAGTCCCGGCGGATAGATCTCCAGCGTCGTCGGGCTCGTGGCGGGATAGACGGTGAGATCGGACCCTCGCAGCTTGTATTCGGTGGTCGGTCCGAGCGCGCGGAGGCGGAAGGTGTCGGCGCCCGAGCGGCTCATGAGCCGCAGCTGCACCTTCGACTTGTCGACCGTGAGCACGAGCGGCTTTCGATTTCGACCGACGAGCGAGAAGGCGGCCTGCAGCTCATCGGCAATCGCCCGGCTCGCGGCGTCGACGCGCCATCCGGAGATGATGCGGGTCGATCGGGCCATCGAGACCGTGACGATGATGCCCATGATCCCCAGGATGATCAGGATCTCGATCATCGTGAAGCCGCGTCTGGTGCGTGCGGGTTGGTAGCTCATGCCCTCCTCCGTGGCACTGTCCGGACCGCTTGCGGCCATGATGCCCAAGTGGTGTGATGACAATGATTTATGGCTTCCGGCCGACAGCCGGTCGGTCGTCCTGTCCCGCAAAAAGTTGCGAGTCCTGCACTCCTGTAGCGCACGGGGTAGCTTTCCCTCACGCGCTGGATCACGGCTCATCCCTGCGTCCCATTCCTGATGCGCATCGCGAAGCTCGGCGTCGTCGGCGCCGGAACCATGGGGAGTGGCATCGCCGCTCTCGCCGCCTCGGCCGGCATCCCGGTCGTCCTGCTCGACATCGCCGGCAAGGAGGGGGACCGGAACGGTCCGGCGAAGGCGGGACTCGAACGAGCGAAGAAGGCGCGGCCAGCCGCGTTCATGGATCCCGCCCGTGCTGCGCTCATCACCATCGGCAACCTCGATGACTCCCTCGATCTGCTTCGCGACTGCGACCTGATCATCGAGGCGATCATCGAGCAGCCGGCTCCCAAGCAGGCGCTCTACGCCCGCCTCGAGCCTCTGCTGAAGACGACGGCCATCGTGGCCAGCAACACCTCCGGCATCCCGATGCAGACGCTGCTCGAGGGGCGCACGCCGCGCTTCCGCCAGCGCTTCTTCGGCATGCATTTCTTCAATCCGCCGCGCTATCTCCACCTGCTGGAGATCATCCCCACGCCGGAGACCGATCCCGACGCGCTCGAGTCGGCGGAGCGCTTCAGCCAGGTGGTGCTCGGGAAGGGAATCGTCGTCGCCAAGGACGTCCCAGGCTTCGTCGCCAATCGGCTTGGCGTGTACGGCATGGTGGCGGCGATGCGCGGCCTGGAAGAGTCGGGGCTCACGATCGACGAGGTGGACGCGCTCACCGGCCCGCTGCTCGGCCGCGCGAAGAGCGCCACCTTCCGCACGGCCGACATCACCGGACTGGACGTGTTGCTCCACGTGGCGAAGGAGCTGAGCGCGGGCACGGGCGAGAACTTCTCCATGCCGCAGTGGGTGGAGAAGCTCGCGGCGAGCGGCCAGCTCGGTGAGAAGACCGGCGCCGGCTTTTACAAGAAGGTGGGGAAGGAGATCACCACCTTGAACTGGCGCACCATGGAGTACGGCGGGCAGCAGAAGGTGGAAGATCCCGCGCTCGGCGCCCTGATGAAGGAGCCGCTGGAGAAGCGGCTCGCCATGGCGGTGAAGCTGCCCGGCAAGTACGGCGACTTCGTGCGGAACTACCTGCTGCGCATGTCGCACTACGTGCTCGCCACCACGCCGAGCATCGCGTACGACATCGTGTCGGTGGACCGCGCCATCGAGTGGGGCTACGCGTGGGACGCGGGCCCGTTCAGGCAGATGGACGCGCTGGGCCATGACTTCCTGCGCGAGGGCTTCTCGCGTCTCGGCCTCGACGCGCCGCCGCTGCTGCAGAAGGCGACGGACGGCGCCTTCTATCACCAGACGCCGAACGGCTGGACGTACCTCACCTTCGACGGGAACTACGAGCCCGTGCCGCCGGTGCCGGGCCAGATCTCGCTCGACGTGGTGCGCCAGCGCGCCGGCGCCGCGGTGGAATCGGCGAAGGACGCCAACCTGCTCGACCTCGGCGACGGCGTACTGCTGCTGGAGGCGCGCAGCAAGATGAACACGATGGGGGAAGGCGTGCTCACCATGCTGCGCAAGGCGCTCGATCGCGTGGCCAGCGGCAAGTACGCCGGACTCGTGATCGGCAACGACGACCCGCGCGCCTACAGCGCCGGCGCCGACCTCGGCATGGTGGTGTCGTTGGTGCAGGCCGGCGACTGGAAGGGACTCGACCAGATGGTGCGCGTGTTCCAGCAGGGCGCGCAGATGGTGCGCTACTCGCCGTTCCCCGTTGTCGCCGCGCCATTCGGCCTCACGCTCGGCGGTGGCTGCGAGTACGCCATGCACTGCGACCTCGTGCAGGCGCACGCGGAGCTCTACATGGGGCTCGTCGAAGCCGGTGTCGGCCTCATTCCAGCGGGGGGCGGCACCAAGGAGCTGCTCTTCCGCTTCAGTCGCGATCTCGAGCCGTACGATGAAGCCGATCCCT
Source organism: Gemmatimonadaceae bacterium (assembly GCA_036377775.1). Classification (GTDB taxonomy): domain Bacteria; phylum Gemmatimonadota; class Gemmatimonadetes; order Gemmatimonadales; family Gemmatimonadaceae; genus AG11. The sequence goes on along the minus strand of DASUXT010000122.1, from coordinate 5,105 downwards.
TCGAGGCGCCGAAGCGCGCGTTCAAGCTGATCGCCATGGCGACGACGAGCACGAGCGCGCTGGAGGCACGGAATCTCGGCTTCCTGCGTCCGCAGGACAGGATCACGATGAACCGCGATCGCCTGATCGCCGACGCCAAGGCGCGCGTGCTCGACCTCGCGCCGGAGTACGTGGCGCCGGTACGGCGCACCATCACGGCGATGGGCAAGGAAGGGATGGGCAACCTGCTCTACGCCGGCTGGGCGATGCGCGAGGGCGGCCAGATCACCGACCACGAAGTCCGGATCGCGCGCGAGCTGGCGTACGTGCTCTGCGGCGGCGACGGGCCGCCACGCGTGGTCTCCGAGCAGGACATCCTCGAGCTCGAGCGCGAAGCGTTCATGCGGCTGCTGGGCACGAAGGAAACGCAGGAGCGCATCGTCCACATGCTCAAGACCGGCAAGCCGCTGAGGAACTGATTGAATGTCATCCCGCACTCGCGGCACGCGCGAGTGTCGGGACCTACAGTACGGAGCGAAGATGCCTGACAACAGCAACGACGTCGTGATCGTATCCGCGGTGCGGTCGGCCGTTGCGCGCGGGAAGCGCGACGGGGCGCTCGCCACCACTCACCCGATCGAGCTCTCGGCCCGCGTGATGAAGGAAGCCATCGCACGTGCCGGCATCGATGCCGCCGACATCGGCGATGTGACGTGGGGATGTGCGATGCCGGAATCCACGCAGGGGCTCAACGTGTCGCGCCTCGCCGCGCTGCGCGCCGGCATTCCGGTGGAGGTGCCGGCGCAGACGATCAACCGGTTCTGCTCCTCGGGCCTGCAGACCATCGCCACCGGCGCCATGGAGATCATGACCGGCATGGCCGACGTGGTGCTCGCCGGTGGCGTGGAGATGATGAGCCAGGTGCCGATGTCGGGCTACCACGCCCGGCTCGACATGGAGTCGCTCGACCCGTACATCGGCATGGGCTTCACCGCCGAACGAGTGGCCGATCGGTGGAAGGTGAGCCGAGCGGACCAGGATGCGTGGTCGCTGGGCAGCCAGCAGAAGGCGGCGAAGGCGCTGCAGTCGGGCGCCTTCGATGGCCAGATCGTCCCGATTCCGGTGGAACGCGTCACCTGGAACGGGTCGGAGAAGTGCAGCATCACGACGGATTTCGCGCGCGACGAGACGCCGCGTCCCGAGACGACTGCGGAAGGGCTGGCCAAGCTCCGGCCCGCATTCAAGGTGAACGGCACGGTGACGGCCGGAAACGCGAGCCCCTACTCCGATGGCTCGGCGGCGGTCGTGCTGATGCGTCGCTCACTCGCCGATGAGCGCGGCCTGAAGCCGCTCGCGCGCTTCGTCACCTTTGCCGTCGCCGGCGTCGAGCCGGACGTGATGGGCATCGGCCCCATCAAGGCGGTTCCCAAGGCACTGGCGCGCGTCGGGATGACGATGAAGGACATCGACCTCATCGAGTTCAATGAGGCGTTCGCGTCGCAGGTGCTGGCCGTGGTGCGCGACCTGAAGATGCCGGAAGACAGGGTGAACGTGAATGGCGGCGCGATCGCGCTTGGCCACCCACTCGGCGCGACCGGCGCCAAGCTCACCACGCAGCTCGTCCACGAGCTCGGCCGCCGCGGCGGCGGCATGGGCCTCGTGACGATGTGCATCGGGGGCGGGATGGGGGCGGCGGGGGTGTTCGAGGTGTACTGACTACGGTTCATCGGTTCATCGGTTCATCGGTTCACGGGTTCACGGCCGGCCTCGGGACGCAGGAACCGCCCGAGGCCGGCCGTGAACCGAAAAGCCGCGAAACCGACGAACCGCTTTTAGGGGTTCTGCCTGTACCGGTTCACGATCTCCCGATTCCGCTTCGCCGGGCCGGTCGATCCCGCCTTCATCAACGCCTCCAGCTCGGGGATCTCGCGCGGCGCGCCGGCTGACAGCCGCTCCACGCCACGGTCGGTGACTGCATAGTCGTCCTCGATGCGCACGCCGATGTTCCTGTAGAACGTCACGAACTGGCGCAGGCGGCCGGCGATCTCGCGATTCCGTGGCGTGTCGGGCATCTCCTCGAGGACGTGCTCTCGCACGTAGATGCCAGGCTCGATCGTGAAGGCGCTCCCGGGCAGCAGCCGCGCCGTGTAGTAGTACTGCTCCGGATCGTGCACCTCGAGCCCGATGCCGTGACCGATGCCGTGCATGTAGTACAGCCGGTACTGCGGGCACTCGCGCGGCGTGGGACCCGTGCTGCAGTCGTAGGTTGCATTCGGCGAGTCGATCAGCTTCAGGCGCGCGAGGCCGGCCGCGATCACGGCGTTCGCCGAGTCGTTCATCAGCCGCGCCGGCGCGCCCGGCACCGCCTGTCGTTCCGCCGCCGCCTGCGCATCACGCACGAGCTGGTAGATGTCGCGCTGCGACGGGGAGAAGTGCCCGCTCGCCGGCACGGTGCGGGTGACGTCCGCCGCGTACCCCTTGTACGAGGCGCCGATGTCCATCACCACCATGTCGTTGATGTCGATGAAGCGGTCGTCGCGATTGTAGTGCAGCGTGGTGGAGTTCGGCCCCGAGCCGACGATCGTCGCGAACGCCGGCCGGTCGGCGCCGTTGCGGCGGAACGTGTACTCGATGAGCGCCTGCAGCTCGAACTCGTTGATGCCATCGGTCAGCGCCGAGATGGCCTCCTTCTGTGCGAGCACGGTGATCTCCACCGCCTGCTTGATGAGCGACAGCTCGGCGGCGCTCTTCGTGCCGCGAAGCTGCTCCACGACGTCGTTCACCGGGGTGATGCGCAGCGTGGAATGCTTCGCCTTGATCCGGTCGAGGAGCTGATCGTCGGCGGTGCGCACCGCCGTCTGCCCCTGCGACTCGGCCTCGTACGCCGCCACGTCACCGACGACGAGGAACTGCTGCCCGGTGCCGGCGAGCGAATCGAGCACGGCGGGAAGCTGCTCGCTCGAGCGCCCACGAATGCCGGTGAGCTTCTCCACCGCCGACGTCCCCATGCGCGAGCCCGTCCAGACCTCGCGCGCCGGGAGACGCGGCTGCACGAACATCGTTGCGTTCACCTGGCCATCCTTCTTCACCATCACCAGCGCTGCATCGGGCTCGCGCAGGCCGGTGAGGTAGTAGAAGGACGGAGCCTGGAAGAACGAGAGGTAATCCTGCGCCGGCTCGTGGGCGCCAAAGGCGACGATCACTCCATCGCCCACCTTCCTGAGCAACGCCTCGCGGCGCGAGGCGAATTCCTTCTGCGACTGCGCGAAAACAACGCCGGGGACGAGCAGCCCGGCGAGAATGATCCGTCGAAACACGCGACCTCCGTGAACTATTGAACTGCAACAGCGAGTACTGCGTACCTCGTACTTCGTATGCGGACCGACACCCGACCCTCTACGATGTGCCGACGCTGCACGGAGCCAGCGGCGCCTCGTAGCAAACCAGACCACAGGTCCTCGTACGAAGTACCCGGTATGCGGTACTTCAGTTGTCCTTCTATCCAACCAGCGTCGTAATCAGGTACAGAATCAGTCCCACCAGCCCCCCCACCAGCGTGCCGTTGATCCGGATGAACTGCAGGTCGCGACCGACCTGCACCTCGATCTTCTCCGACGCCGCCGTCGCATCCCAGCCTTCCACCGTTCGGGCGATCAGCGCCGACACCTCCGGCCGATACTGCTCCACCACGCCGGTGACGAGCCGCTCCACCGCCTGGTCCACGTCGCGCAGCAGCGCTTCGTTCTCCAGTGCGCGCTCGGCGATCGCGCCCAGCGCGCGCTCCAGCGGCGCCGGGGTGGGTGCGTCGGGGCCGGCGTACTTCGCCACCGCGTTCCGCGCCGCTCCGAGCAGCGAATCCGACAGCTCCCCCACGGCGGGATGCTCGAGCAGGCGCTCCTTCATCGCTTCCGCACGCGCGATCGTCTCGGGCGACGAGTGCAGCTTCTCCACCCAGTCGCGCAGCGCCTTGTCGAACTGCGCGCGCAGCGGGTGCGCGTCGTCCATCGCCACTTCCTCGAGCGTGTGTTCTATCCCGGAGACGATCTTCTGGTAGAGTTTGTCATCCACCGCGCCGGGGATCCACCACGGGCTCTCCTCGGCGATGCGCACCCGGATGATCTCCTTGTTCTCCTCCACGATCCGGTTGATCAGCGATACCAGGCGATCCAGCATCTCCTGATGCCGGTCGTCGGTCGTCGCCATCGCCAGGAGGTCGCCGAGCAGGGGCGCCACGTGTGCCTTCCGCAGCTGCGCGACCAGTGCGCCGTGCACGCTCTCCTGCAGCTCGTCGCCCGGGATCGCCTCCGCCGCCCTCGCCACTCCGCTCGCGATCGCGCGCGCCACGCGCGTCTGGTGCTCCGGCACCGACAGCCACAACGCCGCGCGCTCGCCGAGCTTCATGCCCGCCAGCTGGCGCGCGATCACCTCGCGCGAGAGGAAGTTGTTGCCGACGAAGTTGCCGAGGCTGCGCCCGATGCGGTCCTTGCGCTTCGCGACGATCGCCGTGTGCGGGATCGGAATGCCCATCGGATGGCGGAACAGCGCCGTGACGGCGAACCAGTCCGCGATGCCGCCCACCATCACCGCCTCGGCCGTCGCACGCACCAGGTGCACCCAGAAGGGCGCGAGGTCCGGGTGCAGGTGTGCGAACGCAGCACTGGCGACGAACAGCAGCGTGAACGCGCCGAGCAGCGCCGTCGCGCGACGGCGCATGATCGCGTACTGTCGTGCCTTCTCGGTATCGTCAGCGACGACCAGCATGGGACGAAGCTATCGTCCGCCGCCGCTGCGCGCTTCGCGACGCGGCACCCGGCTCAGTAGGGGACGATGTCCACCACCGGCGTCGCGTGCAGATACGAGCCGATGATCTTCGAGACCAGCGTCGCGGTCGTCGCGCCCTGGAAGGGAACGTACTCCAGCATCATCGCGACGACGATCTTCGGGTCGTCGGCCGGCGCGAAGCCCACGAACCAGGAGAAGTTCAGCTCCTTGCCGTTCTTGTCGAACTTGCGGCTCTGCGCCGTGCCCGTCTTGCCCGCCAGCACCACCCCCTGGAGCTTCGATCGCACCGCGGTGCCCGACTCCACCACGTTGGCCAGCGCGGCGCGCAGCTGCGCGAACTGCGT
>DASUXT010000121.1:0-9169 GCA_036377775.1 Gemmatimonadaceae bacterium | reverse complement strand
GCGTGCAGCGAATGAGCGTGCCGGTCGCGCTCGACGCGACCATCCTCATGTGATGCCGTCGTCCGCACCTTGCGGCAGGGGTCGTCTTCTCCGTCGTCGCCGTCGAGCTCCTGCCAGAGATCCAGCGCCGAGCGTTGGTGTGGGACGTGGTGCTTGGCTTCGCGCTCGGCATCCCGCATCGATTTCCTCCTCGACGGCCTCCTGCTCGGCGTCGGCTTCGCCGCGGGCGCCCGGATCGGCATCCTGCTCGCACTCGCGGAAGCGGCGGAGCAGCTGAGCGTGGGGCTCGCCCTCGCCGGCGAGCTGCGCGCCACGCGCATGGCGCGCGGCCGCATCCTCGTCATCGTCTCGGCGATGGGCGCGCTGGTGTTCGTGAGCGCAGTCGCGGGCGCGACGGTGCTCAGCGGATTGGAGGGCGGCGCGATGGAGATCGTGCTCTCCTTCGGCGCAGCGGCGCTGCTCTAGCTCGTGACGGAGGAGCTGCTCCGGGAAGCGCACGAAGAACGCGAGACGACGGCGGGGACGGCGATGTTCTTTCTCGGGTTCCTGCTGTCTCTGGTGGTGGGGATGAGGCTGGGGTGACGACGGTTCGTGGATCGGATGACTGTAACGGCGAGTACGCGGGTAATCGCGGTACCACGTACCGGGATTGGCATACCGCCTCCAGGAATGCACCGACGACCCTCCGCGGCGACCGCCCCTGACCGTCGCAGCGCGTGCTGAGATGTGATCCCGCAGGGCGAAGCCCGCAGTGTCGTCCCGCAGGGCGAAGCCCTGTCGGGACCTGCTGTCCAGGCGATCGTTGCTGGCTACGGCGCGAGGTAGAGCAGGTCCCGACACTCGCTGCGCTCGTGCGGGATGACACGGTTGTCGTCGCTCGTGCGGGATGACACGGATGGCCGTCGCTCATGCAGGATGGCAGGCAGGGCACCGCGATTCGTCCACGAGCAGCCCCGGATTCCTGGGGCCAGTATGCCAGTCCTCGTACAGGGTACCGAATTTACCCGCGTACCCGCCGTTGTCGTTCAGCGCATCCGATGCGCGACCTCGCCTCCCCCTGAGTGAAAGTTCACCGTACACCCGGCGCCGCGGCTGTCAATGCTGCACCTCGCTGCTTTCCTGTCTCCGGGATGTGCAGGATTCATCGTCTCGCGCGTCGATACTAGGAAGGTGGTCCACGCCGGTGCTTGCGCAGGCCATGGCGAACACCAGGTCCATCAGCCTCATCGCCCCCACCGATGCGACTCCTCCGCGCAGTTGCCGCCCTCGTCCTCGCCGCCGCGCCGCTGCGTGCACAGGACGTCCACCTCCAAGTGCTCCGGCATACTCCCGTCGACACCGCCGGGCCGGCGACGGTCGTCACGGTGGCCTTCGACCGGCCGGTGGCCGGCGGGCTGGAAAGCACGATCCCCGCCGAGCGGGTCTTCCATATGGAGCCGTCGGTCGCAGGCCGAGTGGAGTGGCGCGACCCGGCCACCATCCGCTTCGTGCCGAAGGAGCCGCTCGTGCCGGGAGAGGTGTTCACCGTCATGGTGGACACGGTGGTGCGCGGGATGGATGGCAGCCGCCTCGTGCAGCCGTACCACTTCTCCTTTCGCGTCCGTGGCGCGCGGATGCTGGCACGTGAGCTCGGCGGGCGGTACGAAGGCGGCAGCGACCTGCTGTCGCCATCAGGACGAGTGCGCGTCCTGTACAGCGCACCGGTGGACCTCGGCCGCTTCGACGCGAGCGCGCGACTCGAGCTGACTGGCTGCAGCGGCAACTCGCGAATCCCCATGCGCGCCGTGCGACAGACGGCGCCGGAGGTGAACGAGCCCTACTACTTCCGCGACGCCGGAGGCTGGAATCGGGACACGACGGAGGATCGCTTCCGTCGCATCGTCGAGCTCGAGCCGGCCAGCACGCCACCACCCGACTGCAGCGGGCGCCTTGTTCTGCCGACGACGTCGGAGGACGCGCGTTACGGCGCCGAGGAGGCGTTCGCGGTGCGGACTGCACCGACCTTCCGCCTGGAGCCCGACCCGTGCAGCACGAAGCGAAGCTGCCCGATGGACGCCATCGCCGTCCGCTTCACCACGCCGGTGTCGGAGGAGGAAGTGAAGCGCCACGTGCACCTCCGGCCGTCGGCGACGCTGGAGCTGTCGCCGCGGGCGAGCCCGTCGACGACCTGGTCGTGGAAGGTTCGCCTGACGCCGCGCTCGCAGTATGCCGTGGTCGTGGACAGCGCGATGCGCGACGTGTATGGGCGCAGCCTGTCGGGACCGCACGTGCTGCAGGTCGTCACCGGCGACTACAAGCCGGCCATCGGACACGCGACGGGGAGTATCGTGATGCCACGCTCCGGGTCGCGCACCATCCCGGTGCGCCACGTGAACGTGCGGACCCTGCGCGTGATCAGCGTCGTGCTCCCCGAAGCGCGGCGGCTCTCGGTGCTCACCTCGGCGGCGGCGAGCCTCGATCCCACGCTGCTCCGCAACGCCGGCAGGCCCGACACGATGCTCCTTGCGCTCCGGGCGCCGTACAACGTGGAACAGGTAGCGGAAGTGCCGCTCCCGAAGCGCCTCGTCGCGGCGGGCAGCGGCGTTGCCGCGCTCAGGTTCGAGATCGCGGAGCGAATGCCGAGCCCCGAAAGTGAGCGCGCCGCATCGCACGGTGCGCTGACGCCGATTGCCGTGACCGCGTCCTCTCCCGATCGCACGCCGCGGCCATACCTGGTCGTTCAGCTCACCGATCTCGCCGTGCATGCGAGGACTGGAATCGGCGAGAACATGGTGCTCGTCACGGCGCTCGCGGATGGTCGCCCGCGCGCCGGTGCGACGGTGAAGCAGGTCGACGTAGGTGGCGCCGTCGTCGCCAGCGGCGTGTCGGGATCCGACGGCGTCGCGCGGCTCCGTGCGTCGGCCGACACCATCCTCGTTGTGCACCCCGACAGCCGCGCGCTGCTCGACGGCGCGCGGATGGGAACGTGGATCATCGCCGAGCTGGGCGACGATCGCGTCGCCACGCCGCAGCTTCTACGTGCGATCGGCTACGAGTTCTGGAATCCCCTCGACCCATGGCAGCTCGGCGGGCGCGCGGGCTGGCGGCCCACCGCCGCGGCGGCGCTCTACACCGATCGCGGCATCTATCGCCCGGGCGAGATGCTGCACATCGGCGGCGTGGTTCGAACCGGCTGGCTCGGCGCGCTCACCCTCCCCGCCGCCACCGACTCGGCACGGCTCACCGTCACGTACCGCCCGAACGGATGGAGCAGCGAGGAAGACCTGGTGGTCCGCGACACGCTCCTCGCGCTCACCGAGTTCGGCACGCTCACCGACTCGCTCCTGCTGCGCCCCGGAATGCCCCTCGGTGACTACGATGCAGTGCTGGAGCTCCACGGTGCATCCATCGCAGGGCAGCAGTTCCGCCTGGCGGAATACCGCGCGCCGGAGTTCCTCGCCCAGGTGGAGGCGGATTCGGCACCACGCTTCGCGAGCGACACGGTGCATGCGCGCATCAGTGCGCGCTACCTGTTCGGTGCACCGATGGGGAATGCACGCGTGCAATGGAGCGCGCAGCTGCACGAGCTCACGCCGTGGGAGCTGAAGATCCCGGGCGCAGAGGGCTGGACAGTTGGAGAGTGGCATGAGGACAACGATGCGCCGCCCCAGGTCTCCGGATCCGACTCGCTGCGCGCGGATGGTACCGTCGAGGTGCGTATCCCGCTGGACAGTCTTCGCCCATCGCGTCCCGGGCGACTGGAGATCGCTGCCGCGGTGGTGGACGTCAACCGCCAGGCGATCAGCGCGAGCACCTCGGTGCCGGTGCATCCGGCCCGCCTGTACCTGCTGGCGCGACGCGTGGGTGCGGAGTGGTACTGGAGGGCGGGCCAGCGGGCCGCGGTCGAGATCCGCACCGTCACGCCGAGCGGCACGACGCTCGACGGCGTGCCGGTGACGGTCGCCGTCGTTCGTCGCGACTGGCAGGTGCGTCGTGGATGGGTCGACACCCTCGTACGCACAGACACCATTCGCACGAGCAAGCGCGCGCTGACGTATTCCTTCGTGCCGGATCGCGGCGGCGCGTACGAGGTGCGCCTGTCGGCGAGCGACGGGCGCGGTGGCCAGGCGCGGACCACACTCGGCGGATACGTGGTGGCGGGCGGGTCCAACTTGTGGACGAGCAGCACGTACAGGCTACCGCTCGTTGCCGAACGGAAGGAGGTCGCCGTCGGCGATTCGGCGAAGGTGCTGTTCGAGTCGCCGTTCGAGTCGGCCGAGGCGTGGATCACGATCGAGCGTGAGGGAATTCTGGAGCAGCGTCGCGCCCTGGTTCATCGCGGCCCGAACGTGGTGCCCCTTTTCGTGTCCGAGCGGCACGTATCGAACGTGTTCGTCTCGGTGCTGCTCGTGCGGCGAAGCGATGGCCGCAACGTCTCGCGCCCCGACTCCGCGTCGCAGCTCCTGCGCGCCGGGTACGTGGAGCTCACGGTGAAGACCGACGCGAAGCGGCTGGCCGTGTCTGTGGAGCCGGCGGCGAAGGAGTACCGGCCTGGCGACACCGCGGCCGTGCGCGTCCGTGTCACCGATGCGCGTGGGAGGGGTGCGCGGTCGGAAGTGACGCTGTGGGCGGTGGACGAGGGGGTACTCGCCCTCACCGGCTTCCGTACACCGGACGTGCTGGCGCAACTGTACGAGCCGCGCGGCCTCGGGGCGAAGCTGGCGAGCACGCTGCCGCAGATCCTGACGTCGAACGTCGCGCTCGCGGTGGAGCTGGGGCGAGAGAGCATGCTCCGCGGCGCGGTGGCGGGATTGTCAGCCGTCGTCACGACCGGTATGGGGACGACGTCGGCGCTGGATGAAGCGTCGGCAGCGAGCCTCCGCCGCGACTTCCGTTCGACGGCTTTCTACCTCGGCGCGCAGCGCACCGACGACAGCGGCCGGGTGGTGCTGCGTGCCGCACTCCCCGACAACCTCACGACGTATCGCGTGATGGCGGTGGCGGTGGGAGCGGGTGATCTCGCCGGAAGTGGCGAGAGCCCGCTCCTCGTGTCGCGGCCCCTCGTGGCGCGCCCGACGCTGCCGCGCTTCGTACGCGCCAGCGACACGCTCCGGGCGGGCGCAGTGGTGAACGTGCGCGATGGCAGCGCGCGGCGCGCGACGGTGGGCGTCGAAACGGAAGGGATGCGGCTGCGCGACACGGCGCAGAAGAGCGTGATGCTCGCCGAGGGGAAGGGAGGGGAGGCGCGGTTCGCGTTCGTGGTGCCGCCGCGCGACAGTGCTCCCGCAGAAGTCAGCGTGCGGCTCCGCGCGTCGGATGGTACGAACGGCGACGCGGTGGAGACGCGGCTCCCCGTGCGTCCCGATTTCCACCCGCGCACGCACACGGTGATCGGTGCGGTGCGGGGGTCGGCGGAGGTCGTGCTGCCGCTGCCGGCCGGCATCGACCGGGCGCGGTCGAGCGTGACGGTGCGGATCGGCACGTCGCCGATCGTGCCGATGCTCGCGTCCTACAGGTACCTGCGCGACTATCCCTGGGACTGCACCGAGCAGCTCGCGAGCCGCGGGCGCGCCCTGATCGCGGTGTGGCGCATCCTCGGAGACCGCGACACGCTGACCCTGGGCACTGATCCGCGCGGGACGCTGCAGCAGATGGCCGACGAGCTGGTGCGTCGACAGCGCGCCGATGGCGCGATCCGCTACTGGAGCGACTACGACTGGAGCTCGCCCTGGCTCAGCGCATACGCCGGCTCCTTCCTGCAGGAGGCGCGCGCACAGGGAGTCATGGTGGACAGCGTCGCGCTCCGCCGGCTTGGCGCGTACCTCGCGCAGTCGGCCGAGTCGCCGATCGACACCGGCGGAATGAACCGCTACGAGCAGCGTGATCGTCGGCTCGCGCTCGGCGGACGCGTGGCAGTCGTCGAGTACCTGCGCAGGGCGGGGACGCCGATGGTGAAGGTCGAGGACGAGCTGCTGCGGCTCGCGCCACTGATGACGTGGGAGGATCGCCTGCGCCTCGCCGAGGCGCTCGCCGCGCGCACGGACGTGCACGAGAGGGTGCTCGCCCTGGTGGACGCCGCGTGGGCAGCGGTGACGCCGGCCGGAAACCGGATCGACATTCCCGACAGCGCGCACTCGGAGCGGGAGTTCCCGTCGCGACTGGCGCCGGCAAGCCGGCTGCTCAGCGCGACGAGCGCGCTGAGGCCGTCGCACCCGCTGATGGGCGGGCTGCTGGAGACGGTGCTGCAGCAGGGGCGTGCCGAACGTGGGTGGGCGTGGAGCACGCAGGATCACGCATCGCTCGTGCTGGCGCTGGCCACCATCACCGGCGGCGACACGGTGATGCACCAGGTCCGGATCCAGCAGGGGAGACGGGTGCTCGCGTCGCGCCGCATCGGTGGTGCCGATTCAGTCGTCGCGCTTCCGCTCGACGCGCTGCTCGCCGAGTCCGGCGGAAACGCCGACACGGTGCGCCTGAGCCTGCGCAGCGACGACCGGCATGCGCCGATGTACTACGCGGTGTCGCTGACCGAGATCCCATCCGCTGCACCCACGCGGCCGGACATCAAGGGGATCGTGGTGGAGCGGTGGTACGAGCGCTTCGCCGATGGGCAGCCCATCACTTCGGTGAAGGCGGGAGAGCTCGTGCGCGTGCGGCTGCGCGTGACCGTGCCGGCGGAGCGGATGTTCGTCGCGGTGGAGGATCCGCTGCCGGCCGGCCTCGAGCCGGTGGACCTGCACCTGCTGACGTCGGGGACGCTGCAGCCATTCACCACGCCGGTGAGTGAGCGAGCGCGGATGGAAGGTGACCGGGGCCGCGACGGTCCGCGCTGGCAGGCATGGCTGTACGGGCGCTGGGACAACGGCTGGTGGTCGCCGTGGGAGCACGAGGCGATGTACGACGACCGGGTGGTGTACTTCGCGCGGATGCTGTGGCCCGGGAGCTACTCGGCGAGCTACGTGGCGCGGGCGACGACGGAGGGAAGCTTCGTGCGACCGCCGGCATACGCGGAGGAGATGTACAATCCTGCAGTACAAGGGAGGAGTGAGGGGGGGAGGTTCGGGGTCAGATAGAGCTGGACTTCAACGGCGAGTACGCGGGTAAACACGGTACCTCGTACCGGGATTGGCATATAGCCTACAGGAATGTGCCGAGGGCTCTCTTCCGCGACTAGCACTGACCGTCGCAGCGCGTGGAGGCTTGGCTCCGGCGAAGGGATTCGTCCACAAGGAGCCCCGAATTCCTGGGGCCGGTATGCCAGTCTTCGTACGGGGTACCGGGTTTACTCGCGTACCCGAAGTTGTCGTTGCCAGTCTTGCCATTCCCCTTTCCCAACAACCAACTTCGGCATCCCCTACAAGGACCCGAACAAGCATGCTCCGCCCCCTCCTCGTCGTCGCCCTGCTCGGCGCCGCCTCCGTCGCCCGCGCGCAGGATCCCGGTCAGTCCGTCGTCGACTTCGCCGCCAAGAAGGGCGGCAGCGAGAAGATGCACTCGCTCGCCCACGTCGTGTCGCACCCGGGCGCCTGGAAGGCGGCCGACATCGAGATCGAGCAGGATCGCAACCGGCCGTACGTGTACGTGTCCGGCTTCGTCAACTTCGACGCGCAGATCTACGACATCAGCAACCCGAGCGCACCGAAGAAGATCTTCGACTGGACGATCGAGAATCCGGAGCTCCACCGCGGCATCGGGGCGATGGACGGGAAGTACTTCAAGATCGGCAACCGGTACTACTACGCGCAGTCGTACCAGTTCATGCAGGGCGGCCCCGACACCGACCTCGGCGCCGTCATCTTCGACGTCACCGGCCTGCCCGATCCGAAGAGCGTGAAGGTCGTCGCGCGCATCCGCTACCCGAAGTCGCCGGGCGGATTCCACAACACCTTCGCCTACAAGGCGTCCGACGGACGCACGCTCTACTTCGCGACGATCAATGATTCGAAGGCGCTCGTGTACGACCTCGCCAAGGTGGTGAGCGGCGCGCCGGAGGACACGTGGCTCATCGGCGCGGTGCCGAACCCGACGCCGTTCAGGCAGATCGGCGCCGGCGGCTACCACGACTTCTATGTGGGCTACGACCCGGCGACGAAGCAGGACAAGTTCTACGGCGCGGGACTGGGTGGCTACTCGGTGTGGGACGTCACGAAGCCGGAGACGCCGAAGCAGCTCTTCACGATCACGAGCCTCGGCATGGACATCGCGCACACCTTCACGCCGTCGCCTGACGGGCGCTACGCGGTGACGGAAACGGAGTACCAGTACACGCCGCTGCGCATCTGGGACCTCGGGCCGGGACAGACGGGGAAGACGGAGAACATCGACATCCCGATCAGCGCGTGGACGGCCGACTGGCGCGACCTGTCGCACAACCATGAAGTCCGCTGGCCGTACGTGTTCGTGTCGGCGTACGAGGACGGGCTGCAGGTGTTCGACATGCGCGACCCGAAGCACCCGAAGACGGTGGGTCACTGGTTCACCTGCGAGTGCGAGCACGAGCACGGCTTCGGCGGCACGCCGGAGAACGGCTGGCAGAGCACGACGAGCGTGGAGCAGGGCGCCTTCGGCGTGGACGTGCGCAACTACGACGGCCTCGTCGTTCTCTCCGACATGCGAAGCGGGCTGTGGATCTTCAGGATGGACGGCTTCAACGGCTGGAACGGCCACGACTACGGGATGCCCAACATCTCGAGCGTACAGGACTACGATCGCGGCCCGGAGAAGACCCCGCTCGTCCCGTGACGGTGAAGCTGCACCTGTTGCTTGCCGGTCTCCTCGCCGCGTCGTCGCTCGACGGCGCGGCGGGAGCCGACGGACCGTACGACATCAAGCTCCATCCCACCGCCGCCGCGCCGGCGGTGAGCGGTCAGGCGCGGCTCGTGTTCGCCGCGTCGCCGTTCGGTATCGCCGTCACGGCTGACGGACGCGCGCGATACGACATCCAGGTCACCGCGGCCGGACTGCCGGGCGCTGGTTCGTCGGGCGCTTACGTCGCCTGGGCCACCTCCACCGATCTCACGAAGTGGGTGCGGCTCGGCACGGTGAAGAACGGCACGACGACGGTCGGCCACGTGGACATGAACAAGTTCCTCCTCGTCATCACCGCCGAGCCCGACTCCGCGGCGACCACGCACTCCGGCCCGACGGTGCTGCACGGGACCTCGCCGAGCGGGTGGCTGCAGAGCTTCCT
>DASUXT010000120.1:0-2222 GCA_036377775.1 Gemmatimonadaceae bacterium | reverse complement strand
CCCACCCTGGCTCCGCCGAAGTCGCCGCTGGAGCGTCCGCTCGCGGCGATCCGCCGCTACAAGTGGCTGCTGCTCGCCGTTGTGCTGCTCTCCACGCTGGGCGGCGTGATCGCCACGAAGATGGTGAAGCCGGAGTACGAGGCGCGAGCCACGATCTGGATCGCCTCCGAAACGCCGCTTGCGGAGAAGGGGGGACCAATCCGCTCCAACGAGCTCCTGAGCTCATCGGCGTGGGTGGAGCTGTTGCGGAGCTATCGCATCTCCGACGCGGTGGTGCAGAAGCTGTCGCTGTTCGTGAAGCCGAAGGCCGACGCCGACTCCGTGCTCTTCCGGAACTTCCAGGTGGGCGACCGGTTCGTGCCGGGCAAGTACGTGCTCGACATCCCGAAGGGGGGAGATCGCTGGGCGCTCAGCCTGGCCGAAGGTGGCTACAACGAGAGTGGAGCGGCGGGTGATTCCATCGGCCGCAAGGTGGGCCTGCTGTGGCAGCCCTCGGCGCAGTTGCTGGCGCACCGCGCGGGGAACAAGGTGGAATTCACCGTCGCCACGCCGCGCGAGACGTCGGTGGAGCTGACCAAGCGGCTGGTGCCCAACCTGGCGCAGAACAGCAACTTCCTCTGGCTGACCCTGACCGACCCGAATCCCCGCCTCGCGGCGCGCACGCTGAACACGTGGGTAAACGAGTACGTGAAGGTGGCCGGGGAGCTGAAGCGGAAGAACATGGTGGAGTTCGCGAACATCCTCGGCGGCCAGCTCGAGTACGCCGAGAGCTCGCTGAAGACCGCCGAAGCGCAGCTCGAGAGCTTCAAGGTGAACACGATCACCATGCCCACCGAGAACACGGCCATCGCCGCGGGTGTGCAGGTGACGCAGGACCCCGCGCTCAAGAGCTACTTCGACAAGAAGATCGAGTACGACAACCTGCGGAGCGACCGCGAGGCGCTGCAGAAGGTCATCGCCAGTGCGTCAACGGGTGAGACGCCGTACGAGGCTGCGCTGCTGATCCCGAGCGTGGCGCAGAACCCCGGGGCGGAAGAGCTTCGCCGGTCGTTCAGCCAGCTCTACGACCTGCAGGCGAAGCTGGCGGCGGCGCGACAGCTCTACAAGGACGAGTATCCGGCAGTGCGCGACCTGATCGGCCAGATCAACACGCTGAAGACGCGCACCATTCCACAGCAGGCCAACCAGCTGCTGTCGCAGCTCGAGCTTCGCGAGACGGATTATCAGGGCCGCATCGCCGGCCAGTCGCGCGACCTGCAGTCCATTCCCGTGCGCACGATCGAGGAGATGCGACTTCGGCGGAACGTGGACGTGGCGGCGGGGCTGTACACCACGTTGAAGAACCGGTATGCGGAGGCGCGCCTCGCGGAGGCCAGCGCGCTGCCCGACGTGAGCGTCCTCGATTCGGCGGTGGCGCCGTTGAGCCCCACCCACAACACGGCGCCGAAGATCATGGCCATGGCGGTGTTCGGGGGACTGGCTGCCGCTCTTGCGCTTGCGCTGCTGCTGGACAACGTGGACCGGAAGATCCGCTACCCCGACCAGGCGGCGGGAGACCTCGGTCTCTCGATCGCGGCCACGGTGCCGCGACTGCCGAAGGGGGGGATCAACAGCCAGAGCCCGGAGCAGGTGAGCCAGCTGGTGGAGAGTTTCCGCACGCTACGCATGAACGTGGTGAACGCGAGTGGCCCGAGCCAGATCGCACTGGCGGTGAGCAGCCCGCAGCCGGCGGACGGGAAGAGCTTCATCGCCAGCAACCTGGCGATGAGCTTCGCCGACGCGGGATTCAACACGCTGCTGGTGGATGGCGACACGCGTCGCGGCACGCTGCACGAGATGTTCGCGCTGCCGCGGTCGTCAGGGCTCACCGACTTCCTGGCGGGCGATGCGAGCGACAGCGCGATCATCCACCAGACCGGGCATGAGAAGCTGAGCGTCATCCCGAGCGGGAACCCGCGTCGCCGGAGCCCGGAGATGCTGACGAGCCCCCTGCTCACGCGGCTGGTGGCGGACCTGAGGAGCCGGTACGACGTGGTCATCTTCGACACGCCGCCGCTGGCGGCGGGGATCGACGGCTACGCGATTGCGGCGGCCACGGGGAGCCTGCTGGTGGTACTGCGGATCGGGCAGACGGAAAAGCGGATGGCGGCAGCGAAGATGCTGCTGGTGGACCGGCTGCCGATCAACGTGCTGGGGTCGGTGCTGAACGCTGCCCCGACGTA
>DASUXT010000119.1:0-19804 GCA_036377775.1 Gemmatimonadaceae bacterium | reverse complement strand
CTCGACGATGTCGAGGCTGTCGGCGCCGAGATCCTCGATGAAGCTCGCTTCGTCCGTCATCTTGTCACGCTCGACGCCGAGCTCCTTCTCGATGATGTCGCGTACCTTCTGGGCGTTGTCAGCCATTGGTCGGGCTCCTGTAGGTTTTGTTCGCGGGAAAGTTAGCGAATTCTGCTAGGGAAAGTCATGCCGTCGGGACGGGAATTCTCCCGTTACATCACCATGCCGCCGTCCACCACGATCGTCTGGCCGGTGATGTACGCCGCCTGGTCGGAGGCCAGGAAGGTGACGACGCCGGCGATGTCCTGCGGCGTGCCGAGCCGCTCGAGCGGGATCTGGCCGGCCAGGCCAGCGCGCGCCTCGGGCGTCATGGCCGCGGTCATGTCGGTCTCGATGAAGCCCGGCGCCACCGCGTTCACCAGCACGTTGCGCGAGCCGAGCTCCTTGGCCACCGACTTGGTGAGGCCGATGAGCCCCGCCTTGCTCGCGGCGTAGTTCGCCTGCCCCTTGTTGCCAGTGATGCCGACGACGCTGGCGATGTTGATGATGCGACCCCACCGCCGCTTGATCATGCCCCGCGCCACGGCGCGGATCGCCACGAAGGCGCCGCGCAGGTTGGCATCGAGCACGGTATCCCAGTCGTCGTCCTTCAGGCGGAACAGGATGTTGTCGCGCGTCAGGCCGGCATTGTTCACGAGGATGTCGACCTGGCCGAACTCCTTCTCGACGGCCTCGATCAGCGCGACGACCGACGCCGGGTCACTCACGTCAGCGGCAAACCCGCGCGCGTTGTTCCCGATGGCGGCCGCGGCCTCGGCGGCACGGGCCTGGTCGCGGCCGACCACGGCGACGCGGGCGCCGGCGGCCGACAGCGACTCGGCGATCGCGCGCCCGATCCCGCGCGTGCTGCCGGTGACGATGGCGCTCTTCCCGACGAGGTCGATCTTCATGCGGCGATCGTGGTGAGGAGTGAGTCCACGTCGGCGGCCGTGCCACAGGTGGCCACCTTCAACGACGGCGCGATCTTGCGGGCCAGCCCCTTGAGCACGGCACCCGGCCCCATCTCCACGTACAGCGCGTCGGGATGCAGCGCGGCCAGGCTCTCCATCTCGCGCTGCCACTGCACCGGCGCCGTGAGCTGCTGCACGAGCAGGCGGCGCGCAAGCGCCGCATCCTCGACCGGTTGTGCGTTCACGTTCGCGTAGACCGGGAACCTCGGGTCCGCGAAGGGCGCAACGTCGAGCGCCTGCTGCAACCCGTCGGCGGCGTCCGCCATGAGCGCCGAATGAAACGCGCCGCTGACGTTGAGCCGGATGGCCTTCGCGCCGGCATCCTTCGCCAGCTCCATCGCCTTCTCGACGCCGGCGACCTCGCCGCTGATGACGATCTGGCCCGGGCAGTTGTAGTTGGCGGGCACGGCGAGCCCAGCCACGCTCGTGGCGCGATCGCAGATCTCCTCGATCGGCACCTGCAGCGAGCCGAGGATGGCGGCCATCGCGCCAGGGCGACGCTCGCCGGCGTCGAACATCAATTCGCCGCGACGGCGAACGAGCCGCACCGCCTGATCCAGGCTGACCGTGTCGGCCGAGTGATAGGCGGTGAACTCACCAAGCGAGTGTCCGGCGGCGGCGACGACCTTGTCACCGATCGCGTCGCGCACGACGGCCCACACGGCGGCGCCATGCGCGAGGAGCGCGGGCTGGGCGTTCAGCGTTCGCGTCAGCTCGTCGGCCGGCCCCTCGAAGCAGAGGCGGGAGAGGGGCGCACCGATGGCCTCGTCGGCCGCGTCGAAGACGGCGCGGGCGGCGGGATAGCGCTCGGCGAGATCCTTTCCCATCCCGGGCGCCTGCGACCCCTGACCGGGGAACAGCAGCACGACGTTCGGCATGGCGACTAGAAGCGGACGACCATGGAACCCCACGTGAAGCCGGCGCCAAAGCCGACCAGCAGGGCGGTCGTGCCCTCCTTCACGCGCCCGGAGTCGATCGCCTCATCGAGTGCGATCGGGATGGACGCCGAGGAGGTGTTGCCATAGCGGTCCACGTTGACGAACACCTTCGACATCGGGACGCTGGCGTGCTTCGCCGTCGCCTCGATGATGCGCATGTTCGCCTGGTGCGGGATGAGGACGTCGATGTCCTGCCCGGTGAGCTTCGCGGCGTCGAGCGCGCGATCGCACGCCTCGCTCATGGAGCGGACGGCGTGCTTGAAGGTCTCGCGGCCGGCCATCCTCACGAACGTCGAGCGGTCGGCCAGTGTTTCCTGGCTGAACGGCACCTTGGCGCCGCCAGCCGGGCGCCACAGCAGCTCGGCGAGGGTTCCGTCGCTGCGGATGTAGGTGCTCAGGATGCCCTTGTTGTGCGTCTTGGCCCGCTTCACGACCGCGGCGCCGGCGCCGTCTCCGAACAGCACGCAGGTGCTGCGGTCCGTCCAGTCGGTGATGGCGCTCATCTTCTCCGAGCCGACGACGAGCGCGGTCTCGATCGTGCCGGCGGCGATGAGGCCCTCGGCCACGGTCATGCCGTAGATCCAGCCCGTGCAGGCGGCGGAGATGTCGAACGCCGCGGCACGGGTCGCGCCGAGCTCGGCCTGCAGGTCGACGGCGGTCGCCGGCAACAGGCGATCGGGCGTCGCGGTGCTGAGCACGATCGCGTCGACCTCACCCGCCTGCACCCCTGCTTTGTGCATGGCGTGGCGGGCCGCTTCCGCGGCCATCGTCATCGTCGTCTCGGCGGGGCTGCCGATGTGGCGCTCGACGATGCCGGTGCGCTCGACGATCCAGTCGTGGTTGGTCTCGAGACCAAGCGCGGCGAAGTCATGGTTGGTCATGACCTTGGGCGGGATGCCCCGTCCCATGCCTGCGATGTAGGCGACCGGTCTCTTCACGCCGCGCTCTCCGTGGCCATGCCCAGGCGCTGGCCAATCTGTTCGTTCATGCCGCTGGTCACCGCCTGGAGGGCGACCTTGATCGCGTTCTTGACGGCGCGCGGCGAGGACTTCCCGTGGGCGATGATGCTCACGCCCTTCACGCCGAGGAGGGGGGCGCCCCCGTGCTCGGAATAGTCGAGATGCCTGAGCCCTGCCTTGAGCTGCTCGCCATCGACGCCCGCCTTACGCAGGGTGTCGATCATGAGCGGGGCAACGCCCTCGTAGAACTTGAGGATGACGTTACCCACGAAGCCGTCGCAGACCACGACGTCCACGGCCTGCTGCTCGGTGCCGCCGGCGGGGAGGTCGCGTCCCTCCACGTTGCCGATGAAGTTGAGGCCGGCCTGAAGCAGCAACTGGTGCGCTTCCTTGGTGACGGCATTGCCCTTCTCGGGCTCCTCGCCAATGCTGAGCAGGCCGACGGTCGGATTCTCGCGGCGCAGCACGCACTCGGCGTAGGTGGCGCCGAGCCGAGCGAACTGCACGAGCTCTTCGGCCGAGCAGTCCACGTTGGCGCCCGAATCGAGCACGGCCACGGGGCGGCGGGCGGAGGGAAAGAGCGTCACGATGGCGGGGCGCTTGAGTCCCGCGTGGAGGCGCAGCACCATGAGCGACGCGGCCATCTGCGCGCCGGTGTTGCCGGCGGAGACGAATGCGTCGGACTTGCCCTCGGTCTGCAGCTTGAGACCGAGGACCATGGAGCTATTGGGCTTGCCCCGCACGGCAGCGCCGGGCTTCTCCGACATCTCGATGGCCTCGGGGGCCTCGATGATGGAGAGGCGATCGCGGTGGGCATCGGCCGCACCGAACTCACCGCTGTCGAGGAGGGCACGGAGCTGTGCTTCCACGACGGCGGTGCGACCGACGAGTTGAATGCTGTGAGCGGGATCGAGCTCCGCGAGCGCGAGCAGCGCGCCGGCTACGGTCGCCTGGGGAGCGAAGTCGCCCCCCATGGCGTCCAACGCGATCCGCGCCAATGTCAGGCTTCCCTGGCTGCGACTCGCTGTTCGCCGGCGTAGTACCCGCACTCGGCGCAGACATGGTGCGGGCGCTTCATCGCCTGGCAGCGGGGGCACTTCTGGATCGCGATCGCCGGGGCGGTCTTGTGGGTGTTGCGGGCGCGCTTCTTCCGCTTGGATGTTCTGCGCTTCGGGACGGCCATGGGTCTGGTCGGAAAAGGATAGGACCGGGCGACTCAGGGCTGTCCGTCGCGGAGCTTGTGGAGCGCCGCCCAGCGGGGATCCGCTTCGGTGGTGACGCAGCCACAATCGCCGAGGTTGAGCTCGGCGCCGCAGGTCGGACAGAGGCCCTTGCAGTCGTCCCGGCACAACGCGTAGCCAGGAACGTTCAACAACCACTGCTCCCGGATGGCCGGTCGCAGGTCGAGCTCGGAAGCGCGATCGTCGAGGATGAAGACATCGGGATCGTCCTCCACACCCTCAGCCCCCGCCTCGGCGAAGATGAGGTGCGCGTCCTCGGACACGTGGCCCGATGCTTCGCCCAGGCAGCGGCGACACTCGAGCTCGACGTCCCCTTCGATCGTGCCGTGCCAGTAGTATCGGCCCGGCCCCGCCGGCGAGAGGCGACCCTTCACGTGGATCGGCTCCGACGGCTTCGTATCCCCCTCCAGCCACACCGGATCGTCCGGCGCCAACGTATCGTCGACGGCGACCGCGTGCTGGGTGAGCGACCGAATGTCAAAGGACAGCATAGCCTGTAAAACTACTTGGGGCGATTGGAGTTATCAAGGCCGGGAGACGGTTCGTCGGCTTGTCGGCTCCTCGGTTTACGGCCGACCTCGGGACGCAGGAGCTCACCGAAGCCGACCGTGAACCGACAAGCCGAAGCACCGATGGACCGTTCTCAGTAAATCAGGTCCGTCTCCGCAAAGAAGAACCTCGCCTCGCGGGCCGCGTTCTCATCGGAGTCGCTCGCGTGGATGGCATTCCGGCCCTTGGACTCGGCGTAGAGCTTCCGCACCGTGCCGGCGGCGGCCTCGGCGGGGTCGGTGGCGCCGATCGCGTCGCGCAGCGCCTGCACCGCGTTGCCCTTCTCCAGCACCATGGGCATGCAAGGGCCTGACGTCATGAACTGCACGAGCTCGCCGTAGAAGGGGCGCTCGCGGTGGATGGCGTAGAACTCACCGGCCTGCTTCTGTGTGAGGTGCATGACGCGCGCGGCCTTGATGCGAAAGCCCTTCTCCTCGAGCAGGGCGATGATCTTCCCGGCCTTGTTGGCGCCGAACGCGTCCGGCTTGATGATGGTGAGCGTGTAGTTCCCTGCCATGATGGTCCTCGTGAAGGAGGCGGGCATGAGCCCGCAGTGGTCTCGAAGGGAGATGCTAGTTGCCGATCAGCTTGCGGACGATGTCGCCGCGAGTGAGGAAGCCGACCAGCCGGCCGTCGCGTACGACGGGGACACGGTCGACGTCCTTGTTGCTCATCAATGACGCCACCTCGGCGATCGGCTGCTCGGGGGCGACGCACAATACCTGCCGCGTCATGGCATCACGGACGGTCTTCGTCGCCACGGCACCTGGCGACGCGGCGCGGGCGTCGGGGCCCGTGAACGCCTGCACCTTCAGCAGGTGCCGGATGATCTCGCGCTCGGTCACCATGCCGATCACGCGCCGGTCCTCGTCGACCACGGGGAGCGCTCCGAGGCCGGTGCGGGCCAGCGTGCGTGCGGCGTCGGTGAGCGTGGTCTGGGGGGCCACCGTGCGCGGCTGGTCCGACATCACGTCGCGCACCGCGAGCTGCTCGGGGAGCTTCGTCTCCTCGAAGCCGGGGAGGGCGACGAGGGCGGCGGGGTCGGGCGCGGCGAGGATCGCGTCGTAGAACTCGGCGCGGCGCAGCAGGCGCGCGAAGGCGCCGACCACCTGGAGGTACCGCACGGCGTGCCGCGGTGGCGCCGCGATGAGAATGACGATGCGCGCGCACTGCCGCTCACCATTGTCCTCACGGCAGACGGGCTCGGTCGCCGTGCCGAGGGCCAGCACCAGCTGGCCAACCGAGTCGGTGCGATAGTGCAGCAGGAAGGCGCGCTCACCCATCGCCACCACGTCTTCCGGTCGCAGCTCGGCGGCGCGGCGTCGAAGCCTCGCTGCATCGAGCACTCCGCGCGCCGACACGAGCCGCTCCAGGAGGACAGTCTCGGCCTCCTGGAGCGTGGTCGCCTTCAGCGGCACGACGAGCCGATCCGGCGCGAGAAAATCCCGCAGCTTCATGGACGGAGCGGCGAGGGTGAGCCGGTGCTCACATCCGGTCCTTGAGCAGCTGCACGAAGTCGATCGGCCGCTTCGCGACGCCCATGCCCGCCTTCTCGAACGCCTCGATCTTTTCTGCTGCCGTGCCGGCTGAACCTGAAATAATGGCGCCGGCGTGCCCCATGCGGCGGCCCGGTGGCGCGGTCTGCCCGGCGATGAAGCCGACGACCGGCTTCTTCATGTGCTTGCGCACGAACTCCGCCGCTTCCTGCTCGTCGGTGCCACCGATCTCGCCCATCATGGCGACGGCCTTCGTCTTCGGATCTGCCTCGAACGCAGCGAGACAGTCGATGAAGTTGGTGCCGTTGATCGGGTCACCCCCGATGCCGACGCAGGTGCTCTGCCCCATGCCGGCGCGCGTGAGCTGGTACACCACCTCGTACGTGAGCGTGCCGGAGCGGCTGACGACGCCGATGTTCCCCGGCGTGCAGATGCGTCCCGGGATGATGCCCACCTTGCTCTCGCCCGGCGTGATGAGTCCTGGACAGTTCGGGCCGAGCAGGCGCGCGCCCTTCTCCTTCACGAAGGGATAGACGCGCGTCATGTCGAGCACCGGCACGCCCTCGGTGATGCAGACGATGAACTTGATGCCGGCGTCGGCGGCTTCCATCATCGCATCCGCGGCGTACATCGGCGGCACGTAGATGACGGAGGTGTTGGCGTTCGTCTCCTTCACCGCCTCGTGCACGGTGTTGAACACCGGCACCTTGTCGTCGAACTTCTGGCCACCCTTGCCGGGCGTGACGCCGCCGACGATGCGGGTGCCGTACTCGATCATCTGCTTCGTGTGGAAGCCGCCGTCGCGACCGGTGATGCCCTGGACGATCACCGTCGTGGACTTGTCGATGAAGATGCTCACGCGGCCTTCCCTCCCTTCGTCGCGAGGTCGACCGCCTTCTTCACCGCCTCGTCCATATCGGACGACGCGCTGAAGCCGTTCTCCTGGAGGATCTTCATGGCGATTTCCTCGTTCGTGCCGGTGAGGCGGATGACGATGGGGATCTTCAGCGGGTTGGCCTTCGTGGCCGTGACGATGCCGTTCGCCACGTCATCGGTGCGGGTGATGCCGCCGAAGATGTTGAACAGGATGACCTTGACGCTCGGGTCGGCGGTGATGATGCGGAGGGCGTTCACCACCTTCTCCGGGTTCGACGACCCGCCGATGTCGAGGAAGTTGGCGGGCTCGCCGCCGTAGAACTTGACGAGGTCCATCGTCGCCATGGCGAGGCCGGCGCCGTTCACGACGCAGCCGACGTTGCCATCGAGCTTGATGAAGGTGAGGCTGGAGTTGCGCGCGTCCACCTCGCTCGCCGCCTCGGCGGTCTCGTCGCGCAGCGCGGCGAGCTCGGGGTGGCGATCGAGCTCGTTGTCGTCGATCACCATCTTGGCGTCGAGGGCAACGACGTCACCGGCGGGAGTGACGACGAGCGGGTTGATCTCGGCGAGCGAAGCGCCGTTCTTCATGAACGCCTGGTAGAGCGCCATCATGATCTTCGAGGCGGCGCGCACCTTCTTCACGTCGTCGAACAGGAAGAAGCCGAGCTCACTCGCCTGGTAGGGCTGCAGGCCGTAGCGCGTGTCGATGGGGAGCTTGAGGATCTTCTCCGGCGTGGTGGCCGCGACTTCCTCGATGTCGATGCCGCCCGCCGGGCTCACCATGAACACCGGCTTCTTCGTGGCGCGGTCGAGGATGATGCCGACGTAGGCCTCGCTGGCGATGTCGGCCGCGGAGGTCACGAGCACCTTGTGCACGGTGAGTCCCTTGATCTGCATGCCGAGGATCCTGCTCGCGAGCTCCTTCGCTTCCTCGGGCGTCTTGGCCAGCTTGACGCCGCCGGCCTTGCCGCGTCCGCCGGCATGGACCTGCGCCTTGACGACGACCATGCCGCCCATCTTCTTCGCGATCGCTTCGGCCTGCTCCGGGGTCGTGGCGACCTCGCCGGGCGGGATCGGCACGCCTTCGGCGCGCAGGATCTCCTTGGCCTGGTATTCGTGGATATTCACGCCTTCTCCGCTGTGATGGTCGTTCCCGCCTCGCCCCGCACCGCTTCGCGGCCGCGAGCGAGCTCGGTGATGATGGCGCGGCCGCCGGTGCGCCGCGCGAAGTCGATTGCCGCGCGGATCTTCGGCGCCATGCTTCCTTCGCCGAACGCTCCAGCGCGATCCATGCCTTCCGCTTCCTCCACCGTGAGGCGGGGGAGCGGCCGCTGCCGCGGCGTACCCCAGTCGGCGTACACCGCGTCCACGTCGGTGAGGATCAACAGCAGTGCCGCGTCGAGGTCGCGCGCCAGCACAGCCGACGCGAGATCCTTGTCCACCACGGCATCGATCCCTTCCCAACCCTTCACCGGGTCGTCGTAGATCGGCGCGCCGCCGCCGCCGCACGCGATCACGACCGTCCCCGACTCGACGAGCTGCCGGATGGTGCGCAGCTCGTGAATCGCCTGCGGACGGGGACTGCCGACGACGCGCCGGAGGTTGCCCCGTCCGTCCTGCTTCACGACATGACCTTCGCGGCGCAGCTCCTCGGCCCGCTCTTCGGAGAGCTTCTGGCCGATGAACTTCGTCGGCTGCGCCAGCGCGGGATCGTTCGCCAGCACTTCCACCTGCGTGATCACCGTCGCGACGTCGCGCGCCGAGCCGGCGCGGCGCAGCGCATTCTCCAGCGACTGCTGCACCATGTAGCCGATCCAGCCGGCGGTCGCGGCCACCAGCACGCCCAGTGGCAGCGGATTCGCCTCGCGGCGCGCGATCTCGTTCCGAACGAGCTCGTCGCCGACCTGCGGACCGTTGCCGTGCACCACGCAGACGTTCCATCCGTCGGCGACGAGGTCGACGATCGGGCCGAGGCTCTCGCGCGCGTGGCGGAACTGGTCGTGAATCGTGCTCCTCTCGCCCGCCGGCGCCAGCGCATTGCCGCCAAGCGCGATCACTGCGGTCCGTGCTCTGGAGGCGGTCATCGCGGTTGCCTTGGCAAGCTAGAAGCGCCCCACCGGAGGAGCAAGCTCATGGGGCCGGCCGGCGAAGCGCCGCGCCGAGCGCGTCGAAGGCACGGCCGAACGATGCCCAGTCACCGCGCTCGAGCGCGGCGCGCATGGCGCGGTAGAGGCTGTCGGCACGCACGCGGAATGGCTGCGCCACGACCGCGCTCGAGTCCGCAGCAGCCTCGCCGCCGAGCACGGCGGCCAGCGTGGGCGCGACGGTGACCGAGTCACCGACGAGCGTGCTGACGTGAACGAGACGCGGTGTGCCACCTGGCAGCCACTGGAAGACGGACTGGAAGTACGCGGGGTGACCGCCAATCGGCACGACACGCGCCGGCGCGCGCACCACCCCGTTCTCGTGGGTCGTGGTATCCGCGCCACGCAGCTGGTCGAGGATCGTTCCCCATCGCAGGTCGCCACCCACGAGGGGGATCCACGCGGTGACGCGCTGGGGGCCGCCCTCGGCGGCGACCAGTCCGCGCACGCGTTCGCGCTCGTCGAGCAGCGTCCACGCAGCGGCGACCTGGCCCTGCGCAAGCTCGAGGTGCAAGGGCTCGCGCGACGCCGCCGAGTCGGCACCGTCGAGGGTGGCGAAGTGGCGCAGCTCCAGGCTGTCGCCGCGAAAGCCGGCAGTCGCGAAGGCGAGGCCCTGGGTGTGCGCGCCGTCGGTGACAGGAGGCAGTGCGAGCTGCAAGGCGGCAGGGAGCGAACTGACCGGCACGAAGAGGCGCGGAAAGCGCGCCGCCCAGCTCGACGCGACCGGATCCGGGTTGAGCTCGAGGACGATGCGCACGCGTCCGCTCACCGCGTCGATCAGCGCGGTGGCGGCGTGCTGCAGGTACCCACGCTCCTCGCCGAGCAGCACGAACCGTTCGGACAGCGGATAGGACGCCGACGCGGCGTACAGCTCCAGGGCCCAGTACAGCGAGTCGCCGGCGACCACGGGGAGCACCTCGCTGCCCTGCACGAAGAACGGGGCCAGCTGCCGTATACGGTCGCGCACATCGCGCCGCCGCACGAGCATCGGGCGGTCCAGTGGCAGCTCGCCGAAGAGGAGCCGATAGTTCTGCAGCGCCCACGCGTGCGCGAGACGCGACCGCGTGGAGACCATCTCGACGCCCGCCACCTGGCCGAGCGAATCCGAGATCACGCTGTAGGACGGTGCGGAGTCGAATACCGCCGGCTCATCGAAGAGCGTCTCGTCCAGGCCGCGTCCATTGCCGCTGAGCCGCACGGGCATCCCGCGCTCGTCGGCCGTGGTGGGATCGAAGCGGCCGATCCCCCATGCGTCGCGCCGGTCGGAGATCGCCTCACTGCTTCGCTCCACGAGGAGGGCGGTGAGCGTGCCGCCGCTCGACTGCCAGCCCACGCTGTTCCCGACGATCCGCACGCGGCGCAGCCGCTGCGCCGCAGCGGCCAGTGTCTCCCCATCCCAGATCGCGACGCGACGCGACGCCTCGGACGGGGTCGCGAAGCCGTCACCCAGCGTGTCGGGGCGCATGCGATCGACGCCGTAGGCCCGACGTGTGTAGGTGTGGCGCGTAGCGATATAGGGCAGCTCCTGCGCCGCGGCCGCGGCGGGATCCACCGAGCGGCGGGCCAGCAGGGGTGCCACCGAGCGCGCGACGACCGAGAGCAGGATGACCGTCGTCACGGCGAGAAAGGCAAGGCGCATCTGGCCGCTCCACCCCGCCCAGCAGACGACGATCGCGGCGCAGAACGTGACGACCGAGAGGAGGAGCGTCGCGGGAACGAGCACGCGGTGGTCGACCGCCGTGAACACGCCTCCCGTTCCCTCCCCCATCGCCACGAGCCGGTACATGTCCAGGCGGTAGCTCCACGCGAGGACGAGGAGCAGCACGCCACCCAGGATCATGAAGTGGCGTCGCACGTAGGCGGAGACGTAGAGGTGTCCGCGCTCCCACCGCAGGCTTGGCGTGAGTGCGTAGAGCAGCACGACGAGCGCCACCACCACTGCCAGGAGGATCACCGACCATTCGTGCAGCGTGATCTCGAAGGGCAGCCAGTAGACGAAGAATCCCAGGTCGGCGCCGAAGTACGGATCGGTCTCGCCGAAAGGGCGGCCGATCTGCGGCAGGAGAGCGCGTGTCCACGCCGACGCCGGCAGCACGAGCGCCACGCCGACGACGCACGACAGCACGCTGACGGCGAACAGCAGGTAGCGTCCCGGCACCTGCTCGCCGATCTCCACGTTCGCGATGCGGCGCGGCAGCACGAGCGAGACCACCGAGCGTCGCACGGCGTAGAGATTCACGAACGCGAAGAGCGACGCGACGGCGAACGAGCCGACCCAGAGGATGAGGGTCGTGGCGACGCGCGCACGCCAGACCGATGCCGCACCGAGCGAGGCGTACCACAGGTAGTCGGTGTAGAGCCCCGTGCTCCAGCGTCCCAGCACGAGGATGACCGCCGCCGCGGCGAGGACGCCGAACCCGACGCGGCGCGCCGTCACGTCAGACCGTCACGCCCTGCCCGCGCAGCCATCCCTCGAGCTCACCGCGAATCTCGCCGAGCCGCTGCTCCGAGCGGGCCTCGAAGCGCAGCACGAGGATGGGCTGGGTGTTGGAGGCGCGGATGAGTCCCCATCCGTCACCGAAGAGGACACGCACTCCATCCACGTCACTCACGTCGTGCGAGCGGCGGAAGTGGTCCACGGCCTTCGCCACGACGTCGAACTTGCGATCGTCGCCGCAGTCCACGCGGATCTCCGGCGTGCTCACGAACTCCGGCACGTCGGCGAGGAGCTCGCGTACCGAGCGGCCCGAGTCGGCGACGATGCGCAGGAGGCGCGCGGCCCCGTAGAGTGCGTCGTCATGCCCGTAGAATCCCTCGCCGAAGAACATGTGTCCCGACATCTCTCCGGCGAGCGGCGCCTTCAGCTCCTTCATCTTGTCCTTGATGAGGGAGTGGCCGGTCTTCCACATCACGGGCCTGCCGCCCGCCTTCTCGATCTCGTGCGGCAGCGCCTGGCTGCACTTGACGTCGAAGATGACCGGCTGGCCGCGGCCGGTGCGCTCGAGCACGTCCCGCGCGTAGAGAATGAGGATGTGGTCGCCCCAGATGATGCGACCGTCGCCATCCACCAGCCCGATACGGTCGGCGTCACCGTCGAAGGCGACGCCGAGCTCGGCGCCGTCTCGCTTCACCGCGGCGATCAGGTCCTGGAGGTTCGCCGGAACCGTGGGATCGGGGTGGTGATTGGGAAAGGTTCCGTCGCTCTCACAGAAGAGCCCAGCGCCCTGCACTCCGATGGCGCTCATGAGCTGCGGCGCGACGAGCGCGCCGGCGCCGTTGCCGCAGTCGTACACGATGCGCAGGGGACGCGAGAGCGTCCCGATCCGCTGCGCGACATCCGCCACGTAGCGATCGATCACCTGCTCCTGGCGAACGCGCCCCGCTCCCGTCGGAGCGGCGTTACTGCGGATGAGCGCGAGCAGGTGCTGGATGTCGTGCCCGTGCAGCGACTCGGTGCCGAGGCAGAGCTTGAATCCGTTGTACTCCGGGGGATTGTGCGAGCCGGTGATCTGGATGCCGCCGGCCACGGCCAGGTGATGGAGGCTCCAGTAGAGCAGCGGCGTGGGAACGACGCCGATGTCCACCACGTTCACGCCCGACTCGGTGAGTCCCTGCACCAGCGCATCGCGCAGCGCCTTGCCGCTGGGCCGGTTGTCGCGGCCAACGGCCACCTCGCCCGTCACGCCGCGCTCGCGCAGCAGGGCGGCGTATGCGCCGCCGAGGGCGCGCGCCGCCTCCTCGGTGAGGTCGTCGCCGACGACGCCGCGGATGTCGTACTGCCGGAAGATGCCTGGTGCGATCGTCATCGAGCGGGGTGCGGAGGCGGGCCGCTCGCGCGGCCCGGAGCGACTAGCGTGCGAGCGCGGTACGGCCGGTCGCCGGCGCGGCCGCGCTGTCGGTCGGTACGCCGAGGCGCGGCACGCCGACCGAGGCATAGCGGACGGTGTAATCGGGCACGATGCCGATGATCAGGATGGCGAGGGCGCACGCCACGACGACGAAGCGCGTCCACGCTCCCATGCGCGGCACCACGGCCGCCTCCGCGACGCGCGGGCGCATGAACATCACCATCACGACGTACAGGTAGTACCCCGCCGAGATGACCGTGGTGAGCACGAGGATCACGGCGAGCGTGGTCTGCGGCGCCGGGGCCTGCAGGGCCGCCTTGAGGATATACCACTTGGCGAGGAAGCCCATGCCGCCAATGATCGGGAATCCCATCAGCGCCATCATGAACACCGTCATCGCCGCGGCGAGCCAGGGACGCACGGTCCACAACCCGCTGATGTCCTCCGTCGTCACCGGCAGGTCACCGCGCGACATGACCACGAGCACGGCGAAGGCGCCGAAGGTGGCGAGGGTATAGGCGAGCAGGTAGAACAGCAGCGCCGACGCGCCCTGCGCGGTACCCGATGCGATGGCGACGAGCAGGTAGCCGGCGTGGGCAATGGACGAATAGGCGAGCATGCGCTTCAGGTTGCGCTGCTGCAGCCCGATGGCGTTGCCGACGATCATCGTGAGGATCGCCAGCCCGACCACCGCCTTGTGCCACTGCGCGAACTCGCTCGGGAACGCCTCGAGCCAGACGCGCAGGAAGGCGGCGAACGCGGCGGCCTTCACGGTGGCCGCCATGTAGGCCGTCACCGGGTTCGGCGAGCCGTCGTAGACGTCGGGGGCCCACATGTGGAACGGCACGCTCGCCACCTTGAACCCGAACCCGACGAGCAGCAGGCCGATGCCGGTGAGGAGAAGCGGGCTCGATCCGAGCTGGTGCGCCGCGACGCGCTGGCTGATCTGGTGCAGCCCGGTGGTACCGGTTGCGCCGTAGACGAGCGCGATGCCGTAAAGGAGGAATGCCGTGGAGAAGGCGCCGAGCAGGAAGTACTTCAGCGATCCCTCGGCCGAGCGCTCGCTGCGCCGGTTCATGCCGGCCAGCGCGTACACCGCCACCGACATCAGCTCGATGCCGAGGAAGACGATCATCAGGTCGCGCGCCGCGCCGAGCAGCATCATGCCGGACGAGGCGAGCAGCATGAGGACGTGCGACTCGGCCGTGGTGGTGCCGGTGCGGTCGTTGTCGTCGATGCCGAGGGCGATGGCGGCAATGGTGCCGAGCAGCACCACCACATCCACCATCCAGCGGAAATTGTCCACGGCGATCGGCCCGTCGGACGCGCGTGGCCGGTCGAACATCATGAGCAGCACGGCGACCAGCGTGGCGACGCAGAGGCCGATGGAGAGGACGCCCACGCTGCGCTGGTGCGTGGCCGACTCGCGGCGCCACACCGCCCAGAGCAGGAGCAGCATCGCTCCCCCGACCAGGATGAGGTCGGGGAGCAGCGCCGCCATCAGGTGCGACGGGATGGACAGGTCGTAGTAGCGCATCAGCGGCCCTCGCTCAGCGAAGCGGTGGAGACGCCAGTGAGCGACGCCCGGGCCTCCACCGTGCGCACGAACTGCTCGGCCGCCGGCTGCATGCGGCGCAGCACCGGCGCCGGGTAGACGCCGAGCCAGAGCATCGCGGCGACGAGCGGCACCATCAGCGCGAGCTCACGCCGGTTGATGTCCGGGATGTGCTCGTTGGCCGGCTTGTCGAGCGGGTTGAACAGGATGCGCTGAATGGCCCACAGCAGGTAGGCGGCGGCGATGATCACGACCGTGGTCGCGACGAGGGAGTACACAGGGAAGGTGCGGAAGGTACCGATGAGGACGAGGAACTCGCCGATGAAGCCGTTCGTGCCGGGCACGCCGATCGAGGTGAGCGTCACGAAGACGAGCAGCGCGGAGAACATCGGCACGACGCGCGCGATGCCGCCGTAATCCTCGATGAGCCGCGTGTGACGCCGCTCGTAGATCATGCCGATGAGGAAGAAGAGCGCGCCCGTGGAGAGGCCGTGATTGATCATCACCATCAGCGCGCCCTGCACGCTCTGCACGGTGAGGGCGAAGATGCCGAGCATCACGAAGCCGAGGTGGCTCACCGAGCTGTAGGCGACGAGCTTCTTGAAGTCGGGCTGGACGAGCGAGACCAGTGCGCCATAGACGATGCCGATCACCGCGAGCACGAGCACGATGGTGCGCACCGTGGGACCCATGGCCGCGCCAGGGAAGAGCGGCACGGCGAGCCGAAGGAACCCGAAGGTGCCCAGCTTGAGCATGATGGACGCCAGCACCACCGAGCCCGCGGTCGGCGCCTCGACGTGCGCGTCGGGGAGCCAGGTGTGCAGCGGGAACATCGGCACCTTCACAGCGAAGGCGAGGAAGAAGGCGCCGAACAGCCAGCCGGCCGCCGTGGGCGAGAGGTTCGCCGTGGCGAGGATCGCGTCGTACGAGAAGTTCGGGACGCCGTTGGGCCCTTGTGCCGCGAGGCCGAGGTAGATGATGCCGACGAGCATCAGCAGCGAACCGAGCATCGTGTAGATGAAGAACTTGAGGCTCGCATACACGCGTCGCTGCCCACCCCAGATCCCGACGATGAAGTACATCGGGACGAGCATGATCTCCCACATCGCGTAGAAGAGGAACAGGTCGAGCGCCATGAAGACGCCGAGCATGCCCGTGGTGAGCAGGAGCATCAGCGCGTAGTAGGCGCCCGTCTTCCGCCGGATGTAGGTCCAGCTCCCGTATGACGCGAGCAGCATGATGAAGGTCGTGAGCAGCACCATCATCAGCGAGATGCCGTCGAGGCCGACGGTGAAGCGCGCGCCCCAGGTGGGAATCCAGCGCAGGTCGAACCGCTGCTGCCAGCCCGCGACGGCGGGGTCGAACGCCCACCAGAGGCCGAGCGACAGCAGGAACTCGAGGCCGAACACCAGCGTCGCCAGGAGGCGCGGTGCACGAGCCGCGCCCGAGACGACCTCGTCCTCCTCCACGACGTCGGTGCTGCGCCGCGATGCGAGGAGCACGGCGATGGCCCCGAGCACGGGGATGATGAGCAGGGCCGGAAGGATCCAGTGGTCGTAGCCGACCGATTGCAGGAACTCGCGCATCGCGTTAGCGGAAGGTGAAGGCGCCCAGCACGAACAGCACACCCACGACGAGCACCCAGGCGTACGTGCCGAGCCGTCCCGATTGGAGCTGCGAGCCGAGCCAGCCGACCGAACGGGCAGCGAGGCCGCCCATCGGCACGCGGCCCGGCGCCGCGTCGTCATCCTTGCCCTGCACGATGAGGCGCGTGAGCCCGTCGATCAGGCCGACGTCGACGCCACGCCAGAGGAGACCCCGGGAGCCGCGCACCACCGGTTGCACGATGACGTCGTCATACAGCTCGTCCACGTAGTACTTGTCGACGAGCACCTTCTCGAAGCCGTGCTCCTCGGGGGATTGCGCCTTCGGCACGAGCCGCTCC
This sequence comes from Gemmatimonadaceae bacterium, assembly GCA_036377775.1. Taxonomy (GTDB): domain Bacteria; phylum Gemmatimonadota; class Gemmatimonadetes; order Gemmatimonadales; family Gemmatimonadaceae; genus AG11. The sequence goes on along the minus strand of DASUXT010000119.1, from coordinate 3,243 downwards.
GGCTTCAGCCGCGCGATGGCGAGCCCGATGCCGACGAGGGCGATCAGCACGGCGACGCCGATGAGGGCGTACTCGGTGCTGTGCGTCGCCTCCGGGGTGGTGCCGAGGGTCGTGCGCAGCGTGCCGGCACCGACGACGGGCTCGAGCCAGTGCTCCAGCGCGCCGACCGGGCCGATGGGGATCAGCTCCGGCAGGTTGAACCAGCCACCGAACACGGCGAAGAGGCCGAGCACGACGAGCGGCCCGGTCATGATCCACGGTGCCTCGTGCAGGTGCTTGCGCTCTTCGTCGCCCGTGCGATTGGGGCCGTGGAAGGTGTAGAGCATCATGCGCGTCATGTAGACCGCGGTCATGAGCGCCGCCGCGAGGCCGAGCGCGTAGCAGATGTACAGCACCGCGCTCCCCGGGATGCCAAGCCAGGAGGCATCGGCGAGCGTGGAGTGCCCGGCGCGCATGAACAGCGTGCCGAGGATCTCGTCCTTCGAGAAGAAGCCGCTGAACGGCGGAACGCCGGCGATCGCCAGCGTGGCGCCCCACATGAGGATCCAGGTCACCGGCATGTAGGCGCGCATGCCGCCCATGTTGCGCATGTCCTGCGCATCGTCATGGCTGCCCGTGTGGTGATACGCCGCGTGCATGGCGTGGATCACCGAGCCGGCCCCGAGGAAGAGGAGCGCCTTGAAGAAGGCGTGCGTCATGAGGTGGAACACGCCGGCGACGTACGCCCCCGAGCCCACGCCGACGAACATGTAGCCGAGCTGCGAGACGGTGGAGTACGCGAGAACCTTCTTGATGTCCCACTGCTTGAGGCCGATCGACGCCGCGAAGATCGCCGTCACCGCGCCGATCACCACCACCGTCAGGCTCGCCACCGGGGCCATCGAGAACAGCACGTTGCTGCGCGCGATGAGGTAGATGCCCGCCGTCACCATCGTCGCCGCGTGGATGAGCGCGGAGACGGGCGTCGGGCCGGCCATGGCGTCGGGGAGCCAGACGTAGAGCGGGATCTGCGCGCTCTTGCCGGCGCAGCCGAGGAAGAAGAACAGGCAGATGGCGGTCACCACCGCCCCGCCGAACACGAGCTGTCCCGGTGCCAGCTCGGCCACGCGCACGAAGTCGAGCGACCCCACGCTGGCGAAGAGCAGGAACATCCCGATCAGGAAGCCGAAGTCGCCGATGCGGTTGACGATGAACGCCTTCTTGCCGGCGTCGGCGTTGGCCTTCTCGGAGAACCAGAAGCCGATGAGGAGATACGAGCAGGTACCGACGCCTTCCCAGCCGACGAAGAGCACGGGATAGTTCGCGCCGAGCACCAGCACGAGCATGAAGAAGACGAACAGGTTGAGGTACGCGAAGAAGCGGGGGTAGCCCGGGTCCTCGCGCATGTAGCCGATGCTGAACAGGTGGATCATCGAGCCCACGCCGGTGATGATGAGGATCATCACCATGCTGAGCTGGTCGAGCTGGAAGGCCGCGTCGATCTGCAGGTCGCCCACCGGCATCCAGCTGAAGTAGCGCTGGACGTAGGGCGCGTGCATCCCGCTCCCGCCGGCGCCGAGCATGGCGGCGAAGATGGCGAGGGCGAGGGCGAAGGACGCGAGCAGCACGCCCGGTCCGATCAGCGTGGCGAGGCCGGCATAGCGGTGCCGGGCCACCGGATGATGGTCGTCGCCGTGGGCGCCGCCGGCGTTCGTGTCGTGCGCCACGGGCGCGTGTCCGTCGCCATGCGCGAGCTGCGGGTCGGTTGGCCCCGCATGAAACGCCGGGAGGAGCGAGAGCAGCCCGTTGAGCACGAACCCGAGCAGCGGGAGCAGCGGGAGCAGCCACATGTACCGGGCTGCCGTGCCGCTCAGCGGGTGCGCGGCGGCCTGGACCGCCCCTGCTGCATGCTGGAGAAGCATCAGCCCTTGAGGATATTGATGTTCGACAGGTTCACCGTCTGGCGGTGGCGGAAGAGGGCGATGATGATCGCCAGTCCCACCGCCGCCTCGGCGGCGGCCACCGTCATGACGAAGAACACGAAGACCTGCCCGGCCGCGCCGTACACCTGCGCGAACGCGACGAAGGAGAGGTTCACCGCGTTGAGCATGAGCTCGACGCACATGAACACGATGATCGCGTTCCGGCGCGTCAGCACGCCGATGACGCCGATGGTGAACAGCAGCGCACTGAAGAACAGCGACTCAGAGAGCACGTTCACGCTCCTTTCGCTTGCCCAGCACCACCGCGCCGATCACCGCGGCGAGGAGGAGGACGCTGGTGACCTCGAACGCCAGCAGGTACTGGTTGAACAACGGCGCCGCCACCGGCATGATGGCGCCGGAGCGCGCCACCTCGCTCGCCAGCCCCTGCTCCGGCAGCGTCAGCACTTCAGGTACCCGCGCGCCACTCATCGCCAGCAGCTGGGCGAGCAGGATGATGCCGACGAGTCCCGCCGCGAGCTTCCACCACAGCCCCCGCGCGTCGGCGATGAGCGACGGCTGGCCGAGGTTGAGCAGCATGATCACGAAGAGGAAGACCACCATGATGGCGCCCGCGTAGACGATCACCTGGATCACGCCGAGAAAGGGGGCATCCAGCATCACGTACAGCCCGGCGAGATTGAACATCGTGTTCACCAGCCAGAGCGCGGCGGCCACCGGACTCTTGCGCGTGACGAAGGCGATCGCCGACGCGACGGCGATGATGGCGAACAGGTAGAAGACGAAGACGTAGAACAGCGGGAGGTTGTTGTGCTGCATCACTCCCCCCGCGGGTCGGACGGATCCCACAGCTCCGTCACCGGATGCGTCTGCGCCATCAGCCGCTCGAGGTCGTAGACGAAGCCCTCGCGGCTGTACTCGGCGTTCTCGTAGTGCCGGCCGACGTGGATCGCTTCCTCCGGGCAGACTTCCTGGCAGTAGCCGCAGAAGATGCAGCGGAACTCGTCGATCTCGAACAGCAGCGGATAGCGGTTGCCCTTCTCGTCCTCGCCCGGCACCAGCTTGATGCAGTTGGCGGGGCAGACGGTGGGGCAGAGCCCGCACGCGACGCACTTGGCCTTGCCGTCCTCGGTCGTGAGCATGCGGTGCGTGCCGCGCCATCGCTTGCTGATGGACTCCTTCTCCTCGGGGTACTGCGTGGTCACCTTCTCCTGGAAGATGTGCCGCAGCGTGTGCTTCATCCCGCTGAGGGTGGCACGCACGTAGCTCGTCTGCTCGATCGGTCGCTCGACGACCTTCACGCCGATGGGCATCAGTCTCC
>DASUXT010000118.1:0-5184 GCA_036377775.1 Gemmatimonadaceae bacterium | reverse complement strand
CAACCGGATCGGCCCCCTGAAGGTCCGTACGGCGACGTGCGCGCCGCCGTCTCCGAGCCGGACCCGGAGCGCGCGACTGCGCGGGCTGGACATTGCCGGGCGCGCTTCCGTGAAGCCGTTCTCGATCGTGCCGCCGATCGTCGACAGATCGAACGTGCCACTGACGCTGCGCGGCAGCAGCAGGTCGACCGATCCGTCGTGGTTGGAGAGCTCGAGCAGTGCGTCGGCGGGTGGCGCGCCGAGCATGCGGATGTCGCCGGTGACGGACGAGAAGCGTCCACGGCGCACGTCGGCGGTGGCGACGTTCAGCGGGCCGGCGATCGTGGCGAGGTCGGCGTCCGCGACGGCGCGGCGCAGGGTCAGGCTGCCGTTCCCCGTGCGGGCGCGCACCCAGGGGGCGGCGACGTCGAGGTCGATGTTCCCGTCCATCGTTTCCGCCTCGATGGACGTCGCGACTCCGGCGAGGCGAATGGATCCGGACACCGAGTAGAACCATCCCGAGACGTCGGAGCCCGTGATGCTCGCGCTCGCGCTCTTCGCCGAGATCCGGCTGGCGCGTGGCAGGTAGACGACGAGCTCCGATGGACGGGAATCGCCGGTCGTGACGGCGTCGTCGATCCCGAACTTGACGCCGCTCGCCGAGCCGCCGAAGAAGAATCGCTCGCCCGCCGCGATGCGCCCGCGCACGACGATCGAGTCGCGCTCCCAGCCGACGAGGCGGATGGAGCCGGCGGGATTGAAGATCTTGACCGCCGCCGTGGCGTCGAGGGCGCGAGCGCGCAGTACGGGAAGCTGTGCGCTGGCGGCGCCGCTGGCGGCCGCGCTCGCGAACAGCGCGATCGTGCAGGCACGTGCGCGACGCGCCCACGTCCGCACTGCATCACGACGCATTGTCCACCTGCTTGAGGAGGTCGCGCTTCTGGCGGTACGACGCCGCGAGCAGCTGGCGAAGAGCGGGATTGTCGGGATCACGAGCCAGTGCGTCGTTGAGCTCCTCGATCGCTCCGTCGATGATGCGCAGGTCGCGCTCCACGGTTGCCGTCGTCGCCGGCCGCATCGTCGCGCGGCGGAGCTCGAATTCCTCGAGCAGCGATTGCACCTCCTCCTGGTATACGCGGGAGGAATCGGCGACGCTCGCGACCGGCGTCCTGCCGTTCCCGCTCGCGACCACGTCGTCCGCTCGCGGCCGGCTCTCGCGTCCGAGCAGGAACGCGACCAGCAGTGCCGCCGCCACGCCGGCGACGATTCCCGCCAGTCGCCACTGCGAGCGGGAGCGTCGGACCGCCGGTTCAGTGCCGAGCGCGGCGATCTTGCCACGCTCGATGCGGGAGCGGATCTCCGGCCAGAGCGCATCGAGTTCGGCACTCCCTTCGGGAAGCTGTTGTACGCGGGTCATGAGCGCGTGAAGGCGGGCGACGTCGCCGGTGCACTCGGCGCACTCCGCCATGTGCGACTCGGCGTCAGCTCGCCGATCGGGCGGGAGGGAGTCGTCGGCGAGGCCGTGCCGTTCCTCCTCGGTGAGATGCGCGTCGAAGCGCGTGCGTGAAGCCGTCATGCGTCGAGGTACCTCATGAGCAGTCGCCGGGCCCGCCACAGGTGAGCGCGCACGGTGCCCGGCGCAAGTCCGAGCATCTGCGCGATCTCGTCGTGCGCATAGCCCTCGATGTCGTACAGCACGAACACGGTGCGTGCCCCGGCCGGGAGCTTCGCGATCGCCGCGTCGAGGTCGATGCGCGCCTCCACGCCACCGTCGGGTGGACCGGCGATGGCTGCGCCGTCATCGGGCTCGTCCTCGGTGAAGCGGTGGACATCGCGCCGGGCAACGCGAAGCTGGTTGAGGATGACGTTCACGCCCACGCGGTGCAGCCAGGTGCCGAACGCGCTCTCGCCACGGAACGAGCCGAGCCGCTCCCATGCGCGCACGAAGATGTCCTGCACCATCTCGCGCGCCGCGCCATCGCTGCCGAGCATCCGGCGGGCGAGGGCGTGCACGGCCGGTGCATGCGCACGGTACAGCACCGCGAACGCATCGACGTCGCCCTGCTGCGCGCGGCGAACGACGTCATCGGCCAGGGGCGCCGACACGTCGTTCGCCGTCACCGACGGGCGGGCGATGGCACGGTGGGTCAGCGTCACGCCGGCTGGCCCATGCTCACCGCGCGGCGAGCGCGAGGGCGGAATCGATCTCCGCCGTCGCGACCTGGCGCGGAAGCGCGATTCCCGAGCTCATGCGCGTCGGCACCGTGGCAGAAGCGACGTTGCCCGCACCGTCCAGGGTGACGAGCGCCGTCGTGTGGCGCAGCAGGGTGATGCGCAGGAGCCACGTGCCGTCGGTGGGCCACTGGCGACGCACGGCGTAGACGTCGGGGCGTGACGTCGCGTCGAAGCGGAGCGGCACACTGCGACGCGCGCCGCGCACGAGCCCTTCGGCGCTGCCGGACAGGTCGGCCACCGACGTTCGTCCCTCGCGCACGGCGGCGTGCACGAGCAACACCGCGCCCCGCGCGTCCGCATCGAACGGGTTGACCGGCGCCTCGATGGAGAGCCAGGGTGGCCACTTCAGCGCGGCGGCACTGACGGCGCTGGCGCTGGCGAGGATGAGCGCGACTACGGCGAGCGGAGCGAGGATTCGGTGGCGCATGTCGACCTCCAATCTGGCGGGACCAGCCGTCCGGGTGATGAGCACCGCCCGCAGAGGGGCGTATGGATTGGACGGCCGGACCTCGCCGATTGCTTACTCGACCTCAGAAGGAAAACATTCTTATCCCCACGGTTTTTCGTCCCACCGACTCCTTGAGCGAGCGCACGACCCATGGCGCGAGTCGGATCTGCAGCGGCGAGAGGATTCGCTCGAGTGCCGGGAGCTGGTCGCGGCCGATGAGCCACGCCTGTTCGGTGGCGTCGTCGATGATGTGCATCGCGGCGTCGGCGTCATAGTCGTCGCCGTACGCGGCGAGGGTGGTCGCCGTCGACGTCCAGAGCGAATCGATGCGCGCGCGGTAGCCCACCTGTGCCACCTTCAGCGAGTCCACCTGGTCTCGGCTGAGCAGGAGCGAGTCGCTCTCTTCCATCACCATCTCGTACACGTCGGGCACCTGCTGCTTGAGCTTCTTCACCATCGTGTCCACCGGGAGGCGCTTGCCGGCGTGCCCGGCGCGACCGGGATTCAGCAGCTTCATCGCCTGCTGCTTGGCCAGTGGAATACCGAGGTCGAACATGAAGTCCAGCGTGACGCGGAAGGGAACGCGCGCCAGCCGCTGCGCGGCGCGTGTGCTCCCGAAGCGCGGGTTCACCTCGTAAACGTAGCGCTTCGCGGTCGGATCGAAGCCGCGCACGGTGAGCAGCGTCGGGTCGGGAAGCCCCGGGCCGCCCCATCCCTGCAGGTGATCGCTGCCGTGCAGCAACTGGTCGAGCCCGCCGAGCGGGTTGGTGAGGTGCAGCGTGGCGGTGAAGGAGCGCTTCGTGAACGAGAACCGGTTGACGAGGCCGATGCGCGCGTTCAGCGTGGCCGTCCACGGTCCGCGACAGCTGTTGCGCTCCGCGGGCTTGCCGAGCTGCTGCAGCAGGCAGTCGCGCGCCTGGCTCGGCGCGCCGTCGAGCAGGGAGCGCATCCCCGTGGCGAGTGCGGCGTCGCTCACCTCGCCCGGATTGAAGATGAACGCACGGTCGTTGGACAGGCCGTCGCCATTCACGTCGCCGGCGATGCGCGGCGTGTACGGCGTTCCCGACATGAACCGGCCGTAGAGCGAGATGCTCATGCCGTGCGGGAGCGACTTGCCGAGCGAGAGGATCAGCTGATGACGCACGTCGTAATCGCCTGGCGCGCGCTCGCGCATGGTGGGCGCGCCGAAGGTGGTGCCGTCGAAGCCGCGCGCATCGCCGCGCATGTCGCCGAGCGTGTACGCCACGCTGTAGAAGAGGCGGCCGAGGTTCTGCGGCACCACCTGCACGGTGATCTGGCGGCTGACCGAGCGCAGGTCGCTCCGGCTGCTCACCACGCGGCCGAACGCCTGGTCCACACGCGCATCCACCGGCGAGAGGGCACCGGTAGTCGGCACGATGGACGACGGGCTCACGAAGACCGGCCGGTCGCCTTCGTCGGCGAGGGCGAACTGCGGCGTGCCGCGGAAGTTGAGGTCCATCGTGCCCGGCTGGTTCAGGTTCAGCGAGTACGTGCCGTCCACCATCCAGCCGAGCTTCTTCCACGTGCGCTCGAAGGCGACGTTGGCGCGCCAGCTGCGCGGTGCATCATATGACGGGTCGAACAGCCGCACCGAGGGCGCCGCGTCGCTGAACGACGAGGGCGCGCCGTTGGCGCACGTCGTCGGGATGGCGGCGGTGCCGGTGAGGTAGTCCTCCCACTGCGGCGTAGGCACGGCGTCGCCGATGCACATGAGGCGCGACACGCCGCCGGGCAATCCGTTCGCCACGCTCGCGTCGGCGAGCAGCGTGGGCGGGAGGAGGCCGCGGAACTCACCGATGCCGCCGCGCAGCATCATCGTCGGCATCATCGTGATCTTCGCCACCTGGTTGACGCTGAAGCCGCCGCTCGGATCATGCCCGAAGTAGTACGTGAACCCGGCGCGCGGGCTCACGTGCACCGTGTTGGGCAGGTGGCTGGTGCTCGCCCCGAACGCCGTCAGCACGGCGGGATTCCCGGCGAGCGAGGTGGTGAAGCGATTCCCCTCGAGACGCGCACCGAACAGGAGCTGCAGGGTCGGCGACACGCGCCAGTAGTCGCCGATCGCGGCGTAGCCGGACCACTCGCCGCCCGTGCGCGCTGGTGCGCTGAGGGTGCGGGAGAAGCTCGACGGCGTTCCCGCCTCGAGCGCGGCGAGCGACGGGAAGCTGAAGGTGCCCAGCAGGTCCTCGGGCGCCGAGTGCGAGTAGCCGTCGAGGCGCGAGTCGAGCGTGAGCTTGAGGCGATGCGGACGACCCTTCGCATACCACTTCGTCTCGCTGATCGTTTCCCACGTCCAGCTCGAGCGATCGTAGTCGAGCGCGCCGTTGCCGCCGAAGGCGAGGCCGGTGAGCGCCTCGTCGCCCGTTGGCAGCACGGACGACACGAGCACGCTGCCGCCCGGCGCGCGCAGGTACGGCGTGCCACGGTCGCGGTTGGTGCTGAGCGCCGACCGCAGGCCGCTCAGCACGTCGCCGAAGAAGCGCGAGTATTCTGCCTGCACG
>DASUXT010000117.1:0-7249 GCA_036377775.1 Gemmatimonadaceae bacterium | reverse complement strand
CCCCGACCGGCGCGACGCTGGCGGTGCTGCTGTGCGGCGTACTGGCGGCATCGGCGGTCGCGGCGCAGCTGGACGATCCGCTGCCGTCGTCATCGCTCGCCGTCGTGCTCGACGGCCGCGAAGTCACGTGGTGGCGCTCCGGTCGCGCGCCTGACGCGTGGCGATCGGTGAATGCGGAGGTCGCGCGCGCCGTGCGCTGGCACGACACCACCGACGCCGTGGCGTGGGGAGAGCTGTCGCTGCGCGGCACCGGCGAAGCGCGGCGCACCGACGTGATTCTCGTGCGCATCGATCCGCGTCGCGCGGCGCTGAAGCTCGACCTGCCGCCGGCGGATGCATCGCCGTCCGGCTGGTTGTCGCCATCGGGATGGACGATCGCGCTCGCGCCAACGAATGCGCGCGTAGCGCTGAACGCGGGGCAGTTCACCTCGGGTGGAGCGTGGGGGTGGCTGGTGCTCGAGGGCCGCGAGATCCAGCCGCCGAGTCACGGTCCGCTCGCGGCGGCGGTGGTGGTGGACAGCGCGGGGAGGGTGCGCATCGTCCCGGCGCGCGAGGTCGCGTCGGTGCGCGCGCAAGGCGGCATCGCGCAGGCGTTCCAGTCGTATCCCGCGCTGCTCGAGGAGGGGCGCGTGCCCCGCGCGCTCCAGCACGCCGGGCTCGGCGTGGACGTGGCGCATCGCGATGCGCGTCTCGCGCTCGGCGTGCTCCCCGACGGACAGGTGTTGATCGCGCTCACGCGATTCGCGGGGCTTGGGGGCGTGCTGGATCGGCTGCCGTTCGGACTCACCACGCCGGAGATGGCGGCGCTGATGGGCGCGCTGGGGTGCGAAGACGCCGAGCTCCTCGACGGCGGCGTGTCCGGGCAACTCATGGTCCGGGACGCTGCCGGCGAGGTGCACGAGTGGCCGGGGATGCGCCAGGTGCCGGTAGGGCTGGTGGTGGTCGGGCGGTAGCTCGAGGCGCCGACGGGTCTATCACTTCTCGACGGGAATCCGGTCGAGCACCGCGGGCGGGTCCGCTGGCCACCGGACGGTGCCTCGCCCGGGCTTCGCTCCGCTCGTGTGACTGCCTGCCTTCCGCTCCGGCCGTCGGGGCCCGCGGGCCGCGACCAGTTCCGCTCGTCGTGGTGCCATGGTAGCGGTAGCCCGTCAGCGGAGCGTCATCGATCGGTTGCGTACGGCAGCGAAGGGACGCGCGGGCAGGGGGTCCGGGCAGTACCGAGGCGGGGGCTGGGCGATTAGACTGTGAGGACGCCGGAGGGGAGTTTGCTCAGGCGTGGCGCGGGAGGAATGCGCCAGCGGCCAGGTAGCTCAGTTGGTAGAGCAGCGGACTGAAAATCCGCGTGTCGGCGGTTCGATTCCGTCCCTGGCCATATCGGAAACCCCCGGGTGATCGCGCGATCACCCGGGGGTTTTTTCCGTCGTGGCTTCGTGGTCTCCGCCCCATCACTCCAGCGAGAACGGCGGATACTCGTCGACGAGCAGGAGCAGGTACGCCTCCACCCGCGTCGTCCAGCGGAAGCAGCCAAGACCGAAGTCGTAGAGCGTGCGCGGATACCGCCCGGTGAAGAGGATGGCAAACCACGCCACGAGCGTGGTGATCCCCCACGCGAAGCCGAGCGCCCAGATGCAGAAGAGGTGCGGGATGGCGAGGATGGGACGGAAGGCGACGCCAAGTCGGTCGCGCGGCTCGTGCACCGCCGGCAGGTCGATCTCCGCCGGATAGCCGTCGTCGCCGAACGGGGGATACTCGTCGCGGAACAGGGCGACGTAGGCGCTCGAGCGGACGCGCCAGCGCAGGTAGAACGCCTCGAGCCGCGCGAGCCCGTCGGGAGCGCGCCCGGTGAAGATGATGGCGACCCAGGCGATGAGCGCGCACACGGCCGCCACGGCACCGAGCACACCGCCGGCGCTCCCCGAGCGCACGACGTCGTCGTCGAAAGCGTTGGTCGCCCAGGTGAGCGCCACCGCCATGGGACCGCCGACGAGCAGGAGGTGCGGAATCGCGAGGATGAAGCGGAAGCCGGTGGTGAGCCGATTGCGGTCGTCGAACGACGGGACGACGCGAAGCCGCACGGGGTAAAGCGACGCGGGCTTCAGCGGAATGGCATGAGTGCCCATGATGGTCTCCGGCGCATGGCGGTCGAGCCTGCAGGCAACGCGGGGCCAGTGCGCATGCGCACTGGCCCCGCCAAGGTTCACCCGACCACTCGGCGCGGCACATCAGGCATCGCCTGACGTCGGGTTCAGGAGCTGGACACGGCACTCCATGCTGTCCTCCGCGGGAACTCGCGGCACGCTGGTGGCATTGCCTGCAGGACCATGCAGTTCCCGCAGCCACCAGACGCACCCGCAGACCCGATGACCGGAAAGGCATTCACGCCCGCACGACTGGGCCGCATCACCCTCTCGAACCACCTCGTCATGGCGCCGATGACCCGGAGTCGCGCGCCCGGCAACGTGCCGAACGAGCTCATGGCCGAGTACTACCGCCAGCGCGCATCGGCCGGCCTCATCATCACCGAGGGCACCGCACCCGCGCCGGAAGGGCTCGGCTATGCGCGCATTCCCGGATTGTTCAACGACGAGCAGGTCAGCGGTTGGCGCCTCGTCACCGACGCGGTCCACGACGCCGGCAGCCACGTGTTCGTGCAGCTCATGCATGCCGGCCGCATCTTCCACGAGCTGAACCTCCCCGCCGGCACGCACGGTGTCGCGCCGTCGGCGATCCCCGCGGCGGGGCAGATGTGGACGGACCAGCGTCAGCTCCAGCCGATGGGCACGCCGAGGGCGCTCTCCACCGGCGAGCTCGCGACGGTGCGCGACCAGTTCGTGCGCAGCGCGCAACTCGGCATCGAGGCCGGCTTCGACGGCGTGGAGCTGCACGGCGCGAACGGCTACCTGCTGGAGCAGTTCCTCCACCCGCAGAGCAACCAGCGCACCGACGCCTATGGCGGCAGCGTGCAGAACCGCGCGCGGTTCGTCCTCGAGGTGACGCGCGCCGTGGCCGACGCCATCGGTGCCGACCGCACAGGCATCCGCCTGTCGCCATGGAGCGGGGCCAACGACCTCGCGCACTATCCGGAGATCGACGAAGCGTACGGCTACCTGGCGGAGGAGCTCCAGAAGATCGGCATCGTCTACCTGCACCTCGTGGATCACGCGCGCCTTTCCGGGCTCGACTCGGCTTCGGCGACGGCGAAGATCGTGCGCGACACCTTCACGAACACGCTGATCCACGCCGGCAACTACACCGCCCTCGACGAGATCGAAGAGACGCTCGCTGATCCGCGGCCGGGGCTCGTCGCCATGGCGCGGCCGTTCATCGCCAACCCGGACCTGGTGGAGCGGCTGCGACTCGGCCTGCCCCTCGCCGAACCGGATCGCGCGACGTTCTATGCGCCCGGTCCGAACGGCTTCGCCGACGGGTATACGGATTATCCGACCGCCGAGGAGACGACGTCAGTCTGATTCGGCGGGCTCACCGGGCTCACCGGGCTCGTGGCCGATGCACCGGAGCACCGGTAGTCGAGGGTACTTCGGGAAGCGCGGGTCGGTGAAGGAGCGCTGGCAGAGGTAGAAGGCCGAGCGCCGCGTGCGGACCACCCGACAGTGGACGCACGTGGCACAGAGGCCGGCTACGCTCACGGCGGTATCTTCAGGAGACATCCCGCCCTCGACTCATGATCACGCTCTCTCCTGTCACCCTCGAAGGCCACGCGGACGAAGTGGAACGATACCTGGCCGCCGCGCTCGAGGGACAGGCCGCCGGTCACATGCTGCCGTTGGTGGTGCGCGACCTGGCCACGAACACGATCGTCGGCACCACACGTGAATCCGGGGGCGGACGTGAAACGGAACCTGGGCGCGCGTCTCGAGCGACGGAGACGGCAGTTGCGGACGGATGAGTAACCGCCACCGTCGTCACCAGCCGAGCGGGAGCCGCCTTCCATTCCTGCTGCTCGCGACTGCCGTTGTCATCACGCCGCAACGGAGCGAAGCGCAGAAGCAGGCGAGCCGCTGCGCCGACGGTGTCGCTACCGGAGTCGCTACCGGAGTCGCTGCCGGTGTCGCCACCAGAGAGCCACGCCACTACGTCTTCCTCAATCGCGATCGCCAGCGGATTGCCGACAGCGCGTTCCTTCAAACCGCGGCGCTCGAGGGCGCGCAAGTCAAGTACACCTGGCGCGAGCTCGAGCCGGAAAAAGATCGCTACGACCTGAGCGCCATCCAGAACGACCTGGCGTATCTCGGCGCACATGGGAAGCGGTTGTTCATCCAGCTCCAGGACGTGTCGTTCGATGAGCAGATCGTGAACACCCCGAGCTATCTCCAGCGTGACCCCATGTACCACGGTGGCATCGCGCCGCAGCTCGCGCCGGGGAGAGACTCCGCACTTCGGGTCGGGGGATGGACGGCGCGGCGATGGGATCCCGCCGTGCAGGCGCGCTGGCGACGGCTGGTGGACACGCTCGGCCGGGCGTTCGACGGGAAGATCGAGGGAATCACCCTTCCGGAGACCGCGCTCGACGTCGCGCCGGACAGCGGGCGGTGGCCGGCGGGATTCTCGCCTGCGCGCTACCGGGACGCCGTCATCGAGAACATGGCGGCATTGAAGCGCGCCTTCCCACGCTCGGTCGCCATGCAGTACGGCAACTTCATGCCGGGCGAGTGGCTGCCGGGGGATGACCATGGCTACCTGGAGTCCGTGTACGCGGCGGCGGCTCCCCTGGACGTCGCCATGGGCGGACCGGACCTGCTCCCGCACCAGCGCGGCCACATGCTGCATGCCTACCCGCTGCTCCATGAGCACGCACGCCGTGGCGTAACCGGCATCGCCGTGCAGGAAGGCAACTACGGGCGCGTCGATCCGTGCTCCGGACGGCGACCATCCATCGCCGAGCTGGTCGCCTTCGCGCGATCGTCGCTCGGCGTCCGCTACATGTTCTGGTCGACGGAAGAGCCGTTCTATTCACGGGACGTCCTTCCGTACCTCGCAGGAGCACCGTAGCCCGATGCAGTGCCGGGCTCGATCCGTCGCCGCACTCTACGACATCCACGGCAACCTGCCCGCGCTGGACGCGGTGCTCGCCGAGGTGGAGCGGCAGCATGTGGACCGGATCGTGGTTGGCGGGGACATCGTGCTCGGACCGATGCCGCGCGAAACGCTGGCGCGCGTGCGCGCGCTGGGTAAGCGTGCCGTCGTCATCCGCGGCAACTGCGATCGCCTGGTCGCCGACCCGCGTGCCGAACCGGTGCAACGACTGCCGGCAACCGTTCGCGAGGTCGTGGAGTGGACGGCCGCGCAGCTGAGCGCCAGTGAGCGCGAGCTCCTCGGTGCACTCCCGACGACGGCGACGCTGCCCGTAGAGGGAATCGGGGACGTGCTCTTCTGTCACGCGACGCCGCGCAGCGACGAGGAGCTGTTCACCGTGCAGTCGCCAGCCGACCAGGTCGAAACGATGCTCGGGGGCGTGACGGCGCCGCTCGTGGTATGCGGACACACGCACATGCAGTTCGATCGCCGAGTGCAGCGCACTCGTGTCGTCAACGCGGGCAGCGTGGGAATGCCCTACGGAGCCCCAGGCGCGTACTGGCTCGGCCTCGGCCCAGACGTCCGCATGGAGCGAACGGATTACGACCTCGGCCAAGCGGCCGCCGCGGTGCGATTCACCCGCTACCCCCAGGCCGACTCGTTCGCGGCGAGGCACGTGCTCTCGCCACCCACGGAAGCGGAGATGCTGATGCTGTTCAGCGGGCCGCGGTAGCGCCTCGTCGCCCGGCGCATAGAATGGAGTGAGCCGTCGCCCCGCTCGACGTCCCACACTCCTTCCGGATCTCATGCCGCACGCCCGCACGCTGCTATCCCTCTCGGCAACGACCCTCGTCCTCGCTGCCAGCCTGCCGTTCACGACGCGTCTCCAGGCACGAGACGTCGCGTCAGCCGGTCCCGACTCCGCCTTCCTCGCCAACTACAAGTGGCGCAACATCGGCCCCGACCGCGGCGGACGCTCCATCGCCGTGAGCGGCGTGAAGGGGCACCCGAAGGAAGCCTACTTCGGCGCGGCCGGCGGCGGCCTGTGGAAGACGACCGACGGCGGCGACAGCTGGAAGCCGGTCACCGACGGCCAGATCAACAGCGCGTCGGTGGGCGCGGTCGCGGTGAGCGAGAGCGACCCGAACGTCGTCTACATCGGCATGGGCGAGAGCTGCATTCGCGGCAACATCATGCCCGGCGACGGCATCTACAAGAGCACCGATGCCGGCAAGACGTGGACGCACCTCGGCTTCTCCAACGTGGATGCGATCTCGAAGATCCGCATCCACCCCACGAACCCGAACGTCGTCTTCGCCGCCGTGTTCGGGAAGTACAGCGTGCCGAGCTCGGAGCGCGGCGTGTACAAGAGCAGCGACGGCGGGAAGACCTGGAAGCGCGTGCTCTTCCGCGACGACAAGACGGGTGCGGTCGACATCACGATCGACAAGACGAACCCGCAGGTGATGTACGCCGCGCTGTGGGAGGCGTACCGCAACGAGTACCACATGTCGAGCGGCGGGCCCGGGAGCGGCCTGTTCAAGAGCACCGACGGCGGCGAGACGTGGACGGAGGTCACGCGGAACCCGGGGATGCCCTCCGGCGTCATCGGGCGCATCGGTGTCGCTGCAGGCCCTGACGGCAAGCGTGTGTACGCACTGGTGGAGAACGACAACGGCGGCCTGTTCAGCAGCGACGACGCCGGCGCCACCTGGAAGCTCGTCAACGACAACCGCGCCATCCGTCAGCGCGCCTTCTACTACACGCACGTCTTCGCCGACCCGAAGAACGCCGACGTCGTCTACCTGGAGAACACCACGCTGTTCCGCTCCACCGACGGCGGAAAGACGACGAAGTCGATCAGCAACAACACCCACGGCGACTTCCACGACCTGTGGATCGATCCCGACGACCCGACGCACCTCGTGGTCGGCAACGACGGCGGCGGTGCAGTCTCCACCAACACCGGCGGGAAGTGGACGGAGGAGGACTACCCCACCGAGCAGTTCTACCACGTCGCAGCGACGACGCACATCCCGTATCACGTCTGCGGCGCGCAGCAGGACAACAGCACGCTGTGCATCCCCTTCGACTGGAACGCCGGTCGCGGCGGCCGGCGTGGGGGTGGTGACAGCGGGCCGAGCGATCCTACCCAGGGCGGGATGGAGCAGGCGTACGTGGTGGGGGGCGGGGAGCCGGGATACATCGCGCCCGA
>DASUXT010000116.1:0-2826 GCA_036377775.1 Gemmatimonadaceae bacterium | reverse complement strand
AGCTGTCAGCTCGACCCGTAGCTCCTCACTGACCGGCGGCTCCTCTCGCCGGGGCGGGAAAGGAACGAACGGCGGGAACGGCAACGGCGTTGCGGTGCCTCGAGATCGGCCTGCCAGTGCAGGCCTCCTGAGGTCCCCAACACCGTTCGTAGTTCCGCTCCACCGTTCCATTGTGACCCTGCTGCGAGACGCTCGCGCCGGGGGAGGAGCTACAAGTGGAACAGTCAGCTTACAGCTTTCACTTTGAGCTGCGCCGTGCGCACTCCCGACTACAGCACTCCCAACCACGAACTCCGCCCCGCCGCGAAGCCAGGGAACAGCACATCGAGCCGCTCCGCCCCGAGATGCTTCGCGGCGACCTCCGAGAACACCGACCGGAAGTCGGTTGTCAGTGCGAGGTCGCGCCCCTCATAAAGCTGCTCCGGCTCCAGGCCGGGCCACTTTCCGTAGACCTTGCGGCCGTGCACGTCGCCGCCGATCACGAACAGCGCCGACGCGTGGCCGTGATCGGTGCCGCCGTTGCCGTTCTGGCGCACCGTCCGCCCGAACTCCGACATCGTCATGATCGTCACGTCGGCCATGCGGTCGCCCAGGTCGGCGACGAGCGCGGCGATGGACTTCGCGAAGTCGTCGAGGCGCGCCGCGAGCTGGCCGGTGGACGCGCCCTGGTTCACGTGCGTGTCCCACCCGCCCACGTCAGCGAACGCCACCTCGAGTCCCACGTCGGCCTTGATGAGCTGCGCGATCTGCATCAGCCGCCGGCCGAACTGCGA
The DNA here is from genome assembly GCA_036377775.1 of Gemmatimonadaceae bacterium. Taxonomy (GTDB): domain Bacteria; phylum Gemmatimonadota; class Gemmatimonadetes; order Gemmatimonadales; family Gemmatimonadaceae; genus AG11. Next base: position 2,053 of record DASUXT010000116.1, on the reverse strand, counting down.
GTTCGGGTACTCGGCGCCGTTCTGCGGCAGGTAGCGCTGCGGATTCGCCGCCTTGAGGATCTTCACTGCCTCGAACATCTCGCCGCCCGCGGCGTGCACGACGTCCGCCGATCCGGTGCGATAGAGCGCCTCCAGCCGATCAGCGGCCGGACCGGCTGCGCGCACACTGAACTCGTCGAGCGAGTTCATGGCGATCGTCGGCGCCGGTCCCTCGAGCATCCGCGGCGTCTGCTGCGTCATCGCCACGGCGCGGAAGGGGGACGGCGCGTTCTCGTGCGTGCATCCCGCCTCGCACGTGCCCTTCGTCGCGAGGTAGCGGTTGAGCCACCCGTCCCGCGTGCTCTTCTGGTCGGGCGTCCCCGTTTCCATGTAGTCCTGCGCATCGAAGTGCGAGCGCGTGCTGCTCGGGCTCCCCACGGCGTGAACCGGCGCGAGGATCCCCATGTCCCACAGCGGCTTCATCGGCGCGAGCGCGGGGTGCAGCCCGAAGAACCCATCCAGGTCGACTGCGCCCGCCGGTCCCGCACCGAGCGTGGGCCGCGGGATGGCGATGTTGGGACGCAGGCGGTAGTACGCCGCCTCGCCATGCGGCACCACCACGTTCAGCGCGTCGGCCGCGCCGCGCTGGAAGAGGCAGATGAGCGTCCTGCCGCGCGCCGCGCCACGCGTCGCCGCGCCCTTCATCAGCTCCGCGCCGAACGCCGAACGACGCAGGAAGCTCGGGCTCAATCCCATCGTCACGAGCGCCATCGCGCCGGACTTCATGAATACGCGTCTGTCCACGTGTTATCTCCGCTGGAATTCCGGTGCGCCGATCGCGAGACCGACCACCTGCGCCAGGCCGTTCAACTGTACCGGACGCCCGAGCCCACGCGCCACGGCCGGGCGCGCCGCCCCGCCCTTCGCCGGGCGCGCGTCGCGAATCGCGCGATCGCCCATCGGCTGCATGGATGGATCAGCCATCGCCGCGTTCGTCGGGTCCGCCGACGCCGACAGCTTCCTCGCGAGCGGGTTCTCGCCATCCATCAGGATCTGCCGCGTGTCCGGCGACACGTGGCCGCCGAGGAAGGCGTCCACTACCGCGTCCACCTGCTCGTCGCGCGGGGCGCCACGCAGCCGCTCGGCTTCCGACCACTGCGCCACGCTCGCATTCGGAAGGCGTCCTCCGGCGAGCGCCGCACCGAAGTTGATGCGATTGAGGATTGCGCCGGAGTTCATCCAGGCGTCCCCGGTCTCCGGCCAGCCATTGGGATCACGATGCCCGAACATCGGCTGACCGAGGAATGCCACCGCCTGTGCCGACCGCATCGAGGTGTCCGGCTGCGCGCCGAGCGCGCGCAGTGACGACGCCACCAGCTCGAACGGCGACTTCACCTTGCTGTGGTACGCGGCGCGACTGAAGAACTCCGGGCTCGTCACGATGGTGCGCACCGTCTCGCGGATGTCGCCATCGGTCCTCAGGAACGTCTGCGCCGCGCGCTCCACCAGCGCCGGCGGCGGGTCGTCGCTCACGAAGCGCACTGCCAGCTTGTGCGCGATGAAGTGGGCCGTGTGCGGGTCGCGCGCGAGGATGTCGAGCACTTCCTCACCGTCCTCGATGCCGCGACCTGCCGGCAGGCGATGTCCGAGCACGACTTTCTCGCCAGCATCGTGAATGGCCGGACGGAAGACGAACTCCGCGCTCTGTCGGGGGTTCATCGTCCACCCGGTGAGCGCGCGCGCGACCTCGATCACGTCCTGCTGCGTGTAGCCGCCATCCACGCCGAGCGTGTGCAGCTCCATCAGCTCGCGGGCGTAGTTCTCGTTGAGGCCACGCCTGGTGCGGGCAGCCTGCGCGGGCCGAGGGGGCTGCATCGCGGTGGCGCGGCGCGCTCCGCGGCGCGCGGGCGCCCGCATTGCCAGCTCCGACGGATGCAGGCTGTCCACGGTGCTCTGCCACTGATCCAGGTAGAACAGCATCGCCGGGCTCTTCGCCACGGCGCCGAGCAGGTCGCGGAACTTGCCGAGTGCGTGCGGACGGATCACGTCACGATCGTACGAAGGCAGGAAGAGC
>DASUXT010000115.1:0-12185 GCA_036377775.1 Gemmatimonadaceae bacterium | reverse complement strand
GTCCTCATCGCCGCCGACAGCGCCGTCATGCTGCTCGACAACCGCAAGGGGGTCGAGGAGCGCACGCGGCAGCTCTTCGCCGTCTGCAAGCGGCGGCGGATGCCGATCTTCACCGTGGTCAACAAGTGCGACCGCGTCGGCGAGGATCCGCTCAAGCTGATCGGCGACGTGGAGGCGGACCTCGGCATCGACTGCCATCCGGTCACCTGGCCGATCCACTCCGACGGGCAGTTCGTCGGCGTCTACGACCGGCGCCGCAAGCTGATCTACCGCTTCGAGCGCGGCGAGGACCACGGGGCGAGCGCGGCCGACGTGAAGGTCGCCTCGCTCGACGACCCGTCGGTGCGCGAGCTCCTCGGTGAGGAGGCGCACGAGCGGCTCGTGCACGACATCGCGCTGCTCGATGAAGCGGGACACCCGTTCAGCCACGAGGCGATGCTCGCCGGTGCGCTGTCGCCGGTGTTCTTCGCCAGCGCGCTCACCAACTTCGGCGTCGAGCCCTTCCTGAAGGAGTTCGTCGAGCTCGCGCCACCGCCCACGGCACGCGAGGCGAGCACGGGGCTGGTGAATCCGGCGGACCCCGCGTTCACCGGCTTCGTGTTCAAGATCCAGGCGAACATGGACCCGAAGCATCGCGACCGCGTTGCCTTCGTCCGCGTGTGCTCGGGGAAGTTCGAGCCGGGCCTCCAGGTGACGCACGTGCGCACGGGCAAGCCGCTGCGGCTCTCCAGCGCGCAGCAGTTCCTCGCCCGTGAGCGGAGCGCGGTGGAGGAGGCCTATCCGGGCGACGTGATCGGCGTGATGGACCGCGGCACGCTCCGCATCGGCGACACGCTGAGCGCGAACGGCAATCTCGAGTTCTCCGGCATCCCGCGCTTCGCGCCGGAGCACTTCGCGCGCGTCATCGCCGCCGATCCGCTCAAGCGCAAGCAGATGGACGCCGGACTCCGCCAGCTCACCGAGGAGGGCGCGGCGCAGGTGTTCTATACCTCCGGCACCGACACGCTCAGTCCGACGCCGATCGTCGGTGCAGTCGGCCAGCTCCAGTTCGACGTCATGCTCCACCGCCTGGAGCACGAGTACGGCGCGCCCTGTCGCCTGGAGAAGATCAGCGCGCGCTACCCGCGGTGGGTGGTGGGCAAGCAGGCGGACATCGACCGCCTCGCGCACGATCGCGGACGGATGCTGCTGTACGACGCGAAGGGAAACCCGCTCATCCTGTTCGAGGATGCGTGGGGGCTGCGGTGGGCGCTCGAGAGGGAGTCAGAGGTCACCTTCCTCGAAGTCGCTCCGTGAAGTCGAGTTCCTATAGTTCGGAGTCGGGAGTGCGCACGGCGCAGCTCAAAGTGAAAGCCGTAAGCTGAGAGTTTGGGTCGCAGCCACTCACCGTCCTGCAGTTCGGCGCACCGGGGCTGGAATGGAACGGACTGACGGAATGGCACTGACGGGGGTTCGGAGTGGTCAGTGGTCAGTGGTCAGTGGTCAGTGGTCAGTGGTCAGTGGTCAGTGGTCAGTGGTCAGTGGTCAGTGATCGGTGCGGCGGGCGCCGGGTCTGGGTTGGCGCCGGGCTTCGCCCCCACTTTCTTGATCAGCCCACCAAGCATGCGTCGCACTTCGGTAGTGCGTTGGCAGAGCTCCTCGTAATTCGCCGGCTCCAGCACACCGAGGTCCCGTGCGGCGAGCAGGTGGTAGTCCGTTTCGGCCGCCGATGCGAGCGCGATGTGCAGGAAGCGGCGGAACTCCGCGTTCCCCGGCTTGGCCGCCCCCTCGGCGATGTTCGCCGGGATGGAGAGCACGGCGCGCCGCAGCTGCGCGGTGAGCGCGACACCTTCGACACGCGGGAAGGTGCCGGCGACGCGATGGACGTCCATCGCCAACGAGTGGGACTTCGCCCAGACTTTCAACTTGTGATAGTCCTGCATGACGGGAACCTGCACCCATCACTTCAGGCACTTGTCATCTCGAGACTGCACCCGGGCGCATTTTCATGCAGCAGTGGAGTACCCCCCCCTGAACGCACCACCGTTCCATCGTGACTGCGCCCCGACGCACTCTCGCCGCAGGCGGAGCTACGAGTGAAACAGTCAGCTTACGGCTTTCACTTTCAGCTGCGCCGTGCGAACTCCCGACTCCGCACTGAAAGCACTGACTTCGCAGCGAGTCAGTAGAGTGAGTACCCCACCCTCCACCCTCCCATCGGATCCGGCGTCGCCGAGAACTTCAGCAGCACCCGATCGAACCGGTTGTTCGGATGATCGTGGCTGTACGACACGACCTTGTACCCGCTGAACACTCCCATGAACGCCCCCGCGAGCACGTCGCTCGCCCAGTGCTGGTCGAGCTGGATGCGGGAGAGACCGGGGAGGATCCCGGCGGCAAACAGGAAGGGCGCCACGTACGGTGTCGCCGCGACGTGCCGGCGCTGCATCTCCATCGTCAGCACGGTCGCCACCGCCATCCCCGACGACGTATGGATGCTCGGGAAGGCGCGGTTGTCGAAGCTCGTGAAGCCCTTGCCGAAGTGGAAGTCGTACTGGTTCGTGTCGCCCACCGCGTGCGGGCGAGTGCGGCCAAGCGGGCCGCGAATGAGCTGGCTCGCGAGGCTGGCGAGGATCACCGATTCGGCGCTGTGCAGCCCGACGTCGGCGACCGTGCGTTGCTTCGTCAGTCGGCCGATGCCGTAGGTGAGGATGCTGGCGACGGTGAGCGTCGTCTCCTGCGCCTTGCTGACGTTCAGCGAGAAGTCGTGCAGCGACTTGCTCTGCCAGCGACCCTGCTGGGACGCGACGGCGATGTCGTCGTCGAAGAGCGAGAGCACGCCGGTCGCCGCGGCGCCGACGCCGAGCACGATGAAGTCGCGCCGGGTGAGGAAGGTCTTGTCGTGTTGCGTCGTGTCATCCCGCAGGGACGAAGTCCCTGTCGGGACCGCCTGCGCCAGCGCGAGGGCAGGGAACAGCACGAGGGCGATGGACGCGCGGCGCAGTGCACGCACGATTGGACTCCATTGTGAAAGGTCAGTTGCGTTGCGCCAATGCACCCGGCGTGCCGAACGGCAGAATCCGTCGCGAGGTACAGTGGGGCCCCGAGAGGGCTCCGCCCTGCGGGGCGACGACCCCCTGCGACTCCGCCGCGCGCCGTTTGTGCGTGATGTCACAGCGCTCCGCAAGGGGGCGACGACACAGCAATTCCCTGCGAAAAGATCACGATTCTGGCACCATCCCTGCTCTGAACACTCCGGTGTCTGCGACGCAGCGGGCACGACTGCAGCATGCGGAACCGGACGAGGGAGGGCCGGCATGGGCTATCGCATCTTCAGGGACTCGGCGGGAACTGAATGGCAGACGTGGGACGTCGTGCCGCGGCTCGCCGAGCGACGGACGGCGGAGCGTCGTGTGTCGGTTGCTGCCGCGCCGTCGGTGGAACGACGTCGCTCCATGGAGCGCCGCGTGCGCGCCGGAGGCCGCCCCGTCCTGACCTCCGGCCTCGACAGCGGCTGGCTCTGCTTCGAGGCGTCGCTGCAGAAGCGGCGGCTGACGCCGATTCCCGACGACTGGGAACGCTGCCCGGTGGCACGCCTCGAGGAATACTGCCGCGAGGCACGGCCGGCGATGCGCATCAGCCTGGACCCGAAGCGGATCAGCGGGGAACCCTTCCTGTAAGCTCCCACCGCGGTGCGTGCGAGGTCATCTTGTACGTACCATGACCGACACCGACAAGCCGCGCGCGTACCCGCCCGAGACGACCGAGGGCTGGTACGCCTTTCACCAGATCCTCGCCTGGAACCGTCCAGCTCGCCGCGCCATTCCAGTAGGCGAGCTGCCGTCGCTGCAGCGTCGCGCGGTGGAGAAGCTGGAGTCCATGGCCTCGCCCGCCGGCGGCGGATGGACCGCCCTCGTCCCGCTCGTCGGCTCGCGCGGCGACGTGATGCTCCTCCACTTCCGCCCCACGCTCGAGCAGATCGGCGACGCGCAGCGGGCGCTCGCCGAGGAAGCGCTGTTCGACACGCTCGAGCCGGTGTACAGCTTCCTCAGCGTCACCGAGGCCGGCCTCTATCACGCCACGTCACAGCTCGTGCAGGACGCGACCGCCCGTGGTGGCAAGGTGGGTGACGACGCCTACAGGTCGGCGATGGCCGAGCGCGTGGCGACGGAGCGCGCGAGCGCGCACGTGCAACGCCGGCTCTTCCCCGTGCAGCCTGACGACATGCCGTGGGTCTGCTTCTATCCCATGTCGAAGAAGCGCGACGTCGGCGCCAACTGGTACGCCCTGCCGGTGGAGGAGCGCAGCCGCCTGATGTGGGCCCACGGCATGACGGGGCGCGGCTACGCGGGGCAGGTGGTGCAGGTCATCACCGGCGCCATCGGCCTCGACGCCTGGGAGTGGGGAGTGACCCTCTTCGCGCGCGACCCGCTGACGTTCAAGAAGATCGTCACGGACATGCGGTTCGATGAAGTGTCGGCGCAGTACGCTTCATTTGGAGATTTCTACGTCGGGAAGCGGTGCTCGCCGCGAGAGTGGCTGCTCGGCTCTTCGGCCTGAAAAACAGCAGGAGAGGACACGGCGGAAACTGCCTGAAAAGGCAGGATCGTTCCTTCGCGCGATCGTTGCTCCGAGCCGTGATGCTGGCCAATGCACCCACAAGGTTCCTGAATTGATTGAACGGCCCCGGGAATTTCCATGGCGCGTGGAGGCGTCTCGACCGTGGAAGGCATCCTGCCGTTTCAGATCTTTCCGCCGTGTCCTCTCCCGCTGTTCGAGCCCGGCGCATCGATGCCGCTGTTCGAGCCCGGCGCCGCGATGCGGGTGTTCGAGCCCCGCGCAGTGACAGGTGCCAGCCAACGATCCCTGACCACGTTCAGCGCCCCCACGCACGCCGCCAGCCAGGCGGTGCCGGCGGCCAGGCCACCGAGGACGTCGCTCGGGTAGTGCACGCCGAGGTAGATGCGGCTGAACGCGATGAGCAGGACGAGCGTCGTTGACGCCACGTAGAGCAGCGCACGCCGGCGCGCCGGCCAGTGGGCGAGGGTGCCGATGACGAAGGCGAGCAGCGTGTAGCAGATCGTCGAGAACATCGTGTGCGCGCTGGGGAAGCTGTACGAGTGGCCGTGCAGGTATTCCGCCGCGTACTGCGGGCGTGTTCGGTGGACGGAGGTCTTCAGCACCCACATCACCACCGCACCGCCCGCGTTGGTAGCCAGCCAGGCCACGGCGAGGAAGCGGGCGTTGCGCAGCCAGAGCCACAGGGTGACGACCACCACCGCCACGCCAACACCCACCGTGCCGAAGTTGGTAATGACGTCGAACGTGGCCCGGCCGCCCGGGGTGGCATGCCCGTGGAACCAGCCGTTGATCGCCAGGTCGGCGCGCACGAGCCATTCGTTGTCGAGCACGCCGTCCAGCAAGCCGCCGAACGCCCAGATCGCGAGGGCAAAGACGGCGACGTTGATCGTCAGCCGGAGGCCGAGCTCCGACTTCGGGTCGAGGCGCGCGGCCAGGAAACGACGAATGCGCTCGCGGAATCCGGAAGTCATGATCTGTCCGGTATCACGTGTGCATCGCGGTGGGCCCAAGGGAACACGCAACAATGCATCCACGCCAAGAGAAGACGCCATGAAGCGCCTCGTGACCTCCGTCACCCTCGCCACGCTCCTCGCGCTGCAGGTGACGCCGCCGCTCGCCGCGCAGGAGCTCGCGCCGTCCGTCATCACGCCGGCCGACACCGGCAAGGTGCCGGCCTCGAAGAAGACGCTGTTCACCTCGCGCGACGCCTGGCTGGCGGCGGGATTCGCCGGCCTCACGGTGGCGATGTTCCCCGTGGACAAGCACCTCGCGCGCACGCTGCGCGACTCGAGCCTGCAGTCGAACCGCTTCCTCTCCGACGTCTCGAAGGGCGCGGAGACGCTCGTCCAGCCGGGGGCGATCATCATCGGCGCCGGGCTCTACACGGTGGGACGCATCGGTGGCTGGCGCAACGTGGCGGACCTCGGCTGGCACGGCACCGAGTCGCTCATCGTCGCCAGCGCGGCGACGACGGTGCTCAAGGGAGTGCTCGGTCGCGCGCGGCCGTACGTCAGTGGCGACACCAACTCGCACGACTTCGGCTTCGGGCGCGGATTCGGGAAGAACGGGAAGTACCAGTCGTTCCCGTCGGGGCACACCACGGCGGCGTTCGCGGTGGCGGCGGCGGTGACGAGCGAGTCGCGCCGCTTCTGGCCGGGACACGAGTGGGTGGTGGCACCGGTGATGTACGGCGGCGCCACCCTCGTCGGCCTGTCGCGCATCTACCACGACGCCCACTGGGCGAGCGACGTCGCACTCGGTGCCGCCATCGGCACCTTCGGCGGGCTCAAGGTGGTGCGCTACTCGCACCACCATGCGGACAACTTCGTCGACCGGATCATGCTGCCGATGCGCGTCGTGCCGACGACGCAGGGGGCGGCGATCTACTGGACGATTCCGGTCGGGAACTGAGAGAAGGGGAGAATGAGGGGAAGGGGAGAATGGGAGCAGCGCGGTTCCCCTTCTCCCCTTCTCCCCTTTTCAGAGCAGCCGCGCCTGCGTTGCCTGGGTGAGACGGTAACAGGAACATGACGCCTCCTCCAGCTTGTCCCGGTCGAGCACCGTGACTCGCCCCCGGCGGTAGCTGATGATCCCCGCCGCCTGCAGCGTGCCCATCGCCACCGTCACCCCCGCCCGGCGCACGCCGAGCATGAATGACAGGAACTCGTGGGTGATCTCGTACGCCTCACGGTGCACGCGGTCGTGCGTCATCAGCAGCCAGCGCGCGCAGCGCTCCTCCAGGGTATGGAGGCGGTTGCACGCCACCGACTGTGAGAGCTGCGCGGTGAAGTAGGCCGCGTAGCGGAGGCACACGTGACGGAGGGCGCGGTTCTCCTGGACCATGCGGCGGAAGTCGTCGGCCGCGATGCGCCATCCATCGCCCTCGACCTGCATCAGCACGCGGTCGGCGACGGTGTCATCCTCGAACAGAATCGGAAGTCCGACGAACCCCTCGAATCCCACGGTGCCCACTTCCACGCTCCCTCCTTCCTGCTCGGTGGCGATGACGGAGGCGACGCCGTCGCGCAGGAACCACACGTGCGACATCGGGGCACCCGGCTCCACCAGCACCTCCTTCAGCTGGAGCCGAACCGGGGTGAGCTGCGTGACGACCCACGCGTAGTCCTCGAAGGGGAGGGCGCGCAGCAGGCAGTTGTGCTCCGCCTGGTGCGCCATCGCCAATCCCTCGCGTCGGTGCTCGCCGGTGGTGAGGGAGGGCTCGCCGGGTGACCCGGTCGGCTGGTGGTCGGACGCTGGCTGCTCGGATATGGTGCGCTCCCCGGGAACGATCCCGGCTCTGCCACATGGACATCCAGGGCGGCAGAGAGAGCGGCGCGCGCATCCCCGCGGTGGTACCGCGGGAGCCGAGGCTCGATGTCGACAGCGAATGGCGGCCCGCAGGGGCCGGCGAACGTGCGCGAGGGCGCACACCCGCAGGCTAGTGCAGGTACCCCGCCAGCGCGAGATGCAATCGTTAACGGTACGGCACCGTACCGATACGGTTGTGTACGGAATGGTACCAACTCGTTGTGAATAAATAACTTGCGCCGCTCAACCGGTCGCGGCACATTGCGATTCCCGACGAGGCGATGGCGCCCTCGGACGAAGCCGATGTGATGCGCGACACCATGCATTTCTTCTCGATGATCTCTCACTCGAGCCGCGATGGCGCGGAATCCGGTGGTTCGCCGAAGGGCGACCGTCGAGTCCCGGACGGGCGGGTCGCACTCTTCGCCGACGACCTCCGCTCGAGGCTGCGGTGCGTGTGTGGACATTGGGAGGAAGACGACTTCGAAAAGATCGTCCAGCGGATCGCACGGATGAAGGTGCGGTGGTCGGAGCTGGATCGCGCAGACTGACACAAGCGGCGTGCGTGCGGCCACGGTCGGTGTGCGCCACGTCGCCACTGGAGGCACGATCATCGTCCGCCGGTTCTGACTCAGGCCATCCGATCGATCGCCGCCCGCGTGATCCGGTAGCAGGAGCACGACGCCGCCTCGAGCTTCACGCGATCGACGACGGAGACGCGCCCGCGGTGATAGTGGATCGCACCGGTGTCCTGCAGTGCGCGCATGGCGACGGTCACGCCGGCTCGGCGCACGCCGAGCATGAAGGCGAAGAATTCGTGGGTGAGGTCGAAGGCCTCGCGGTTCACGCGGTCGTGCACCATGAGCAGCCAGCGCGCGCAGCGCGCGTCAACGGTGTGCACGAGGTTGCACGCCACCGACTGCGCGAGCTGCGCCGTGAAGCAACCGGCGTAGCGGAGACACAGCCGGCGCAATGCGGGACGCTCGTCGAGCGCGCGCCGGAAGTCGGGGGCGGAGATGCGCCACGCGTCGCCCTCCACCGGGACGATGACGAGGTTCGGGACGGTGTCGTCCCCGAACAGCAGCGGGAGGCCGACGAATCCCTCCGGTCCCACGGTGCCGACCTCCACGCCCCCTCCTTCGTGATGGGTGGCGATGATGGACGCGACCCCGTCGCGCAGGAACCAGGCGTGGGTGGCGTTCGAGTCGGACTCGATGAGCGCCTGCTTCAGGCGCAGCCGCACTGGTGTCAGCTGCTGGTGCAGCCAGGCGTAGTCGTCGGGCGGGAGTGCGCGCAGCAGCTGATTCCGCTCGCTCGCCTGCGCGCCGCTCGCGTCGTCCGGGCGATATTCGCCGGCCGAGCTTGCGTGCAGGTGGGACTGCGTGCCGAGCGCCGCTTCTGCGTATTGCATGGTGCTCTCCTCCGGGAACTTCCCGGTGCCGCCAAGACCATGTGGTCACTCAGGGCGGCAGGGAGAGCAGCGTGCATCCCCGCGAACGTGCTCGCGGGAGCCAGGCTCGATGTCGGCAACGAATGGCGGCCCAGGAGGGCCGACGAGAGCGCGAGAAGCGCGCTGCATGAAAGTAATGCATCAGGCCGGCCACCGCTGACGGAAAACACCGTTCGTTCGGTAGCGTACCGACAGCCGTTCTGTACGCAAGCGTACCAAGTCGTTGCAGGACAAAGACTTGCGTTTACGAGCCCGTCTGCGGCAGATTGCGAAATCGCGCCTCGCGTGGGCGCCCCTCGACCGGAGAAGCGTGATGCGCGACTTACATCATGACCAATCCTCGACGCCGTACGCGGGCAACGACCGCCGCGGAGCACGTGCGCGCGAGCTCTCCGCCATTGCCGACTCCTGGCCCCCGAATCGCCGAGTTACGGACGGACCGGTCGCCCTGATCGCCGACGACATCCGGCGCCGCCTCGCGTTCATCTGTGATGGGTGGAGCGAGCCGGAGTTCGAGGCGCTCGTCCAGCGCATCGCGAGGATGAAGGTGCGGTGGATGCAGGTGGATCGGGCGGACTAGAGGTCCGTCGGCGTCGTCGGCGCGAGGTCGGTGTTCTCCAGGGCCCGCTCGGCGATCTTCTTCAGTCTCGCATCCTGGTTGTTCTTGAGCGCGCGGATGTTGCGACGCGCCCGGCGCATCGCCGCCGGGATGAACACGCGTGCGCAGTCGAGCTGTGCCGCCGCCTGTTCCTCGCCGCCAGCGCGCTCGATCTCCCAGGTGGTGCGCGAGAGCACCGCGACCGACATGTAGATGTCGATCGCCGCGTTGGCGAGGCGCATCTGCAGGAACTGGTGCTCGATCACGTTCTTCCCGTGCTTGAGCAGCAGCCCTTCCACGGCGAGCGCGAGATCCTGGATGATGCCGGCCACACTCTCCGCTTCGTCGGCGAGCGACTCGTGCACCTTCGTGAAGCTCGGCTTGGTGATCTGCCGCTTGGCGCGGCCGGCGACATATGAGCCGATGGCGCCGATGGAGTGGAGCGGGTCCTTGAACGCCTTGCCCAGCTCCTTGAGCCGTTCCCCCGGCTGCTGCAGTGCGGTGAGGGCGATGAGCGCGCGGAGGATCTCGTTCGTCCCCTCGAAGATCAGGTTGATGCGCGAGTCGCGCACCGCCTGCTCGTACGGGTACTCCTTGCTGTAGCCGATGCCGCCCGCGATCTGCATCGCGTCGTTGGCGGCGCGGTTGGCGAGCTCGCTCGCGAAGATCTTGCACGCCGCGGTCTCGAGGGAGAAGTCGATCCCGCCCTTGTCCACCATGCCGGCGGTGAGCATCCATGCCGAATCCGACGCGTAGGTCTCCACCGCGTTGGCGGCGATCTTCTGCTGGATCATCTCGAACGACCCGATAGGTCGCCCGAACTGGTGCCGCTGGTTCGCGTACTCGAGCGCGTTGCGCATGATGCGTCGTGCGCCGAGCGACGAGCCGGCGGCGAGGCCGAGGCGACCGGAGTTGAGGATCTCGAGGGCGATCTTGAATCCCTGGCCCACTTCGCCGAGGCGATCCTCGACGGGAACGATCACGTTGTCGAACGTCACCGTGCGGGTGTCGCTCGCCTTGATCCCCATCTTCTGCTCCGGCTGACCGAGCGAGATGCCGGGGGACTTGGCGTCGACGATGAAGGCGGTGACGCGCTGCTTGGTCTTGCCGTCGACGACGACGGGGACCTTGGCGAAGACGGTGAAGACGCCCGCGTAGCCGGCGTTGGAGATCCAGATCTTCGTGCCGGTGAGGGAGTACGACTTGCCGTCGTCACTCGGCGTGGCCGTGGTGGTCATCGCCTGCGCGTCGGAGCCCGAGCCTGGCTCGGTGAGGCAGAAGGCGGCGACGGCGTCGCCCGACGCGCAGCGCGGGAGCCAGCGCTGCTTCTGGTCCTCGGTGCCGAAGAGGGTGATTCCCTTGCAGCCGATGGACTGGTGCGCGCCGAAGTACACGGCGAGCGCCGGGTCGTGCGAGCCGATCTCCGCGAACACCCGGTTGAACACCATGCTGCTCGCGCCGAAGCCGCCGTACTCCTCGGGGATGTTCATGCCCATCATCCCGAGCTCGTGCATGCCCTGGCGCACTGCATCCGTGAACTTCCCGGCGGCGTCCATGGCATGCGAGTCGATGGTGTCGGCGGCGAAGGCGCGGAAGGAGCCGAGCACCATGTTCAGCGCTTCGCGTTCCTCGGCGCTCAGCTCGGGGAAGGGGAAGACGAGATCCTCGCGGAGCTCGCCAAGGAAGATCCCCTTCGTGAAGGAGGTGTTGTGATCGGGATCGGCGAGGTGCGCGGCCGAGGAATGCGCGGGAGCGGAGGTAGCGGTCACGGCGACGTCCGGGTCGGGGTCCCTGAAATATGGGGTGCAGTTGGAAGTTCGGGAGTCGGGAGTTCGCACGGCGCAGCCAAAAGTGAAAGCTCAAAGCTGACTGTAATTCTTGTGGCTCCTGTTGCCGCGAGAGTGCGCTGCACCGAGGTCACGATGGAACGGAACGGCGGAACTGCGAACTGCGTCACCGCGCCGTTGTCGTTTCCGCCGTCGTCACATTCCAGCCGTGGTGAGAGGAGCCGCAAGCGTGCGAGCGACTGCGAGTAGAACAGTCAGCTTTCCGCTTCCACTTTGAGCTGCGCCGCGCGAACCCCCGACGTCAAACTCGCAAACTCGAACGCGATGCCGACTTCGACATGGCGAAGGCCGCGGTGGAGATGGGGTGCTGGGGTCTGGCCGCCGAGCTGGCGGGAATGCCGCTGGCGCGGCTCATCGGCGGCACGCGCGAGCGGGTGGTGACGGGGATCTCGATCGGCATCCAGTCGTCGCCGGCAGCGCTGGTGGAGCGGGCGAAGGCCGCGGTGGCGAGCGGCTACCGGAAGGTGAAGCTCAAGATCCAACCAGGTGCCGACGTCGAGTACGTGCGCGCCGTACGGAGTGCGCTGGGCCCCGACATCTCGCTGGCGGTGGACGCCAACTCCGCCTACACCCTGGCCGACGCGCCGCTGCTTTCGCAGCTCGACGAGTTTGCGCTCATCATGATAGAGCAGCCGCTCGGCCACGACGACCTGGTGCGGCACGCCGAGCTGCAGCGTCGCCTGGCGACGCCGATCTGCCTGGACGAGTCGATCACGAGCGTGGAGCGGGCGGAGGACATGATCGCGCTGGGGAGCGGGCGGATCGTCAACATCAAGCCGGGGCGGGTGGGCGGGTACTCGGCGTCGCTCGCCATCCACGACCTGTGCATGCGGGCGGGGGTGCCGGTGTGGTGCGGGGGGATGCTGGAGAGCGGGGTGGGGCGGGCGTACAAGGTGGCGCTGGCGTCGCTGCCGAACTTTAC
>DASUXT010000114.1:0-31576 GCA_036377775.1 Gemmatimonadaceae bacterium | reverse complement strand
GCGCCCTCTTCCCGCGAGCGGCGGCGGTAGGGGACGAGGTCCTGGCCGAGGATCACCAGCGTGCGCGTGGCGACCGTGCTGGCGAGCGGCTCGGGGATGGACATCTGGCGGATGTAGGAGTCGATCGCGCGGTCGAACGTCATGTCCTCGGCGAGCGTATCGACGAACATGAGCGCGTTGTCCACGTGCGAGCGGATGATGGATTCCTCGGCGCGGGCCTGGGCAAGGCGCAGCCGACGTTCGGCACCCGGGTCGATCTTGTGGGCGAAGATCTTCTCGGGGAAGAAGCGATTGATGAAGCCGGACATTGATCGGGCCGCTGGTTGAGATGCTGGTGAGGGTGCAGGGAATGTACCAGCAACTTCCCGGCTCGGAGAAGGCGGCGTCTGGACCACAACCACCGTACTTCGTACAGCGTACGGCGTACGATCGATGGTACCAACGGGAGTAACTGCGTAATGGGTCGACGGTTACATCAGAACCTGACGGTCCAGGTGCTCTTTGCCATCGCGCTCGCGGTGGTGCTGGGGCTCGTGGCGCCGGAGACGGCCAAGGCGATGCGGCCCCTCGGCGACATCTTCGTCAACCTGATCAAGATGGTGATCGCGCCGGTCATCTTCCTCACCATCGTGCTCGGGATCGCCAACATGAGCGACCTGAAGAAGGTGGGACGGGTGGGGGGCAAGGCGCTGCTCTACTTCGAGATCGTGAGCACGATCTCGCTCGCCATCGGGCTCATCGTGGTGAACGTCACGAAGCCGGGCGCGGGGCTCGACGTCAGCGCCCTCGCCAAGGGGGACGTGTCGAAGTACACGGCGTCAGGGGCCGAGATGAAGTTCGTGGACTTCGTGACGCACATCGTGCCGTCGAGCGCGGTGGACGCGTTCGCGAAGGGTGACGTGCTCCAGGTGGTGTTCTTCGCCATCCTGTTCGGCGTCGCGCTCGCCTCGCTGGGCACGAAGGGCCGGCAGCTCGTCGAGGTGCTCGAGCAGCTCTCGCACGTGATCTTCCGCATCGTGGGGATCGTGATGCGCGTGGCGCCGATCGGGGCGTTCGGCGCGATGGCCTACACGGTCGGCGCCTTCGGCGTGCGCAGCCTGCTCCCGATGGGCCGGCTGATGCTCGACGTCTACCTCACGATGGCGCTGTTCATCTTCATCGTGCTGAACCTGATCCTGCGCTGGTACGGCTTCTCGCTCTGGGAGTACCTGAAGTACATCCGCGAGGAGATCGTCATCGTGCTCGGGACGTCGTCGAGCGAGGCCGTGCTGCCGCGCATGCTCGACAAGATGGAGCGCTACGGCTGCTCACGGACGGTGGTAGGGCTCGTCATCCCGGCCGGCTACTCGTTCAACCTGGACGGGACCTCCATCTACCTGTCGATGGCCGCGCTGTTCGTGGCGCAGGCGTTCGGCATCCACCTCTCCGTCGGACAACAGCTCAGCGTGCTGGCAGTGCTGATGCTGACGAGCAAGGGCGCCGCGGGGGTGACGGGCTCCGGGTTCATCGTGCTCGCCAGCACGCTATCGGCGATGCGTGTGGTGCCGGTGGAAGGGGTGGCGATCCTGCTCGGCGTGGACCGCTTCATGAGCGAGGCACGCGCCATCACCAATCTGATCGGCAACGGCGCGGCGACACTGGTCGTGGCGCGGAGCGAGCGCGCGTTCGACGAAGCGCAGCGAGTCACGGCGGTGGCGGACCTGCACGAGGAGCGACGCGCGGGACGGGAGCTGGTGACGGCCGGTGAACCGTGAACCGTGAACCGTGAACCGTGAACCGTGAACCGTGAACCGTTATCCGTTGACCGTTATCCGTTAACCGTTAACCGGAACTGCGAACCGCTTGACCGGCAATCGCAATTGCCGAGAGCAACGAAGAGGAAAGGCCGGAAAGAACGGAAAGGGCAGGATTCTTCATGAGAATCCTGCCCTTTCAGTTTCTTCCGCCGTGCCCTATTCGATGCAGTTCCGGTTCACGGTTCACGGTTCACGGTTCACGGTGACGTTCAGTTCTCCACGCTTACCGATATCCGCAAGGTCCGCGGAGCGCCAGGCATGACGTTGTTGTTGCCGTGCGCCGAGGCGTAGTAGGAGGTGCCGAGCAGGTTCTCCATGTTCGCCTGCAGGCGGGTGTGCTCCAGGATGGAGACGTAGAGGCCTGCGTCATACCGGGTGAAAGCGGGAAGGGTGACCGCGTTGTCGAGTGCGGCGTAGACACGCGACTGGTGCACGGCCCCGAGACCGATGCCGAATTCGGGCGTGAGCTGCACCTTGTTCCACAGCGACAGCGTGTTCTGTGGCACGAGTGGCACCGTTGCGCCCGCGGCGCCGGACTTCGTCCTGCTGACGAGTCGCGCGCGCTGCGTGGCCCAGCCGCCCGAGAGCTGCCAGCGATCGGTGACGTCACCGCTCGCGCCGAGCTCCATGCCCGTGGTGCGCTGCGCGCCTGTCTGGACGACGCGCGACGGGTCGTTCGGGTCCGGTGCCTGGCTGTTGGAGCGGTCGAGCCGGTAGACAGCCGCCGTGAGCGCCAGCGAAGGCGTCACGTCCCACTTTGCGCCGAGCTCGCGATTGACGAAGCGCTCGGGCTCCAGTGTCTCCGTCGTGGGAGTGAGCGACGCGAACTGATCGCCGGAGCCGGGAAGGTGCGACACGCTGTACGACGCATAAAGCGACGCCTGCTCGGCCGGCTTGAAGATCAGCCCGGCGCGCGGCGACACGAGGTGATCCACGCGTGCGAGGTCGCGATCGGCGTGATTGTCGTGGAAGTGGAGGTCGAACCGGTCCACGCGCAGGCCGGCGATGGCCTGCCAGTGCTGGCCGACCGCGACCTGGTCCTGCAGGTAGCCGGCGCCAATGTCGAGCCGCGTGTGGTTGTCGGCATCGGTGGCGCTCTGGCGGAAGCTCACGCCGGTGGCGCTTACCGGAGCGCCGACAGGCAGGGTGATCGAGGTCGCGGTGCCGTTGTCGAAGTAGCCGGTCTCGCGGAAGTCGTCGGTGCCCTGTCGCGACAGTTCGCCGCCGACGAGCAGGGTGTGAGTGAACGAGCCCGTGGTGACCGTTCGCGTGAGGTCGAGCTGGTTGAACAGGTTGTCGCGCTTCGTGGCGTGGTTGTAGGCGCGGAGCTGCACGCTGTCGCCATCGGCAACCACGCTGCCGGGGAAAACGTTCTGGTAGAACTTGTCGTAGCGCACGCCGCGCGTGGTGTAGCGCAGCGACACATGACCGAAGCTGTGCTCGAGCGAGACGTCCGCCGCGTGCACGCGGGCGTGCGCCCGGTTCTCGTTCGGGTCGCCGAAGAAGGCGCCGGGGGAAGAGGGAAGGGGAGCACCGTCGAACGACGGGATGCCGCGATCCACGGTGCGCTGGTCGTTGAACCACTCGTAGCCGAGCTTCACCACGGTGCCACCGGCGAGGATGGTGGCCGTCGGGTTCACTCCCTCCCGACGGAGGTGGAAGTAATCGCGGAAGCTCGCCGACCGCTCCAACATGCCGTTGACCCGCACGGCGACGCGACTGCCGAGGGGAAGGTTCACGTCCCCGGTCTCACGCGCGTGGTCGAACGAGCCGCCCTCGACTGTGAGCTGGGCGACGGGGGCGAACCCGGCCTGCTTGCTCACGCGGTTGATGACGCCACCGCCCCCGCCACGCCCGAACACCATGGCATTGGCGCCGCGGATCGCCTCCACCCGCTCCACGTTGTAGAGGTCGCGCAGGTACTGCGCATCGTCTCGCACGCCGTTGACGAAGAAGTCCGCGGTGGAGCTGTTGCCACGGATCGTCGGCTGGTCGCGATGGCCCTCGCCGAGCCCCATCGTGATGCCGGGCACGTAGCGGACGACGTCGGCCATCCCCTGCATCGCCTGATCGGCGATGACGGCGCGCGTGAGCACCGTGGCCGACTGGGGAGTGTCCCGAAGGGGGGTATCGGTGCGGGTGAGCGTACGGCTCACCGTCGCCGAATAGCTGCTGCGGCTACCGGCCCGATCGATGACGCGGACGCGTTCCAGCTCGGTGGGTCTCGGCGTGCGGGTGGAGGCCGTATCGGAGGGGACCGCGACCGACGTATCGGCGCCGGAGTTCGCCTGTTGTGCTGCAAGTGGCTGTGTCGCAATGAGATACGTCGCGACAGCGAAGAGCGCGGAGCGAAGGAGCATGGCGGGGAACAGGTGGCGATTGTAATTCCGATAAATCTTATCGGGATTACGCGCACACTAGTCCCCTGTGGCGGGGAAGGTCAAGGGAGGGCGTGAATGGTGAACGGTGAACGGTGACCGGTCACCGGTGAACCGTGACCGGTGAACCGTGAACGACGACGGCACACCGAGCTGATTTCGGTGTGCCGTTCGAACTTACGGTTCACGGTTCACCGTTCACGGTCTACGGTCGACCGTTCACGAGCAGTTCAGCTTTCCTGTCCCTCGTACTGCTCCTTGAGGGCCGCCACGACGTTCGGGTCGGCCAGGGTAGTGGTGTCGCCCAGGGCGCGGCCTTCGGCGATGTCGCGCAGCAGGCGACGCATGATCTTGCCGGAGCGGGTCTTCGGAAGGTCTGCCGAGAAGAGGATGTCGTCCGGCCTCGCGATGGCGCCGATCTTCTCCGCCACGAAATCGCGCAGCTCCTCGCGGAGCTCGTGGTCGTGGGCGAATCCTTCACGCAGCGTGACGAACGCGGCGAGCGCCTGACCCTTGAGCTCGTGGCTCTTGCCCACCACGGCCGCTTCCGCCACGGCGGGATGCTCGACGAGCGCGCTCTCCACCTCCATGGTGCCGATGCGGTGGCCGGCGACGTTGAGCACGTCGTCCACGCGGCCGAGGATCCAGAAGTTGCCGTCCTCATCGCGCTTGGCGCCGTCGCCCGGGAAGTAGAGGTCGGGACGCCCGGGCCACTTGGAGTAGTACGTCTGTACGTAGCGCTCGTCATCTCCCCAGATGGTGCGGAGCATGGACGGCGCGGGACGCGTGAGCGCCAGCAGTCCACCCCCGACACCGATCTCCTTGCCGGCGCTGTCGAGCAGCGTGGCCGACCAGCCGGGGAGTGGCTGCGTCGCGCTGCCCGGCGTCGTGGCCGTCACGCCGGGAATGGGCGAGATGACAATCGAGCCGGTCTCGGTCTGCCACCAGGTGTCCACGATCGGGCAGCGATTACCGCCGATGTGCTCGCGATACCACATCCACGCTTCCGGATTGATCGGCTCACCGACGGAGCCGAGCAGCCGCAACCGCGAGAGGTCGTGCTTCTTCGGCCACTGGTCGCCCCACTTCATGAAGGCGCGGATGGCGGTGGGCGCGGTGTAAAGGATCGTCACGCCGTACCGCTCACAGAGCTCCCAGAAGCGATCCTTCTCCGGCCAGTCGGGTGCGCCCTCGTACATCAGGCAGGTCGCGCCGTTGGCGAGCGGGCCGTAGGTGAGATACGTGTGTCCCGTCACCCAGCCGACGTCGGCGGTGCACCAGAAGACGTCATCCTCGCGCAGGTCGAACACGAGCCTGGTGGAGCTCTGTGCGCCGAGCAGGTAACCGGCCGTGGTATGGACGATTCCCTTCGGCTTGCCCGTGGTGCCCGAGGTGTAGAGCACGAACAGCACGTCCTCCGAGTCCATCGGTTCGGGCTCGCACCAGAGCTTCGCCGTGCGCATGAGCCGGTGGTACCAGTGATCGCGTCCTTCGGTCATCTCGGCCCACGCCGCATCACCCTCGGCGCCGCGTCGACGCTGTACGACCACCACGTGCTGGATGGACGGCGTCTCCTCGAGCGCCTTGTCGGCGTTGCGCTTGAGCGGGACGATGGAGCCGCGACGGTAGCCGCCGTCGGCGGTCACGAGCACCTTGCACTGCGAGTCGTTGATGCGGTCGCGCAGCGACTCCGGGGAGAAGCCGCCGAACACCACCGAATGGATGGCGCCGATGCGCGCGCAGGCGAGCATGGCGATCACTGCTTCGGGGATCATCGGCAGGTAGATGGCCACGCGGTCGCCCTTCGTGACGCCGAGTGAGCGCAACACGTTGCCGAACTGGTTCACGGCGACGTAGAGGTCCCAGTAGGTGAGGGTGCGGCGGTCGCCGGGTTCTCCCTCGAACACCAGCGCCGCCTTGTTGCGCCGCTCGGTGCGGATGTGCCGGTCGAGGCAGTTCACGGAGGCGTTGAGCTTTCCGCCGGTGAACCACTTGTAGTGCGGCGGATTCCACTCCAGCACCGTGTTGTACTTCGTGCTCCACTCGAGCCCCTCGGCGAGCTCGCCCCAGTAGCGGTCGGGGTCGGCGGCTCGGTCGTAGATCTCCGTCGAGTTCACTTGCGCCCTGGCGCGGAACTCGGGGCTGGGCTCGAACTTCCGGTGCTCCTGCAACAGGACGTCGAGATCGGACATGACGGCACTCGGCTAAGGGTTCGGTCGCGATCTCATAGTGTGCCGGCGGCGACCGGGAATCAACCGCGCGCGTGAAGTTCCCCACGGCGAGCCGGGTCGAGTTGCGCCACCCGCGGCAGGGCTCCTCACCTTGCATGGCTCCGTGTCGGGTATGCCCGCTCGGCAGGGCTCCTCACCGCGCACGGCTCCATGTCATCGGAGAACGCAGATCAACTGCAGGATCAGCGCAGATCTCTCCGTGGACGGAATGTCTCCATGCACCACGGAGCCTCCAGAGGCCGTTCCAAAAAAGAAGATCTTTGGGGTGCAGGAGATGGACTCGGTGCGCCAAGGCCTGCCCGAGGCTGGAATCCGCGTTCGATCAGGCAGTTCAAGATCTGCGTTGATCTGCGTTCCCAACGGCAGGGGGCCTTCACTGAGAGGAGCCCTGTCGCGGCGCAACACTCGACGTGGAGCCATACAGGCTGAGGAGCCTTGTCGCAGGCAGGTCGGCATTTCTCCCTCTCAGCTGCCTCGTCGTGACAGTATCTTCACTGGATGGTCGCCGAGCCCAGCGGACACCCGGAACAGCGCGCGCGCCCCGTCGTCGAGGCGGAGGGGCTCGTGCGCACGTTCGGGGGGCGGCGCGCGGTCGACGGCGTGAGCCTCTTCCTGCGCGGGGGCGAGTGCCTCGCGCTGTTCGGGCCGAACGGGGTGGGGAAGACGACGTTGCTGCGGCTGCTCGCCGGCCTGCTCGCGCCGACCGCGGGGACGTGCCTCGTGGGCGGTGTGTCGCTCCGTGCCGACGGCGGCCGCACCGCACGTTCCCGGGTGGGATTGATCTCGCACGCGAGCATGCTGTACTCGGCGCTCACGGCGCGCGAGAACGTGGAGTTCGCGGCGCGGATGTACGGCCTTCGACGCCCCGCCGAGGCGGCGATGCGGGCCCTGCAGGCAATGCGCGTCGCCGACCGGGCGGAGACGCCGGTGCGCGCGCTCAGCCGCGGGCTGCAACAGCGGGTGAGCATCGCGCGCGCCATCGTGCACCAGCCCCTGCTGCTGCTGTGCGACGAGCCGTACACCGGGCTCGACGAAGTCGGGAGCGCGGCGCTCACCGACGCGCTCGGTGAGCGCCGCGCGCACGGCGCCGCGCTGCTGCTCGTGACGCACAACCTCGCCGAAGGTCTCGCCCTCGCCACGCACGCCGCGATCATGCGCCGCGGCCGGTTCGTGCGGTTCGAGGAACGCGGTGCGGTGGATGGCGCCTCGTACGCGTCGGCGTATCGCGAGCTGGTGACGGCCGATGTCTGAGGCCACGTTCACCCGGCCAGTGGCAACGGACGACGCGCCGCAGCTGCCCGGCCTGCTCCGCGCCACCTGGCTCGTGGCGCGGAAGGACCTCGCGATCGAGTTCCGCACGCGCACGGCGTTTTTCTCGGCGCTCGTGTTCGCGCTGCTCGGGCTCACCATCTTCTACTTCGCGTGGGACCCCACGGCCGTGGCGGCGATCGACCTCGCGCCGGGCGTGCTCTGGGTGATCTTCACCTTCAGCGGCCTGCTCGGGCTGCAGCGCTCCTTCGGGGTGGAGCAGGCGGACCGCGCGATGGATGCGCTGCTCGCCGCGCCGGTGGAGCGCGAGGCGATCTACCTCGGCAAGGCGGTGGCGAACTTCCTCTTCGTCGCCGGCGTGCAGGTGATCGCCATCCCCGCCGTGGCGCTCTTCTACAACGTGCCGCTCGGCAGCATCTGGCTCTCTCTCTCCGGCATCGCCCTCCTGGCGGCGCTGGGGATCGTGGCGGTGGGGACGCTGTTCAGCGCCATGGCGGTGAACACGCGCCTCGCCGAGCTGCTGCTGCCGATGTTGTCGCTGCCCTTTTTCGTGCCGATCGTGATGGCGGCGGCGCAGACCACCTCGCGATTGCTGGCGGGACGGCCAGAGGCGGAAGCGTGGCCGTGGCTGCGCATCCTGCTTGGCTTCGACCTCGTGTTCGTGCTCGCCTGCGCGATTGCCTTTCCCTACACACTGGACGAATGACGACAGACAGGAAACGAGCGCCTCTCCTCGACACGTGGCTCATCGTCGCCGCGATCGCCGTGATCGCCGCGTACGTGCGGGCGATCTGGTTCACGCCGGCCGAGGCGATCCAGGGGCTGGCGCAGAAGATCTACTACCTGCACGTGTCGGCCGCGATCAACGCCTATGTGGCGTTCGCCGTGGTCGCGATCACGTCAGCTGTCTATCTCTGGCTTCGTGACCCGAGAACCGATCGCGTCGCCGAGGCATCGGCCGAAGTGGGACTGCTGTTCACGACGGTGGTGCTCACGACGGGGCCGATGTGGGCGAAGCCGATCTGGGGCACCTGGTGGACGTGGGACGCCCGCCTGACGCTGACGCTTTTCCTCTGGTTCATCTACGCCGGTTACATCGTGTTGCGCGGGGCCATTCTCGAGCCGGACATGCGGGCGCGATACTCGGCCGTGCTGGGGATTCTCGGCGCGCTCCTGATCCCGTTCATCCACATGAGCGTGTACCTGTTCCGGACGCTGCATCCGATGCCGATCGTGCTGAAGCCCGACAAGCCGTCGCTGCCGCCCGAGATGCTGCACACGTTCCTGATCTTCGTTGCGGTCTTCTTCTTCGTGTACATCGCCCTGCTCCGGGCGCGCTACCGGTTGGGGACGCAGCGTGCGCTGCTGGCGGAGCGCGAGGCGCAGGCTGAGGGAGGGTACTAGGATGGTCGACTCGAGCGCATACTATCACGCCGCGTATACCACGGCTGGCCTCATGTACCTGGTCTACGCGATCAGCCTCGTCGTGCGCCGACGGCGCGTGCAGCAGCGACTCGACGCGCTCGAGCGCGGCGCGGGACGCTGATGGCCGAGCAGCAGTCGAAGGCGCGCGGCGTCGTCTACCTCGCCGGCGCCGGGCCGGGAGACCCAGGGCTCCTCACGGTGCGGGCGCGCGACCTGCTCGAATCGTGCGACGTGATTGCCACCGACGCGCTGGCCAACCCGGAGATCGTGGCGGCTGCTCGCGTGGCGAATCCTGATGTGGAAGTGCTGGACGTGGGGAAGCGCGGCGGCAGCGGGCGATCGGCGAGCCAGGACGACATCAATGCGCTGCTCGTGCGGCTCGGCCGCGAAGGGAAGCGCGTCGTGCGGCTCAAGGGGGGCGACCCGCTCGTCTTCGGTCGCGGAAGCGAGGAGGCGCAGGCACTCGCCGCGGCAGGCGTGGCGTTCGAGATCATTCCCGGCGTCACCGCGGGCGTCGCTGCGCCGGCGTACGCCGGCATCCCCGTCACGCACCGCGGCGTGGCGACGTCGGTCACCTTCGTCACCGGCCACGAGGATCCCTCCAAGCCGGAGACGCAGACCGACTGGAGCGCCCTCGCCCGCGCGGGCGGGTCGATCGTGCTCTACATGGGGGTGAAGACGCTGCCGCGCATCGCCGACGCGCTGCTGAAGGGAGGCATGTCGCCCGACACGCCGGCGGCCTCCGTCCAGTGGGGGACGCATGCGCGGCAGCGTACGGTGTCGGCCACCATCGCGACGCTCGCCGACGCCGTGACGAGTGAGGGGTTGAGCGCGCCGGTGATCACGGTGATCGGCGACGTGGTGTCGCTCCGCCAGGAGATCGCCTGGTTCGAGACGAGACCGCTGTTCGGCAAGCGCATCGTCGTGACCCGCGCCTCGGCGCAGGCGGGCGGCCTGCGCTCGCGGCTCGCCGAGCTCGGCGCGCAGGTGCTGGACGTGCCGGCGCTGCGCATCGAGCCGCTGGATCGGGCGCCGCTGCGGCTGGCGCTCGATGGCATCGCGGGCTACGACTGGCTGGTGCTGACGAGCCAGAATGCGGTGGCGATGCTGTGGGAGGCGCTGCGCGAGACCGGCCGCGATGCGCGTGTCCTCGCCGGCGTTCGCGTCGCCTGCGTGGGACGCTCCACCGCCGATGCACTCCTCCAGCACGGCATCGTCGCTGACGTCCTGCCGGGGCGATTCGTCGCGGAAGGGGTGCTCGACGAGATGTCGAAGCGCGACGACGTGCGCGGGGCGCGCGTGCTCTACGTGGCCGCGGAGGGGGCGCGTGAGGTGCTGTCGGACGGACTGCGCGCGCTTGGATGTACGGTGGACGTGGTGCCCGCATACCGGAGCGTGTCCACTGGCGAAGGGGCGACCGAGCTTCGCGACGCGCTCGAGCGCGGGGAGGTGGATCTCGTGACCTTCGCGTCGGCCTCGGCCGTGCGCGGCTACGTGGAGGCGGTGGGAGCCGAGCTGGCGCGCCGCGCGCCGGCCGTGTCCATTGGGCCAGTCACCAGCGAGGCGCTGCGGGCAGCCGGGATCGACGTGATCGCCGAGGCGACGGAAGCGTCGGTGGTGGGGCTGGTGGAGGCGGTGGTGGAGGCGCTAGCGAAGTAGGTCCGCCAGCTGGCGCGTCGCGGGATCCGGGTGCTCACCGCACTCGGTCGCCAGCCAGCGACTGAACTGCTCGTACTGTCGAAGTGCGAGCACCCGCTCTCCCACCGCGCTCCACGCGCGCATGACGCGACGGTGTCCCTCCTCGTAATAGGGCTCGACCCGCGTCATGAGCAGCGCGAGCTCGCGCGCCTCCCCGAATCGGCCTTGACGCTCGGCGTCGGCGCTCCTGAGATCGAGGTGGCGAAGGAGCCAGCGGCGAAGCTGCGCGCGCTTCTCGTCCGCCCACTCGTCGAAGTCGTGTGCGCCGTCCGGCAGCTGCAGCTCGGCGAGAAAGCCATCCGGACCGAGGGAGGCGACGGACATCAGCAGATCGGCATCCGGAAACTCGTTGCGCACGTCGGGGGCATCACAGGGCAGATCGACGCGTAGAGCTACCTGGTCGCGCGCGGTGAGGATGGCCGAAGGACCGAGAATCGAGCGCAGCCGCACGATCGCCTGGGTGAGCGAGTGTCGACCCGTTTCCTCCGTGCCGTCCCAGAGGAGCGCCGTGAGCACGCTGCGCGTGTGCGCGCGCGGCTCCAGGCGAAGATAGACGAGAAGGGCGATGTCCTTCCGGCGCAGGCCTGGCACCGCGCTCCCGTCCGAGCGGACCAGCGCCGGAGCGGCGAAGGTGCGCAGCGTGAGTCGGGTCCCCCTGGCGCGCAGTGCCATGCGGTGTCTCGCTCGTGCTTCGACGACTGCAGGATCGGGCTGCTGCCGTGCGTCGACGGTTGCCCCGAGGTGCCGAAGCTGTGCTCCCACCTCGCTACCGTGCGCGCCCTGCCCGACGTGACAAATATCACAGCCGGGTTGGCGCCGCAAGACGGGCAAAACCGGACACCACGGCTTTGTCACATGCGGTGAACTCTCCTCCGGAGGTTCGCATGGATCCTCGCTCTCGCCTTCGCGGACGCGTCGGCATGGCCGTGCTCGCTGCAGCGGCACTGTTTGCCTGTACCGACACGTCAGAGGCCCCGACGGCGCTGCAGGCGCCCGCCAGCGCGCATCGCTCCATCTCTCCGGGCGACAACCTGCGACAGATCACGGGAGCGTACTCGCAGAATGGCTGCTCGGTAAACACAGGGATCGCGTTCGACGGGACGAACCTCATCCTGTCATGCTGGTACTATCCGGTGCTCGACATCGTGAGCCCAGCAGACGGTCACCTGATCTCGTCCGTGAACGTGAGCGGCTACAGCGGATTTGGCGCGCTCGCATACGATGGAGCGCAGCACAAGCTCTGGGCCTGCGAGTCCGGGGCCGAGCGGGTCGTCCTGATCGACCTCGCCACCGGAGTGGGCGAGACAAAGTTCCCGTCGCAGGGCTGCATCGATGGCCTGGCCTACGACGGCAGCGACCAGACGATCTGGGCCAGTCCTGACGTCTCGAGCACGGTTTACCACTATCAGCAGGATGGCACGCTGATCGGCTCCTTCCCCGTTGGTGGCTCGCTTGGCGGGTTCGGCAACTCGGGGATCGCCGTCGGTGGTGACAAGCTGTATCTGGCCAACAACGGTGGCAGCACGATCTACGAGGCAGCGAAGGACTTCAGCTCGGTGAGCGTCTTCGCAACGTTCCCCGCCCGCCTCGAGGACATGGAGTGCGACGACGTGACGTTCGCCGCCGATGGGGTGGGGGCGATCTGGAGCATCGACGCGTACGACCGCACGCTCAACGCCTGGGCCATCCCTGCCGGCGCGTGCAAGTTCGGCGGTGGCGGTCCCGAACCGTGCACGACACCGCCCACCACCACGCTGGCGGCGTTGCCTGGCTCCCTGTGGTCGCCGAACCACAAGTACGTGGCCATCACCGTCACGCCATCGGCTACGCCGGGCTGCGCCGATGACGCAATCGCGTCCACCAGTGGGTTCGTCGTGAGCAGCGAACCGGACGAGGAGACGCCGGTCGGCGACGGGCACACATCCGGCGACATTCGCGTGACGCATTCCGACGGCACCGCCACGCTGAGCTCCAACGCCATGCCATCGGTACCGTTCAACGCGATGACGGACCGGCTCGAGGTACGAGCCGAGCGTCAGGGAACGGCGGCGCCACGCGTGTACACGATCTCGTTCACGGCAACCGGCGGATCGGGGTTGTCGTCGACGTCCACCGCTACGGTGGTGGTGAACCACAATCCGTAGACCGCTCGCAGTGCATCCGAGGGATCGCCTCCCTCTGCGAACGAACCGCGCCGGCAGCTCGGCCCACGAGCTGCCGGCGCTGTCGTACATGCCGTCTCGCCTGCTAGCTTTCCCTCGTGACCACTCCCCTCAAGATCGGCACGCGCTCGTCCGAGCTCGCACTGCGCCAGGCGCGCCTGGTGCAGGGGGCGCTTGCAGCGCTTGGCGTCGAGAGCGAGCTGGTCACCTACCGGACGGTGGGCGACAAGCGGCTCGACGAGCCGCTGAGCGCCATCGGTGCCAAGGGCCTCTTCACGCGCGAGCTCGAGCACGACCTCGAGCGTGGCAAGACACAGATCGCCGTGCACTCGCTCAAGGACCTTCCCACCGACGCGCCGGAGGACCTCGTGGTCGCGGCGGTACTGGAGCGCGAGGACCCGCGCGATGCGCTCGTCGTCAACGGGCGCATCCTGGCTGCATCGCTCGATGACCTGCCCCGTGGCTCGCGGATCGGGACGTCCAGCCTCCGCCGTCGCGCACAGCTGCTCGCCACGCGCCCGGACCTGGAAGTCGCCGAGCTGCGCGGCAACGTGCCCACGCGCATCAAGAAGGTGGACGAGGGGCGAGTGCACGCCGCCATCCTCGCTGCGGCGGGTCTTCACCGGCTCGGCGTGCACCAGCACATCACCTGCTACCTGGACGCGCCGGCGTGGCTCCCCGCCGCCGGGCAGGGAGCGATCGCGGTGCAGATCCGCGCCGGCGACCTGGACACGAAGGCCCTCGCCGACGCGATGAACCACGAACCGACGATGCACGCCATCGCCGCCGAGCGCGCATTCCTTGGCGCGCTCGAGGGCGGGTGCCAGGTGCCGATCGGCGCACTCGCCCTTCCGGCGCCCGATGGCACGGGTGTGCTGCACGGCATGATCGCGTCCATCGACGGCAGCCGCGTGGTGCGTGGGAGCATCGAGCTGGACCGCGCCGACCCGGCGCTGAGCGGGATCCGCCTCGCCAATCGCCTGCGCGGCGAGGGAGCGACGGAGATCCTCGAAGGGCTGCGACGCGCCGAGCGCGTGCCGTCGCCGCAGCCTGAATGAACGCGCGACGCTGAACGCGGATTCAGTTCGTCACGATGCCTGACTTTCCTCGATATCGCCCCCGCCGTCTCCGCCGCACCGAGGCGCTCCGCGCCCTCGTGCGCGAGACCCGTCTCGTGCCGTCGCAGCTCGTGCTGCCGCTGTTCGCGCGGCCGGGGCAGGGGGTGCGCCAGCCGGTGGAGAGCATGCCCGGCGTGCACCAGACGTCGGTGGACGAGCTGGTGAAGGACGCGCGCGCTGCCGCCGAGGCCGGGGTAGGCGGCGTGCTGCTGTTCGGTATCCCCGAGCACAAGGACGAGCAGGGCACGAGCGCCTGGGACGACGAGGGCCCGGTACAGCGTGCGGTGCGCGCGCTCAAGAAGGAACTGCCGCAGCTCGTCGTCGTCACGGACGTGTGCATGTGCGAATACACCTCGCACGGCCACTGCGGCGTGCTGGTGAACGGCGACGTGGACAACGATGCCACGCTGGAGCTGCTGTCGCGCGAGGCGCTGTCGCATGCGCGCGCCGGCGCCGACATCGTGGCGCCGAGCGACATGATGGATGGCCGCGTGGGCGCGATTCGCGACGCGCTGGACGGCGCCGGCTTCACGAACACGGCGGTCATGAGCTACAGCGCCAAGTTCGCCGGCGCGTTCTATGGTCCCTTCCGCGACGCGGCCGAGAGCACGCCGCAGTCGGGCGATCGGCGCGGCTACCAGATGGACGCGGCGAACGCCGAAGAAGCGCTGCGCGAGACGTGGCTCGACATCGAGGAAGGCGCCGACATCGTGATGGTGAAGCCCGCGGGTCCGTACCTCGACGTGATCGCGCGCGTGAAGGCGGAGACCGGTTATCCGCTCGCCGCGTACCAGGTGAGCGGTGAGTTCGCTATGATTCAGGCAGCGGCCGAACGCGGCTGGATCGACCGCGAGCGCGTGATGATGGAGAGCCTCCTCGGCATTCGCCGCGCGGGGGCGGACGTGATCATCACGTATTTCGCTGCAGAGGCGGCGAGACTGATGGCTGATACCTGAGTGCTTCGGCTTATCGGTTTCCCGGTTTACGGCCGGCTCCGGGACGTCCGTGCGTCCCGAGGCACGCTGTGAACCGATGAGCCGAAGAACCGAAGAACCATTACCCGGCAGGCCTGTCATGAAGTATCGAGTCTTCCCCGGCACCGACATCCGCGTGAGCGAGGTCGGGTTCGGAACATGGACCATCTCCACCGGCTGGTGGGGCGACAAGACCGACGCGCAGGCGGTGGACATGCTGCGCCGCGCGCTCGACGAGCATGGCATCACGTTCTTCGATGCCGCCGACGCGTACGGGAATGGCCGCGCCGAGCGCCAGCTCGCCGAGGCGTTCCGTGGACGGCGCAGCGAAGTGGTGATCGCCACCAAGATCGGCTACGACATCTATGACGAAGCCGCGGCCGCGTCGCGCCGCGGGCAGCAGGAGCTGCCGATCCGCACCGATCCCGCGTTCCTGCGGAATTCGGTGGAGCGCTGCCTGGAGCGCCTGGAGACCGATTAC
Source organism: Gemmatimonadaceae bacterium (assembly GCA_036377775.1). Taxonomy (GTDB): domain Bacteria; phylum Gemmatimonadota; class Gemmatimonadetes; order Gemmatimonadales; family Gemmatimonadaceae; genus AG11. The sequence continues at coordinate 16,044 of DASUXT010000114.1, read as the reverse complement.
ATCGACGTCATCCAGTTCCACAACGCGAAGATGGAGCACGTGCGCAACCCGGAGATCTGGGCGACGCTGCGCGAGCTGCAGAAGGAAGGAAAGATCCGCGCGTGGGGCGCCGCATTCGGGCCCGCCATCGGCTGGCTGTACGAGTCGGTGGAGCTCCTGGAGCGCGAGCCCGACATCAACACGATGCAGGTGATCTGGAACGTGCTCGAGCAGCACCCGGGCTCGGCGATGATCGAGGCGGCGCGCCGGCATGCGCCGAATTGCTGCTTCAACATCCGTGTCACCCATGCCAGCGGGATGCTCGAGGGGAAGTACACGGTGGATACCGTCTTCCCCGAGAACGATCACCGTCGCCACCGGCCGCGCTCGTGGCTGGTCAACGGCGTGGAAAAGGTGAAGACGCTCGATTTCCTGGCGAACGGGATGACGCTCGGCCAGGCGTCGCTCAAGTGGCTGCTCGCCGAGCCGCTCGTGGTGACCACGCTGCCGAACATCTACGACGACGGGCAGCTGGCCGAGTTCGCCGAAGCAAGTGATCTCCCCGACCTGACGGCCGGACAGCTGAAGCGCGTGGAGGAGCTCGATGCGACGAACTTCGGCGTGACCGAGGAGCCGATGAAGTACAAGGGCGCGATGACGCGTGACGCGGGTGCGAACACCGACCTGCAGGAGGCGCGCAACCCGGCGCAGCGCCCGGCGGCGTCCATGGCCAAGAGCGCGTGATGCTGAACCTCTGGCACGACCTCCCGCCGGGGCAGAATCCCCCGGAGTCGCTGACGGCCGTGATCGAGATCCCGTCGGGGAGCCGCAACAAATACGAGCTGGACAAGGCGAGCGGGATGCTGAAGCTGGACCGCGTGCTCTTCAGCGCCGTGCACTATCCGGGGGACTACGGCTTCGTCCCCCGCACGCTGCACGAGGACGGCGACCCGATCGACGTCCTCGTGCTGGTGCAGGAGGAGACCTTCCCCGGTTGCCAGATCGACGTGCGGCCGATCGGCGTTCTGAAGATGCTCGACCGCGGCGAGCCCGACGACAAGATCCTCGGCGTGCCCCTGCACGATCCGTATCATCAGGAGTTCTTCGACATCGCCGACATCCCGCAGCACGTGCTGAAGGAAGTCGAGCACTTCTTCCGCACCTACAAGGATCTCGAGGGGAAGCGGGTCGAGATCATCGGGTGGGGGAAGAGCGACGAGGCGGTGAAGATCGTGATGCAGTCCGTCGAGCGGTACGCGGAGAAGTACGGGCGGAAGAAGTAAGGGCACCGGCCGTACGGACTACGACGTACCACGTACCACGTACTCGGTACGGAATGGATGGTCGTCACGAACGCAGAAGAGCTCCGGGTCGACGACCCGGAGCTCTTTCGCCGTGTGCTGCGATGACCGGTCGCTTGGCTACGGCACCCGCTCCGGCTCGCGTCGCTCCGACAGCGCGACGATCATGCAGATGCCGCCGACGATGATGTTGAACACCGCGAGGTACGTGTTCACCGCCAGCAGCCCCGTCACGTAGAGCGACGCGACCGGCACGAAATACACGATGCCGACCAGGAGCAACAGCGCGCCCACCCACAGCAGGTAGCCGCGCGCGTGTCGGCGCGCTGCGGCGAGGCCGATGAGGCCGAGCAGGACCTCGACGCACGCATGCACGAAGTTCGTCGTGAAGAACATGAACACCACGGGACTGAAGAAGCCCCAGATGCCGGCGACGAGCAGGAACAGCGCGAGGATCCAGGCGAGCGCACGCATGCAGCGGTCCTCCGGGTAACTGGTGCCGGGTGTGGACGACCCTACGCGTTCTCGCGCGGCCGCACCGCTCCGTGATCCACCGGCTCGATCCCGCGGCGCAGGAAGAGCTGGTCGTACAGCACCGCGGCGATGATCGATCCGAGGATGGGGCCGATCCAGTAGATCATCTGTCCTTCGAGCACCCCGCTCACCACCGCCGGCCCGAACGACCGCGCGGGGTTCATCGACGCGCCCGTGAGCGGACCGATCGCGAGGATGTCCGCCGTGACCACGAGCCCGATCGCGAACCCGCCCACCTTCGGCGCCTTCGGGTCCACCGCGGTCCCGAACACGACGAAGGTCAGGAAGAAGGTCGCAATCGCTTCGGCGAAGATCGCCTGGCCGGTCGACACGTCTGCCGCCACGCTCTGCCCGCCGAGTCGCGTCGTTGCGGCGACGGCGGCGGGGAAGATGGCCTTCAACGCGTACGCCGCGAGCGCGGCGCCAAGGAGCTGGGCGATGATGTAGACGACGGCCATCATCGGCTCGATCCGCCGCGCCGCGAGAAAGCCGATCGTCACGGCGGGATTCAAGTGTCCCGAGATGCGCATCGTCGCCGTGACCATGAGGGCCAGAATGAGTCCATGCGCCACGGCCACATCGAGGAGCGCATCGGAGGCCTGCGTCTGCACCGCCACCATGATCGCCGCACCACCGACGAACACGAGGGCGAAGATGCCGATGAACTCGGCCACGAAGTGACGCCAGCTGTCGCGCATAAGGGCAGGAGGTCGGGATGTCGGAAAGTCAGGATGTCAGGAGGTCGGCACAACGCTACTGCACGTCACTCCCGCGAGGAAGGTCGCGCGCGGATCCAGCGAGGCGACGTGCGGCCGCGCCGAGCAGCATGAGGCCACTCGCCACCAGCATGAGCGTCGTCGGTTCCGGGGTCGTGGTCACGGTGGTCGAGAGCGAGAACGCGCCGTTGAACGTCTGGCCGCCACCGATGATGTCGGTGCCGACGCGGAGCCAATCGGGCTCGAGCTCGGAGCTCCGGATCCAGGCCTGGAGGTCCGTCGTCAGGGGCGGGAAGGGAGTGCCCGGGGACACGACGGGGCGCTGCGCGGAGAGCCAGAGGAAGGTACCACTCGACAGCGCGACCTGCGGCACGAAGAAGTAATGGTCCGCCGGGAGAACGAACGGCGTGAGGAAGTCCACCGAGAACACGAACTCGCTGCCCGTCGCGAAGCCGTCGCCGCCTGTCATGTTGTTCGGCGACGGGTGAATGCCGTCGACCACCGAGTTGGCAACGGAGAAGGAGCCGAGCGCGGTGGCGGACCAGGTGAGCCCACTCCCCGACGTCCGACTGTCGAGGGTAACGTCCGACGGGCCGTTGAGTCGCGTCGGCACGTTGCCGGACGGCGGCTCGTTCGAGTCGAGCGGAAAAATCCGGTAGATCTCGACGCTCACCTGGGTGATGTCGAGTGCATTCGCTCCACTCGGCAGCAGTCCGTAGAACGTTGCGTTCGTGATGGAGGTCGCCTGCTGGAGCAGGAAGTCATCAGCGGCCTCACGCGCCGCGATGCCCACGGCGCCCGGTCGCGAGGCCATCCCGAGTCGACCGTCCGGCGCGTTCGTGCTGAAGACGACGGTCTGCTGCGCCTGAGCGGCGGAGGCGAGCAGCAGCGCCATGAGGGCAAGACCTTTCATCGCGGTCACCTTGGCGAAGTGTGGAGACCCGGCAGCTTGCCCCCTACGCTACCGCCCCACGGCCCCGCGAGTAAGAGCCGGTCGTCAGACCGTCAGACCGTCAGACCGTCAGACCCCTTCATGCCGCTTCATCACCACCGCCGCATTGATCCCGCCGAAGCCGAAGCTGTTGCTCAGCGCGTACTCCACGTCGGCGCAGCGGCCCTCGCGCGGGATGTAGTCGAGGTCGCAACCATCGGCCGACACGTGATGGTTGAGCGTCGGGGGGAGCCACTTCCGCTCGAGGGCAAGCGCGGTGATGGCCGCCTCGATCGCTCCCGAGGCGCCGAGCGCGTGGCCGTAGTAGGCCTTGGTGCTGCTCACCTGCAGGCGGTTCGCATGTTCGCCGAACGTGTGGCGAATCGCCGTCGTCTCCGTGGGATCGTTCAGCGGCGTGGAGCTCCCGTGCGCATTCACGTACGCGATCTCGCCGGCGTTCACGTGCGCGTCCTGCAGTGCCAGCCGCATCGAGCGCGCGGCCTGCGAGCCGTCGGGGCGCGGCGCCGTCATGTGGTGCGCGTCGTTCGACGTCCCGTAGCCTACCACCTCGGCGTAGATGTGCGCGCCGCGTGCCTTCGCGCGCCCGAGCTCCTCGAGCACCAGCACCGAGGCGCCCTCCCCCATCACGAAGCCGTCGCGGTCGCGATCGAAGGGGCGTGATGCGGCCTCAGGGTCATCGTTGCGCGTGGACATGGCGCGGATGATGGCGAACGCGCCGAAGCACAGCGGCGCCAGCGGCGCCTCCGCCGCGCCGGCGAGCATCACGTCGGCGTAGTCATCGCGGATGGCGCGGAAGGCCTCGCCGATGGCGATCGTCCCCGACGCGCAGCTCATCCCGTTGGTGCTGTTGGGCCCCTGCACGCCGAGCTCGATGGCGATGTTGCAGCTCGCCGCGCCGCCGAACACCACGAGGGCGAGCGACGGATCCACCGCCTTGATCCCCTGCGTGAGGAACACGCCCAACTGCTCTTCGGCGAAGCGAACGCCGCCGAGCGCGGAGCCCATCATCGTGCCGATGCGCTCCCGGTCTTCGGCTTCGAGCCGGAGGCCAGCATCCTGAATCGCCTGCATCGCACAGGCGACGGAGAAGCACCCGAACCGATCGAGACGCTTCGCCTTCTTCCGCTCGAAGAAATCGGTCGGGTCGAAGTCGTTCACCTCGGCGGCGTTGTGGCTGCGCCACATCGAGGGATCGAAGCGGGTCACCGTACGCACCGCCGAACGCTGGGCGCGCAGCCCCTCCCACAACCGCTCGCGCCCGTTGCCGATTGGCGTCACCGCCCCGATTCCCGTCACCGCCACACGTCTGCGCTCTGCCACACCCACTCTCCCAGTCAGCCTGCGTGAAACCCGCTCGTCCAGGTCATCCAGTCAGTCGCGCCTGTTCTGCCACGTCGGCGAGGCCAGCCAGGGTGCGGCTGGCGATACCATGCACGAACACCGGACCGATCACCAGCGTCGCCGCCAGGCCGCCGACGCCCGGCACCGACGAGGGCCCGTCCCACATGTGCACGATCCGGACGCGGGTCAGCCCCGCCATCTCCTCGAACGTCCACTCCACTTCCATCCCTCGCGTCACTCCGGCCACGTGGGTGTAGCGGATGCTGGGCGACCTCGGCCCGCCTGGCGCATTCACCGCCATGCGCGACTGCCACCACGTGGGCCATCGCACCACGCCGAAGGGGCGGTTGGCGCTCATGTCCACCACGCCGCCGCCGTCGGCACGGCGATCCACGAAGCGCACGTAGCGGTAGTGTGGCAGCAGCGCCGGCCATCGCTCGACGTCGGCTGCCAGGTGGAAGATCCGGCTCAGGGGCGCGTTCACCATTCGCTCGTCCACCGTGCGCATCTCGGCGGACGCGGGCATGGGGCCCAGCTCCAGCGGAATCCCTGCGCTCATCTGTCCGTCCTCCAGGTTGCGGTGATGCGGAATCCGGGGTGCCGGCGGACATCGGGCGCTCTGCCATCGGCATGACGCACGTGTCGAGCCAGTTCGCCGGCCGTGAAGCCGCGCAGCACCGAGGTGAATCCGTCGTGGCGCGTCACCCGATGGAACCCCAGGGGCCAGCTCACCACCCAGAACCCAAGCGCGGCGACCCAGCTCCGGCGAAGATCACTCACCACTACGTAACGTCGCGCCACGCGTTGCAGTTCCCGCAGCACGCCGGGGATCTCCTCGTCCCGGAAATGATGGAGCAGCTGCGAGCAGGTGACGACGTCCACGCTCGCGTCGCAGAACGGAAGCCGACAGGCGTCGGCACAGACGCCGGCGTGGACCTCTCCGCGCGCCGCGGACAGCAGCGACGCCGCTTCGTCCACGGCGAACGTGGTCAGCGTGACGCCGCGTCGTCGCGCCACCTGGATCGCCCGGGCGGGGATGTCGGCCAGCCCGGTGCCGACGTCGAGCAGCGTGGCCTGCTGGCCGAGTGCGGGAAGGAGGCGCGACAGCTCGGCGAGCACGGCGTGCGTCCCCCCGAGCAGGGTGTTGGAGCGCCGCACGTCGCGCAGCGAGCGCTCGCGCAGTGCGGGCGGGGTGTCGGGGTTGTCGAGGTGCTCGAAGCCGCGCCGGCGACGGGGCACGAGCATGCGCGGATCAGCGCTCGAGCTGGGCGTAGCCGCCCCGGTAGTAGAGCAGGGGACGCGCGGCGCGCGTGGAGGCGCGCTCCACCTCACCGATGAAGATCGTGTGGTCGCCGGCCGGGTGGCTGGCGTACGTGCGGCATTCCAGGTGCGCGAGCGCATCGTCGAGCAGCACCACGCCACTCTCCCCGCGCGAAAAGCCGATCCCCTCGAACCGGTGCATGGACTCCACCGTGGAGAAGCGTCGTGAGAGCGCCTCCTGGTCCGCAGCGAGGATGCTCACGCCGAACGCTTTCGCGGCCGCGATCACCGGATAGACCGATGCGGACTGGTCCACGCACACCTGGATGAGCGGCGGGTGCAGGCTCACGGACGAGAATGCACTCACCGTGAGGCCGGCGTCGCGGCCATCGGCGTCACGCGTGGTGACGACGGTGATGCCGGAGGCGAAGCGGCCGAGCACGCTGCGGAAGGTGTCTGGATCGAGCGTCATGCGTCGTGACTGGTTTCGGGACGTCGCGGTCCCGGATGGCGAAAGAGATTCAGCAGGTAGCCGGGGCGCAACACCTCGCGCGCGGGTACGAAGTCGCCCGTCACGCCGACGAGGAGGTCGGCCATCTCCTTCCGTGCCTCCAGCACGCGCGCGAAGTAGTTGATGGCCGGCGCGAAGCCGATGGCCGAGCCGATGAGCCGCTCCACCGTCCACTTGTCGCGGAACTCGACGACACGCGCCCGGTCGTAGTCGCGCAGTGCGTCGTCCACATCGCGCGGCGACGACGCACCCAGCGCGCGGAGGGCGAAGGGCGCGAGCAGCTCGCCACCCCGCAGCGCGGCGTAGATCCCCTCGCCGGTGAAGGGATCGAAGAAATCCGCCGCGTCGCCGACGAGCGCGGCGCCCGGCGCCCACGCGCGTCGCGCATGCGACGCGAAGGGACCGGTGGCCATCACCGGCGACACGCGCCGCGCCGAGGCAACACGCGGCGCGAGCTGCGGCCGTTCACGCAGCCACCGCTCGTAGAACGACGTTCGATCGGCGCTCACCTCGCGCGCGGCGCTCGCCGGGACGACCATCGCCACGTTGGTGAGCCCGTGGCCCACCGCGGCGAGGCCGACGTAGCCCACGCCCCGCTCCACGTGCATCTCTCCCCATGCGCCCACCTCGCCGAAGCGCTCGTAGTGCGCCACGAGCGCGAGCCGGCGCGGCCAGCGGCGACGCCTCGCCAGGCCGAGCCGTCGTGCGACGACGGAGTTCAGCCCGTCGGCACCGATGACGAGCGATGCCCCGAGCTCGCGCGAGACGCCGTCGTCGCCGAGCACCTGGACACCGCTCACGCGTCCGCTGGCATCGCGCCGCAGGTCGGTCACGCGCGCACGCTCACGTATCGTGGCGCCGGCGCGCCGCGCGACGTCGAGCAGGATGGGATCGAGCAGGGTGCGGCGCAGCGCGAGCCCGCGGTCGCGGAAGGCAGGGAATCCGTGCGTCGCGGCGAAGTCGCCGCGGATGAGGGCGCCGTTCGGGGCGCGCACCACCATCCCGGCAAGGTGCGCGGCGCCGGCGTCCTCCACGGCATCGAGCGCACCCATGTCGTGCAGCAGCCGCGACGCCTGCGGGCTCAGGTACTCGGCGCACGGCTTGGCGCGCGGAAAGCGCGCGCGGTCGAGCAGCAGCACGCGCGCGCCAGCGCGCGCGAGCGCGTACGCACTGGCCGAGCCGGCGGGCCCTCCTCCAACGACGATGACGTCGTGTCCCGCCATTGTGTCCGCTGTGCGCATCAACGAAGGCTAGGCGACGGCCAGCGCGGCGGCCACCACGGAGCCGACGATCGTGGCGCACAGGTTGACGAGGTCGTTGTCCAGCCGGGCGATGCCGCCGGCGTGCTCGGTGGCGGTGCCGCAATCGTGGATGCGGCGCTCGGTGGCCGCGTCGCAACGGGGACAGCGTCGCCGCTCCTGCACGAGGGCGCCGAGCAGGGAGTCGGCCAGGGCGCCGGCGATGCCGCCGAGCGCGACGGCAGTCACGTGCGGCGTGAGCCGCATGCCGAGCGCCGCGATGGCAATCAGCAGGGCGCCTCCCACCATCGCGAGCGAGCCGGCGACGGTGACGCCGCCCGACGTTCCGGCGGGCACGGTGCGCCAGTGCGTGATGGAGCGCGGCTCACCGCCGACGAGGGTCCCGATCTCGGTGGCGAGCGTATCGGAGGCGGACGCGGCCAGGGCACCGGCAGCCGCGGCAGCGAGCAGGATCGCGGTGGTGGTCGTCGAATGTGCGGCGACGAAGGCGGCAAGGGCGAACGCGCCACCATTCGCCAGCACCTGCATCGCGTCGCGACCGCCCGACTTGGCGACGACACTGCCCGTGCGCCGCGACTTGGCATCGGCGCCGAGCTTCGAGAGGGCGACGGCGACGACGAAATAGAGGATGAGCAGGGCAGCCCACCCCCAGCCCGCCAGGATGCACAGCGCCCCGATCACCGCTGCCGCGACGGCACCGGGCAGCGTCAACGCGCCAGCGGCGAGAGCGAGGGCGGCGATCGGGATGGCGATGACGAAGGCGAGGATCATGCACGAACCTAACGCGGAGCCGGAGGCACATCGGAATGGCGGGCGGCCCGGGTCCCACCACGAGATACGGAGTACCAGGTACCCGCAGTTGTAGCCACCCCCCCCGAGCCGCTACCTTCCTTCTCTGCCTCTCATAACCGCTCCATGCTCGCCACGGTCGACGCCCTCCTCCCGCTCAGCCTCCTCGAAGCCGTCCGCGACGTAGATACTCCCGACGGAGTGCTGGAAACCGAGTTCGTCGACGAGCTCCGCAACAAGCGGTTCGGGCTCAGCGACACGGTCTACGTCCAGATCAAGCGCTACTCCGACGCCGTCCGCCGCAACCATCGGCCGGCGCAGGACGAAGTCGTCGCGCTCGCGCGCCTCATCGGCCGTCGACCTGACGCGGAAGCGGTGCTGCGTGCAGCCGGCCGCTACCTGGCGCACGAGGCGTACAGGACCGTTCCGTCCGTCAACCGCACGATGATGCACGTCCTCCCGGCGTTCATCGCGCGGCCCATGGCGCTCCGTCGCGTGCGAAAGATCGCGAAGCGCTACCTCAACGCGAACGTTCGGCGCGTCGGCACCTACATCCTGCTCGAGGTCCCGCGCTCCATCACCCTCGGCGTGGCGCCCGGCGGCATCGGGTGCGCGTTCTACGAGTCCACGCTGCGCGAGCTGCTCAAGCTGCTCGTCGGTGACACCGGCGCCGTGGAGCACACGCGGTGCGAGGGCCGCGGCGAAGGTTCGTGCGAGTGGCGCGCCGACTGGCGCGGCGCCACCGCGTAAGCACCGAGTGAGCACTTCTTCCCGAGGTCCGTCCATGCTGAATCGCGACACCCTCCCGGCGATCCAGCGCGCGCTGGCTGACGCCGACATCGATGGCTGGCTGCTCTTCGACTTTCAGGGGACGAACCCGGTTGCCGGAGGGATGCTCGGCATCGAGGGGATGGTGACGCGTCGCATCTTCGCCTGGATCCCCGCCGAGGGGGTGCCGAGTGCGCTCGGGCACGCCATCGAGCCCGGGCCGTGGCGGAAGTGGCCGAAGGAATGGCCGCGCAGCACCTACAGCTCGTGGCGCCAGCTCGAGGAGTCGGTGGGGAAGGTCGTGCGTGAACGTCGCGTGGCCATGGAGTACTCGCCCGGCGACGCGGTGCCGTACCTCGATCGCGTTCCCGGCGGCGTGCTGGACATGATCCGCCAGGCGGGTGCGAAGGAGATCGTCAGCTCCGGGGAGCTGGTGTCGCGCTTCTTCGCGGCGTGGACGGACGAGCAGCTTGCGTCGCACATGCGGGCGGCGGAGATCATCCGCCAGGTCGCGCTCGACGCGTTCGCGCTCGCCGGCCAGCGCTCGGACACCCAGCGGCCCATCACCGAGCACGAGCTGATGGCGTGGGTGCGCGACCGCTTCACGCAGGCAGGGCTCATCACTGACCACGGCCCCAACGTGTCGGCCGGCGACAACGCCGCCAACCCGCACTACGAGCCGTCCGCCGATCACCCGCGCGAGATCAAGCGCGGCGACGTGCTGCTCATCGACCTGTGGGCCACCGAGCCCGGCGGGATCTACGCCGACCAGACCTGGATGGCGAGCCTCGGTGAGCCGTCCGAGCGCACGGTGGAGATCTGGAACGCCGTGCGCGACGCACGCGACGCGGCGATCGCGCTCGTGATGGAAAAGGCGGAGGCGAACGAGCCGCTGCGTGGCGCCGACGTGGACGACGCGGCGCGCGAGGTGATCGAGTCGCGCGGGTTCGGCCAGTATTTCACGCATCGCACCGGGCACTCGATCGACGCGCGGTCGCTGCACGGCGCCGGTCCGCACCTGGACAACCTCGAGTCGCGCGAGGAGCGTCTGCTGATTCCGGGAGTCGGCTTCTCCATCGAGCCCGGCATCTACGTTCCGGGCGAGATCGGAGTGCGGAGCGAGGTGAACGCGTTCATCCACCCCGGCCGCGCCGTGATCACCCCGGCCGAGTACCAGCGCGAGCTGATCGTCGTTTAAGGACGGTTCGCGGACGGGGTGGTGTTCTTCGGTTTCTCGGTTCGTCGGCTCACGACCGGCCTCGGGAGACTGGTGCTGCCCGAGGCAGGCCGTAAACCGAAAAACCGACAAGCCGACGAACCGTTCCTCTGGCTCGGGCCTTGCCCTCTGGGACGCCACATCCCGAACGCTCATCCAGACATCGTGACCGCTGCCGCAACGCGCGCCGCCGCGCTTCGCTTTCCCGCCATTCTCATCCTCTCCTCGCTCCTTCTCACCGCCTGCGGCGACGCAGGAGGGACTGGCGCACGCAACCGGAAGGGGTCGGCGAAGGGCGACGTGGACGAGGAGGCGACGGGCCCGGTGGTGATCGACAAGCCGGACGCGGCCTACAAGGTGGTCAGCGTCGCCTCGCCGGCCACGGTGAGCGGCACCGTGCGCCTCAAGTCGCCCCTCCAGCCACTGCCGCCAGTGGCGACCGGCGCCGACAGCGCGATCTGCGGTCCCAGCATCGCCGACAGCTCGGTGATCGCGAAGGACAGCACCGGGCTCGGCAATGTGGTGGTGTGGATCGAGGGTATACGGAGCGGCAAGCCGCTGCCGATCGAGCGGCGCCTGGAGCTCGAGAGCCTGAACTGCCGCCTCGACCCGCGAGTGCAGGGCGCGGTGATGGGGAGCGGACTCAACGTCCTCGGCCACGACGAGTTCCGCCAGCACCTCCGCTTCATCGCCTCGGGCGATACCGCTGCGCGCACGATGGTCCTCCTCGGCCGCGACGAGCAGGTGATCCCGACGAACCTGCCCTTCGCCTCACCCGGGCTGGTGATCGTGCACGACGCCGATCACTCCTGGCCGCGTGCGTACATCGCCGTGTTCGATCATCCCTACTTCGCCGTGACGGGTCCGGATGGAAAGTTCACCATCGAAGGCCTCCCGCCCGGCAAGTACACCCTCGCCACCTGGCACGAGCGCACCGGCAAGCACGAACAGCCGATCGAGGTGACGGCGGGAGGGACGGTGAAGGCGGACGTGGTGGTGGAGGGGAAATAGCGTTCTTCGGCTTACCGGTTCTTCGGTTTACGGCCGGCCTCGGGACGCAGGAGCTGATCGAGGCACGCCCTCAACCGACAAGCCGAAGAACCGAGGAACGAGCGCCGCCTCCGGCGGCGCGCAGTCACCGCAGCTCCGCCCTGTACAGCTTCTCGTAGATCCCGCCGCCGAGTGACAGCTCCTCGTGCGTGCCGGTCTCCACGATCCGCCCGCGCTCGAGCACCAGCACCCGATCCGCTCGGCGGACGGTGCGCAGGCGGTGGGCGATGATCAGGGTGCTGCGGCCGGTGAGGAGCTCTTCCATCGCTTCCTCCACCAGGCGTTCGCTCTCGTTATCGAGGCTGCTCGTCGCCTCGTCGAGCACGACGACGGCGGGATCCTTGAGGAACACCCGCGCGAGGGCGATACGCTGGCGCTGGCCACCGGAGAGCTTCACGCCGCGCTCTCCCACCAGAGTGTTCAGGCCTTCCGGCAGGCGCTCGATGAACTCCATCGCGTGCGCGGCACGTGCGGCCTGCAGCACGTCCGCCTCGCTCGCGTCCGGGCGCGCGTAGGCGATGTTGTCGCGCACCGAGCCGCTGAACAGTGCCGGCTCCTGCGGCACGAGGCCGACGGAGCCACGCAGGTCGGCGAAGCTCAGCTCGCGGATGTCCACGCCGTCCAGCGTGATCCGTCCCGAGGTCACGTCCCAGAAGCGCGGAATGAGCGACGCGATCGTCGTCTTCCCGGCGCCCGACGGCCCCACCAGTGCCACGACCTCGCCGGGGGCGATGTCGAACGAGACGTCCTCGAGCGCCAGCGGCAGCTCCGGCGTGTAGCGGAAGTCCACGCGCTGCAGCGACACCGCGCCGCGTACCGGGTGCGGGAGCGGCGTGACCACCTCGGGCTCGGCCACCGTCGGCTGCGTCTGCAGGAGGTCGAACACGCGCTGCGCCGCGCCCACCGCCTCCTGGTAGCTCCCGAAGAGCGACGCCAGCGATCCGACGGCCGCGGCGACGGTGATCGCGTAGAGGAGGAACTTCACCAGCGCACCAGGCGTGAGCGCGCCCTCGAGCACGAGCTGGCCCCCCTGCCAGAGCACCGCCACCACGCCGGCGAAAGCGACGAAGCCCACCACGCCGAACAGCAGCGCGCGATGCTTCGCCCGCTCCACCGCGCGCTCCACTACCTCGCTCAGCAGGCCACTGTAGCGCGAGACTTCCTCGTCCTCGCGCACGAAGCTCTGCACGGTGCGGATCTGCGAGAACGCCTCGTCGGCGGTGCCCATTGCTTCCGCCACCTTGTCCTGCACCCCGGTGCTGGCCCGCCGCAGGCGGCGGCCGAAGAAGAACGCCGAGCCCACCACCACCGGCACCACGGCGAGCGTCGTCGTCGTGAGGCGCGGGTGGGTGAGCGTGAGCAGGATGATCCCGCCCACGAGGAAGAGCGACTGCCGCGACAGCTCCGAGATCCAGGTGGCCATCAGGGTCTGCAGCACAGCGAGGTCGGACGAGATGCGGCTCGTCAGCTCGCCGGAGCGGCGCTCCGTGAAGAAGCCCGGCGAAAGACGCACGAGGTGCGCGAACACGTCCTCGCGCAGCTTCGCCACCACGCGCTCCGCCGTACCGGTGAGGAGGTACACCTGGACGAAGTTCATCACGCCCTGCAGCGCGAAGGCGCCGATCAGGAAGAGCGCAATGCGATCGAGGAGCGCGCGGTCGTGCTTCTGGAACGCGGCGTCGAGCAGGCGCTGCACCACGGCTGGAAAGGCCAGCCCCACCGCGGCGGCGATGAGGAGGCACACTGCGCACACGAGGATGCGCCCGCGGTAGGGACGGACGCGAGGGACGAGTGCCTTCAGTGCGGTGGGAGCAACAGGGCGGCGCGACTTCGGGGCAGGGACAGTTCCGGCTGGATCGGTCACGTCAGTGTGTCGCTGCTCCCGGGCCGCGCAGCCAGTGGCGCACCGTGGTCAATGATTGGTTGAGCGAGTGGCCGGCGCGCGCCATGGTCTCGATCCACTCGAGGAATGCCTCGCGCGGCTCCTCACGCGTGCGTGGCGGCTGGCTCCAGTCGTCCGACGTCCAGATGCGTACCTGCACCATGTCGCGCGCGTCGGGCGCGGAGATCAGCAGCAATCGCTCCGGGTCGCCGTGGGCCGGCCCCATGAGCAGTGGCAGCTCGCGTGGCGCGTCGCTCACGCGACCGCCCGGTCCACCACCATCGCCGCGAACAGCAGCGCGAGGTAGAGCAGGGAGTACTTGTACACCGACCACGCCGGCTTCACGAAGTCGGCGGCGCGCATCACCCTGATCACGCCCCAGAGCAGCCACCCGCCGAGCGCGGCCGCCATCAGCAGGTACGGGATCCCCAGTGCGCCGAACGCCACCGGCAGCAGCGTGAGCGGCAGCAGGATGAGCGTGTACCAGAGCATGTTGCGCATCGTCTCCCGCTCGCCCCACACCAGCGGCGCCATGGGCACGCGCGCATTGCCGTAGTCGCGCTGCTTGTTGAGCGCGAGCGCCCAGAAGTGCGGCGGCGTCCAGTAGAAGATGATGAGGAACAGGTAGACGGCCATCAGGTCGAGCCGCCCCGTCACCGCCGCCCAGCCCACGAGCGGCGGGAAGGCGCCGGCCGCGCCGCCGATGACGATGTTCTGCGGCGAGCTGCGCTTGAGCCAGCGCGTGTAGACGAACACGTAGGTGTAGAACCCGCCCAGCGCCAGCGCGGCGGTGAGGAAGTTCGCCACGTGCGCCAGCAGGAAGGTCGCCGTCGTCGCGCACAGGATGCCGAATGCCAGCACCGCCTCGGCGCGCATTCGTCCGCTCGGGATCGGACGCAGCTTCGTGCGCGACATGACGTCGTCGATGTCGCGATCGATGTACATGTTCACCGCGTTGGCGCCGCCGGCCATGAGATAGCCGCCCACGAACACGGTGAGCACGAGCCGCCAGTCGGGATGACCGGCCACGTACATCGGCGCGATGGTCGTCACGAGCAGCAGCGAGATGATGCGGGGCTTCGTGAGCGCGATGAAGTCCCGCGCCGCGCTCGGCTGCGCCGGCCGTGCCGCCACGTCGCTCAAACGTCGGCTCCCCGCGCCACGATCACCGCCACGGAGTGCGACATCCGCGGCCCGCGCTTCTGCACCAGCGCCGGATTCGCCTCCTCCGCCTCCACGAGTGGCGCCACGGGAGTGCGAAGGCGCGCGCCGACGGCCGCCCCGCCGCTCGCGATGCGCGCCAGGTAGGCGAGCACGAACGTCGCGATCCAGATGCTCACCCCCGTGGCCTCGTGCAGCGAGCGGAGGACTGGCGGCAGGCGCATGCCGATCATCGCGCCGGCCACGAGGAGCTGCAGGATGCCGAGCGAGAAGGCGATCACCAGTGCGCGCTTCACCACCGGCGCCACCTGCTTCCTGCGCTGCGCGATCAGCATGCCGAGCAGGTGGAGGATGAGCAGCACGGCGATCACGCGGTGCGTGAGCTGCACGTGCACCGCACTCGGATCCACCTGCGGATTGGCGCCGCAGAGGGGAAAGTCGAGGCACGCCACGGCGCCGCCCGGCACCTTCGCCGTGAGGCCGCCCATCACCACGACGACGAGCGCGAGCCCCGCCGCGCCGAACGCGGAGCGCGCAACGGAAGGCACGGTGCCGCCGAGCCGCGCCGACTCGCCACCCAGACCGCCAGCGCGAACGACCGTTGCGGCCACGGTCGCGACGAGGCTCATCGCCACCGTCCAGTGTGCAACCGTGGCGAGAGGCGCGTTGCCCAGCTTCACCGTGATCGCGCCGAGGATCGCCGCACTGAAGCCGAGCGCCACGGCGAGTGCCGCGCTGCGCAGCACGCCCCCGCGTCCGCCCACTTCGGGGTCGTTGCGCCGGTTCCAGGCCGCGACGAGCAGCGCGATGAGGCTCAGGAGCAGGATGGAGGCGAGATAGCGATGCGTGACCTCGATGATGAGGTCGGGACGGCTCATCGGCGGGAACCAGTGGCCGTAGCACTTGGGCCAGTTGTCGCCGCATCCCATGCCGGAGCCGGAGATGCGCACGATGGCGCCGAAGATCAGGTGGAGACAGGCCACGCCGAACACGGCGTAGGCGTAGCGGCGCAGCGACTTCATGGCGCGTCGCCCAGGCGCTGGACCGACGACGGCGCCGGCGCGACGGAATCAGCGGCGCGGATGGCGCGCCAGGTGAAGACGAGCAGCACGGCGAGCCCCACGGCGGGAAGCACCGCCCACAGCATCTCCACCGCGCCGCGCTGCCTGGGCAGCGTCGTGGCCGGCTGGGCGGCGCGACGCGCCGCACTCACCGAGCGGAGGATGAAGAACTGGGCGAGTGCGCAGCACGCCACGGACAGCCAGAAGAGTCCGTCGGCGACGGAGAATGACATTCTGGGGTGCAGAGCAGGCAGCAGCGAGTGG
>DASUXT010000113.1:0-9342 GCA_036377775.1 Gemmatimonadaceae bacterium | reverse complement strand
CGCATTGACCGGAGATCGGGACTGATGGGAGACGATTCGCCGCAGTTCCCGCTCCGGCTCGTGGACGGCCGGCGCCTCGAGCGCCGGTACCGCGACGTCCTGCTGCCGGGTGGCATCCTGTGCGACCATCGCGGCCAGGCGCGGGTGCTGCCGCGCTACTTCTATGAAGTGGAATCGTGGGAGCAGGCGCGCGAGACCTGCCTCGCGCCCCACTTCACGGTCTCCGAGTTCATCCACACCGACGTCCGCGAAGCGCCGCCGCTGCGCGTCTTCCCGCGGTACATCCCCTGCGCCACGGCGCTGCTGGCCGTGGCGCTGGAGCAGTTCCGTGAGGCCGTGGGGACCTACGTCTACATCGGGGCGAATGGGGGCTACTGCTCACCCCGGCACGCCGGAACGGGAGGTGCATCACCGCACTGCTGGGGGACGGCCGCCAATATCTACCGCATCGGCGACACGTACCTGGACACGCACGAGTCCATCGCGCGGTACGCCGCGATCGCGCGGGAGGTCCTGCCCACCGTCTGGACTCGCCCGCTTGGGCCGGAGATGGCCAAGACGGACGACCATCTCCACCTGGACTTCGGCTACGTGATCTCCGTGCCACGCGAGGCGCCGGGCGAGACCTACAACGTCAAGCTCGCCGGCGACCCGTTGTAGTGATTCGATGCATGACGACCGCAGGGCAGCTGGGGGACGATTGGTGCTGACGGAGCAGGGAAAGCAGATTCGGCGTGAGGAACAGGCCGGGCGCCAGCGGCGCGTGGCGGACAATCGCCGTGCATTGCCGGCGATCGGCATGGAAGCGGAATTCTCCACCGTGGTGGACAACGAGCTCCAGGAGCCGGAAAAGGTCTTCGGCTCGCCACGCCGCTTCATTCGCGGCCCGCTGGTGCATCGCACCGGTCGCTCGTATCACCTGCCGACTGGCGGCGCGATCTACTTCGACACCGGCGTGATGGAGATCGCCACGCCGATGATCGAGATCGAGCGCGGCTGCGGTGCCCGCGCGACGCGCTCGCTCTGGGAGAATCTCGGCTTCCTGCGTGGCGAGCTGGACGAGTGGGAGCGAGGTACCGGCCGTCAGGTGCGGCTGGTCGGCTTCAGCACGCACTACAACGTGTCGTTCGACCTGCCGGAATCGGAGCGCGCGAAGGGGCGCAGCGTCGAGCGGCTGGCGTACCTGCTCACGTACGTGCTCGCCGCGCCGGTGATGCTCCTCGCGGCGAACCGGCGTTCCACCGGCGTTGGCGTGCGGCCGCGCGGCAACCGGATCGAGATCACGGCGGACTTCACCCCCGACGCCGCGCTCATGGCCGCCACGGCTACCCTGATCGTGGGGATCGTGCGCGACGTGATGACCTGGCCGCGATACGACCTGCGCCAGCTCGCGATGCACGACATTCCCGTGGTGCAGGGCTTCGCCCCCGTGCCGCACAGCTCGCGCAAGGGATGGGTCGCCAAGCATGATTGCTTTCCGCGCAACCCGTTCACCGCCGACGTGGATGGCGATCGCTTCACGTCGCTCGGCGGCGAGCATCTCTCGCTGCGCGAGATGGCGGGACGCACCGCACGCCAGTTCTGGCCGTCCATCAGCGCGTTGGGCGATCCGCTCTCGCTGCGGCTCATCGCTGCGGTGATGCGCGGGCGCGCGCCGTCGCTGCTGGAGCTGGACGATCGTCCCGCCGCCTACGACGACGTGGGCCGGCTGTGCACCTGGAACGATCTCTTTCCGGTGACCCTGCTGCCACGCTCGCGCTTCGAGCGGGTGCTCAGCAACGCGATCACCGGCAAGCGCGTGCGATTCGCTGGAGCGTGGCACAAGCCGGTAGGAATGCGCGGCTGGACGCACGTCGTCTTCCGCCGCGAGAGTGATGGGAAGCGCGCGGTGCGCTCGCTCGACGCGCTGCTCACGCACCTCGATGCGTGGGACCGGAGCTCCGAGCGACGGTCGGGCGATCGCCGTGGCGTCGCCAGCGCGCGCGATGCGGAGCGTCGTCTGGGCGAGCGGCGAACGTCGCTGACGGAGGCGCCGGAGCAGCCGCCGGAAGGGGAGCAACCGCTCGAAGCGGGGACGTCGACGGGCGATCGGCCGCCCGTGCCGGAAAGGAAGGCGGCAGGCGACGTGGAAGTCGCACCGCAACGCACGCCGGGAATTGCCGACGTGTCCGCTTCGGCGGTGGCGCGTGCCGCCGCGCGTGCGCGAACGGACGCCCCACTGGTCATCGTCTCGCGCACGAGCTGACGCCGAAGCCACGCAGCGTTCGCCGCGGCGTCCATGCTCTGCGGCACGGCGATTGAATCCACGTGCGGAGAGCTCGCCGGAGGGCGGCGAGCCCACTCTCTCGCGCGAGGACACATGCCGGACCTCCTCACCAACCGGGACGCGTCGGCCGCTGCGCCACGCTACGTCGCGCCCGAAGTCTCCTACCTGCTCGACTACATCGTCAACGTCTGTTTCGTGGGACCGGCCGGCGCGGGAGACCGCGAGTGGGTGCTGGTGGACGCGGGGCTGCCCGCGTCGGCGGAGCGGATCGAGCACGCGGCGGCACGGCTGTTCGGCGCCGGCTCGCGGCCGGCGGCGATCGTGCTGACGCACGGCCACTTCGACCATGTGGGCGCGCTGCACACCCTGGTGCGCAAGTGGGACGTGCCGGTGTACGCGCACGAGCTGGAGCTGCCGTACCTCACCGGCCGTTCGTCCTATCCGCCACCCGACCCGTTCGTCGGTGGCGGCGCGATGAGCGCGATGTCGTTCCTGTATCCGAAGGGACCGATCGATCTGGGGTCGTCGGTGCGCGCACTGCCGGCGGATGGGAGCGTGCCCGGGATGCAGGGGTGGCGCTGGATTCCCACGCCGGGGCACTCGCCGGGGCACGTGTCGTTCGTGCGCGACGTGGACCGCACGCTCATCGCGGGCGATGCATTCACCACCACCAGGCAGGAGTCGGCGATCGCCGTCTTCAACCAGCGACGCGAGATGCACGGGCCGCCAATGTACTTCACGCCGGATTGGGATGCGGCGCGCACCTCACTGCGTCATCTCGCCGACTACGCGCCGACGGCGGCGATCACGGGTCACGGACCACCGATGCGCTCGGCGATGCTGCAGAGTGAGCTGCGGAGGCTGGCGGCGCACTTCGACGAATGGGCGCGGCCGGCACACGGGCGTTATCACGATCGGCCGGCGATCACCGGGGAGAGCGGCGTGATCCAGGTGCCACCGCCGGTGGTGAGCGGAAGAGCGCTCGTGCTGACCGGTCTCGCCGTGGGGGCGGCCGTGGGGCTGGCCGTGGCGGCACGGCGCCGGCCGGAGCGTACCTCCGGCGACGGTGCGCGCGCTCTGGCCGATGCGTCACGAGAGCGTGAGAAGGCTATCCCGTCGTCCGACGAACTGATGCTCGAGCGCAGTTCGGAGCTGTCAGCGCTCGACGGTGGCTACGACATCACCGCCGCCGCGGCACCGTCCACGATCGACCTCCGTTGAATACCAACGGACTCATACCTTCATCGAGGCACTCAGCCATGGCAGCAACCACGTCGGCGCCGCACCGCGTCAAGGGCTCGCGCATCGGACCGAAGCGCGGAGGCGCGAGCTATCGCGCACGAAGGGACCATCACGTTCACAACGTCGCCAATCCCGAGCGCTTCGGCTCCGTCGCGGTCGGCGCGGCGCTCATTGCCTACGGGCTGAAGCAGCGTGACGCGAAGGGGCTGCTGGCCGCGCTGCTTGGCGGGGCGTTCGTGCAGCGTGGCGCAACCGGCTACTGCATGGTCTATGACGCGCTCGGCGTCAGCACCGGCGATGCCGACGCCGTGCTCGGCAGGCACCGCAGCGACGTCACCGGCGCTGCGGCGACGGTCAATGCCCGCAAGGCAGTCAAGGTGGAGCGCGCGGTGACGATCGCGCGGCCGCGCCATGAGCTGTACGCATTCTGGCGCGACTTCACCAACCTGCCGCAGTTCATGGAGCACCTGGAGTCGGTGCGCGTGGATTCCCCGATGCGCTCGCACTGGACGGCGAAGGGGCCGGCTGGAAGCGTGGAATGGGAGGCGGAGATCGTGAACGACGTGCCCGACGAGATCATCGCGTGGAAGAGCGTTGGCGATCCCGATGTGGCGAATGCGGGAGCGGTGAACTTCAGCGATGCGCCCGGCGACCGCGGCACGATCGTCAAGGTGACGCTCGACTACGAGCCACCGGGTGGAAAGCTCGGCGCGTTCGTCGCGCGGCTGTTCGGGGAGGATCCCGACCGCCAGGTGCGCGAGGACCTGCGGAAGTTCAAGCAGCTGATGGAAACGGGGGCGATCACGACGTCAGCGCGCCGCCGCGAGGATTCGGCGTACGTGGGTTCCACGCCGCAGGAGTGAGGAGGCGCCGATGAGAGCTGTGACATGGCAGGGGACGCGCAAGCTGAGCGTGGACACCGTCCCCGATCCGGAGATCGTGCAGCAGGGCGACGTGGTGGTGAAGATCAGCGCCACGGCGATCTGCGGCTCCGACCTGCACCTGTACGATCACTACATCGCCTCGATGCAGAAGGGCGACATCCTCGGCCACGAGTTCATGGGCGAGGTGGTGGACGTGGGTCGCGAGGTGAAGAACCTGAAGATCGGCGACCGGATCGTCGTGCCCTTCCCGATCTCCTGCGGGCGGTGCTGGTACTGCAGGCAGGGAATGTTCGGGGCGTGCGACAACTCGAATCCCAACGCCGAGATGTTCGAGGCGCTGTACGGCGCCACCTCGGGCGCGGGAATCTTCGGCTACTCGCACATGTTCGGCGGCTACTCCGGGGGCCAGGCCGAATACGCGCGCGTGCCGTACGCCGACGTAGGGCCGATCAAGGTGCCGGATGGGGTGAGCGACGAGCAGGTGCTCTTCCTGTCCGACATCCTGCCCACGGGATGGCAGGCGGCGCTGCGCGGCGAGATCCAGCCGGGCGACACGGTGGCGGTGTGGGGGTGCGGACCGGTGGGGTACTTCACCATCCAGAGCGCGTGGCTGCAGGGTGCGGCGCGCGTGATCGCGATCGACCGCTTCCCGGAGCGGCTCGCGCTGGCGCGCGACGTGGGAAAGGCCGAGGTGATCAACTACGACGAGACGGACGATCTCGTCGAGCTGCTCAAGGAGATGACCGGCGGCGAGGGCCCCAACGTCTGCATCGATGCGGTGGGCATGGAAGCGCACGGCCACGGCTTCCTCGCGACGAGCGACCGGATCAAGCAGACGCTGCGCCTGGAGATGGACCGGCCGACCGTGGTACGGCAGGCGATCCAGTCGGCGGCGAAGGGCGGGCGCGTGAGCCTGATCGGCGTCTATGCGGGGTTCATCGACAAGTTCCCCCTCGGTGCATTCTTCGGGAAGGCGCTGCGCATGGCCGCAGGACAGTGTGACGTGCAGAAGTTCCTCCCCGACCTGCTGCAGCGCGTGCTGGATGGCGACTTCGATACGACGTCGATCATCAGCCATCGCGTGGGGCTCGACGATGCGCCGCACGCCTACGAGATCTTCGCCGAGAAGAAGGATGGCTGCACGAAGGTGGTGATGCGACCGTGAGGCCAGGGGCGGCGCGCCTGACGCGCGCCGCCCACCGTGGCAACGGTAAAACTGCTGGCGGTAGCCGAGCCGGCGGCCCTAACTTGGACCCATGAGTTCCGTCGACGAGCGTCCGGACGCATCGGCCGCCGACATCGAGACTACGGCGCGGCTGTCGGCGCTGGAGCGCCAGGTCGCGGAGCTGCGTGCAGAGGTAGCGCAGCTGCGCGCGACCGCGGCGCGCGGCGAACCGGTGCGCGTGCCTCCCGGAGCAGAGGCGCTCCGCGTTCCCCCACGCCCCGCATCGAACAGTCGCGCGTCATCGAGTGCGCCGCGCGACCCATTCACCTGGGCGCGTGACGCCGTGCGCTCCGCGTCGGGGGGGCTGGAGCTCGAGGCGGCAGTCGGCCGATACGGAACGCTGATCCTCGCCGCGCTCGTGATCCTGATGGGCGTCGGAGTGCTGATCCGCGTGGCGGTGTCGCGTGGACTGCTCACGCCGGAGGTGCGCGTAGCGATGGGCGCGCTCGCCGCGGCGGCGGTCGGCGCTGCGGGCGTGCACTTCCACCGCCGTGGCGAGGTGCGCTTCGGCAACGTGCTCCTCGCGCTGGCGCTCGCCGTGGTGGACCTCGTGGCGTGGGGCGCGGGCCCGCAGCTGCAGCTCGTACCGACGAGCGTGGCGCTGGTGATCGTGGACATCGTGGCGATCGCGCTCGCCGCGCTCGCGCTGCACGACGGCAGCGAGTTCCTGTTCAGCATCGCGGTCGCGGGAGCGCTGTCGTCGCCGTTCGTGACGACGGACGGCCATGGATCAGCGCCGGCGCTGCTGTCGTACGGCGCACTGGTGATCGTCGGATCGCTGCGGGCGGTGAGCGATTCGAGGTGGATCCGCGCGTTCGGCGTGCTCGCCGCTGGTGCATTCGTGTACGCGCTGACGGCG
Source organism: Gemmatimonadaceae bacterium (assembly GCA_036377775.1). Classification (GTDB taxonomy): domain Bacteria; phylum Gemmatimonadota; class Gemmatimonadetes; order Gemmatimonadales; family Gemmatimonadaceae; genus AG11. The sequence continues at coordinate 2,866 of DASUXT010000113.1, read as the reverse complement.
GCGGCGATGTCGACCGGCACCGCGTGGTACTCGCCGTTCGCGGTGGTGCTGTTCGGCGCGGCGTGTGCGCTGGGCGCACTGACGATCGGCGAGCGGGCCTGGCGCGGGTCGCTGGCGCGCGCATTTCTCGCCGTGGGGGTGATCGGCGTACCCGATGGCTGGGACCGCATGGTCGCCGGCGACTGGCGCACGGCAGCGACGATTGCGCTGCTCGTCGCCGCGGTGACCTACGCGGCGCTGCTGGTGCGACGACCCAGGCAGCCGCTGTGGATGGCGAGCGCGCTCGGACTCCCGTTGATCTCGCTGGCGATCGCGAGCGCAGCCACCGGAGGCCGCGAGCCGGGGCAGGGGGTGGTGTTCGCGATCTGGGCAGCCTTCGCACTCGGTGCGTGGCAGTTCGAGCGGATGCGGAGCGAGCGCAGGCGTGGCGGCGTGCACCTGCTGGCGGGAGGCGTGCTGGGCAGCATCGCCATTGCCTTGCTGCTGTGGCCGATGCCGCTGGCGCTCGTGGCCGGGCTCGCCATGTGGGGGGTGGTGCTGGCGAAGCTCGTGGAAGACGAGACCACGGAGCTGCCATTGATCGGCGTAGCGGTGGCGGCGGGGGGCGCGGCGCTATCGGCGCTGGACCAGCTCGCGAGCCGGCAGGCGTACGCGTACGTCCCCTTCATGACGCGGTCATCGGCCTCGGCGCTGGTCGCGACGCTCGGAATCGCCGCCGCGGGGTGGGTGCTCGCCCGCGGGCGGGGTGCGCCGACGCAGTGGGCCGACCGTGCAGTCCGGCTCGGAGCGCTGGTCGGATTCGCCGTCCTGTGGGGGCGGATGGAGATGGCCGAGGCGTTCTCGCGCGATCTGGCGACCTTCCTGCTGATTGCGTACTACGCCGCCTGCGGGGTGGCGAGCATCGTGATCGGCCGCCGGCTGGGCATCCAGCGGCTGCGGGTTGGCGGACTGGTGCTGGCGATCTACGCGGCGCTCAAGGCAGTGATGCATGCGTCGGACATCAGCGGGATCCTGCTGCGGGTGGCGGCGTACGGGGCGGTGGGGGTGTTCCTGCTGGGGGCGGGGTACGGGTACCGGGAAAGGAAGGACAACTGACATACACCGTAAGTCGTACTTCGTAGCTGGACCCAGGGGGCTGGCCATTCCAATGAGTGGCGAGTCCTCTATCCTTACGCACGGTGTCGAGCTGCATTGGACCAACGGTGCGTCAGGTCCTCGTACGACGTACAGAGTACGAAGTACTTCAGTTGTGGTGGACCAGTTGACAGCCCGCCGATCTCCAATAAATTCAAGTGGCTACGGTGTTTTTGGGGCGGAAACGCTCCGCGACGCCGTGCACGTCGGCTCGCTGCGGCCGATACCTATGGGCGCCCAGATGGTGGGCGGGTTCTACAGGCCGGGGGCACGGGTTGCCTCTCCCGAAAAGCAACGCAGGAAAATCTGACGTCGAGCCAGTTCGGTCGGCGCGCCTTGGGTCCCCGTTCGCGCTGCAGAGGCGGACACACCCTGGCGAAGGCGGATGGATACCGGCCCGATGGGGTGCCTGGTCCACCCGCGTTTGTATTTGATGAACGCGCGTGTCGCTGGCGCGACGACTGACACCTGACGGGATAGATATGGCACGGACAACGCCGCTCGAGGACTATCGCAACATCGGCATCATGGCGCACATCGATGCCGGGAAGACGACGACCACCGAGCGCATCCTGTACTATACGGGCAAGACCTACAAGATCGGCGAGGTGCACGAAGGCGCCGCGACGATGGACTGGATGGAGCAGGAGCAGGAGCGCGGCATCACGATCACGTCGGCCGCGACGACTGCGTTCTGGCAGCGTCACGGTTCGTCGTACGAGAAGGGCACCGGCCCGGTCTACCGCATCAACATCATCGACACGCCAGGCCACGTGGACTTCACCGTCGAGGTGGAGCGGTCGCTGCGCGTGCTCGACGGCGCGGTGACGCTGCTCGACTCCGTGGCGGGCGTGGAGCCGCAGACGGAGACGGTGTGGCGCCAGGCGGACCGCTACAAGGTCCCGCGGATGATCTTCGCGAACAAGATGGATCGCGTGGGCGCGAACTTCGATCGTTGCCTGACGATGATCCGCGACCGTCTGTCGAAGCGGGCGTATCCGCTCCAGATCCCGGTCGGGTCGGGCGAGCTGTTCACGGGTCACATCGACGTGCTCGAGCGCAAGCAGTACATCTTCGACGAGGCGAGCCTCGGCAAGACGTTCACCGTGGTGGACGTGCCCGAGGAGTATCGCGACGCCGTGGAGCTGGCGCGCCACGAGGCGATCGAGGCCGCGGTGGAGCACGACGAGGCGCTGATGGAGAAGTACCTCGGCGGCGAAGAGCTCACGATCGACGAGATCCGCCAGGCGATCCGCAAGGCGACCATCGCGATGGAGTTCGTGCCGGTGCTGTGCGGGGCGTCGTTCAAGAACAAGGGCGTGCAGGCGCTGCTGGACGCGGTGATCGACTACCTCCCGGCTCCGGTCGAGGTGAAGGCGATCCAGGGGCACCTCCCGCACCACGACGAGCACTTCGAGGAGCGTCCGGTGAGCGACGAGGCGCCGTTCGCGGCGCTGGCGTTCAAGATCGCGACCGATCCGTTCGTCGGAAAGCTGACCTTCTTCCGTGTGTACAGCGGAGTCCTCAAGTCCGGCTCGTACGTGTACAACGCGACGAAGGACAAGCGCGAGCGCGTGGGGCGCCTGCTCCAGATGCACGCGAACAAGCGCGAGGAGATCGAGGAAGTGCGGGCGGGCGACATCGCGGCGGCGATCGGGCTCAAGGAGACGCGCACGGGTGACACCATGTGCGACGACGAGCATCCGATCATCCTCGAGGCGATGAAGTTCCC
>DASUXT010000112.1:0-5515 GCA_036377775.1 Gemmatimonadaceae bacterium | reverse complement strand
CCGCCCGCCGCGCCGCCGAGCGCCTTGCCGAGCGTGGACGTGATCACGTCCACCTCGCCCAGCACGCCGAAGTGCTCCGCGGTGCCGCGTCCCGTCTTGCCGAGCACGCCCGTCGCATGTGAGTCGTCGATCACCAGCACCGCGTCGTGCTCCCGGCAGATCTGCAGCAGGTCCGGCAGCGGCGCGATCGATCCTTCCATGGAGAACACGCCGTCGCTCCACACGATCCGGCGTTTCGCGCCCTTCGCACCTGACAGCTTCTCGCGCAGGTCGTTCAGGTCGGCGTGCGTGTACACTGCCGTCGTGCACTTCGTGATCGATTTCGCCAGCCGGATCGAATCGATGATCGACGCATGGTTCAGCGCGTCCGACACCACGAAGTCGCCTTCCTCCACCACCGTCGCCGTGAGGCCCTCGTTGGCGTTCCACGCCGACACGTACGACATCGACGCCTCCGTGCCGACGAACCGCGCCAGCGCCTCTTCCAGCTCGCGGTGCACGACGAACGTGCCGCAGATGAACCGCACGCTCCCCGTGCCTGCGCCGTACTGCTCCAGTCCGTCGATCCCGGCCTCGATCACCGCCGGCTCGGCCGACAGCCCGAGGTAGTTGTTCGACGAAAGGATCAGCACCTCGCCGCGCCCTTCCATCTGCACCCGCGCCGCCTGCGGCGACTCGAGGAAGTTGAGGCGCTTGTACACGTGCTCGTCCCGGAGCTGCTGCAGCTTCGCCTCGAGCCCCGCCGTGAAGTTCCGATTGAGAGACATGGGTGACGTTGGAATGATTTCCGAATCGAACCGGCGTACCGACCACTCAACTGCAACTGCGAGTACCTCGTACCTCGTACGCTGTATCCGGACCCAGTAGGACGCCCTCCCGAGGTGCCCCGATCCCTTGCTTGACCAACGACCGTCGTTGACGGCGGTCGTTGGTCGCGCGTGAGCTATCCGTGCCTTGTGGAGGCGTCCCCCTGGGTCGCGCTACCCCGTACCAGGTACGCAGTACTTCAGTTGCAGTGAGCGTCGTCTATTGCACCTCGAACACCACCTTTCCCGCCTCCCCACTCTTGATCGCCGCGATCGCATCATCGTAGCGCTCCAGCGGGAATCGGTGCGTGATCACCGGCGTGGGATCGAACTGCCCCGAGCGCAGGAACTGCGTCATCTGGATCCAGGTATCGTACATACGCCGCCCCACCACGCCGTACACCGTGATCCCCTTGAAGATGATCTCGGTCGCGAAATCCACCTCCATCGGCTTCGCCGGGATGCCGAGCATCTGCACACGGCCGCCGACGCGCACCAGCGAGAACGCCTGGTGGATCGCACTCGGCACTCCGGACATCTCCAGCACCACGTCCACGCCGAGGCCGCTCGTCGCCTGCTTCACCGCCTCGCCCGCCTCCTTCGGCGTGACTGCGTCGTTCGCCCCCATCTGCTTCGCCAGCGCGAGGCGCGTCGCATTCACGTCGCTCGCCACGATGTGCGAGGCCCCCGCTGCCCGGCAGATCCCCACCGCGAAGATCCCGATCGGCCCGCACCCGGTCACGAGCACCGTCTTGCCCGGCAGCTCCGTGCCCACGAGCGCGGTATGGAATGCGTTGCCCATCGGGTCGTGGATGCCGCCCACCTCGTACGAAACGGCGTCATCCAGGTGCCAGACGTTCGTCGCCGGCATCGCGATGTAGTCGGCGAAGCAGCCGTCACGGTCCACGCCGATGATCCGCGTGTTCGGGCAGACGTGCGCATTGCCCGTGCGGCAGAGGTGGCAGCGCCCGCATACGATGTGACCCTCGGCCGTCACCCGGTCGCCTTCCTTCACGTCAGTCACCAGGCGGCCGACTTCCACCACGTCGCCGGCGAACTCGTGGCCCACCGTGAACGGCGGCTTGCAGCGCCCCCGCGCCCACGCGTCCCACTCGTAGATGTGCACGTCCGTCCCGCACACGCCAGCACGGCGCACCTTGATCAGCACTTCGTCGTCGCGGATCGTCGGGCGCTGCACGTCACGCAGCACGAATCCCGGTCCCGCGGTTTCCTTCACCAGCGCTCTCACGCGCGCCTCGCTGTCAGTCGGAAGTTTGCTCGGCGCCTCGGTCGAGGCGCCCTCGAAACCAAACGGATGCGCGACGTCGGGGGAAGTGTGACGCCACGCGCGCTGCGCGACCGGATTCCATTCAATGAGACGCGCGCGATTCACTATTGCGTGCGATTTCGCGCGTTCCTATATTCGCGCGAGTTGCAACGCAGCGCTGCGCTCACACACGCGCGCACCGCACGCATCAGAGAGCCAAGGGTACTGCGTGGGTTCTTCCCGCCGCGAATTCATCAGGAAGACGTCCGTTGCCACCGCCGCGATCGCCGGACTCGCTGCGGTTCCCTCCGCCGCCCGCGCCGCCCTGCTCGCGCCGCGCGCCGCGTCGCCCTCCTTCGGCGACGATCCCGACATCGAAACCCTCGCGCACCTCGCGCTCGACGCGGCTCGCTCCGCCGGCGCGGGCTACGCCGATGTCCGCTTCGCGCGCAATCGCACCCAGTCGCTCTTCACCCGCGAGCGTCGCGTCCAGGGCCTCGTCGACAACCAGACGCAGGGCTTCGGCGTCCGCGCCCTCGTGAACGGTGCGTGGGGATTCGCCGCCAGTCGTGAGCTCTCGCGCGACGAGGTCGCCCGCGTCGCCCGCCAGGCCGTGCAGCAGGCGCGCGCCAACGCCGCCACGCTCGTGCGCCCAGTCGTCCTCGCGCCGGCCACGCCGGTGCCGCGCGGTGAATGGCGCACCCCGATCGAGATCGACCCGTTTGCCGTCTCCATCGAGGACAAGGTCGGTGTCCTCCTCGCCGCCAACGCCGAGGCGCTCAAGGCCGGCGCACGCTTCGTCAACTCGAGCATGTTCTTTCTGCGCGAGGAGAAGACGTTCGCCTCCACCGATGGCTCGTACATCGTCCAGACGATCTACCGCACCCAGCCGCGCGTCACCGTCACCGCGGTCTCGAAGGATCAGAGCGATTTCCAGACGCGCTCCTCCAACGAGGTCCCACCCATGGGTCGCGGCTATGAGCACGTCCGCGACGCGAAGCTCCTCGAGAATGCTCCGCGCTGGGCCGCCGAAGCGGTGCAGAAGCTCTCCGCGAAGCCGGTCGAGGTCGGGCGCTACGACCTCGTGCTCCACCCTTCGCACCTCTGGCTCACGATCCACGAGTCGGTCGCGCACCCCACCGAGCTCGATCGCGCCCTCGGCTTCGAGGCGAACTACGCCGGCACCAGCTTCGTCGCGCCGCCGGAGAAGGTCCTCGGCAAGCTGCGTTATGGCTCGCACCTCATGAACATCCGTGGCGACCGCGAGCAGCCTGGCTCCCTCTCCGCCGTCGGCTGGGACGACGAAGGCGTCAAGCCGGAGAGCTTCGACATCATCCGGAACGGGGTGTTCGTGGATTACCAGACCACCCGCGAGCAGGCGCCGTACCTCACCGACTACTACAAGGCGAGCGGCCGCCCTGTGCGCTCGCATGGCTGCTCCTACGCCGAGAGCTGGAGCGACGTCCAGTTCCAGCGCATGCCGAACGTGTCGCTGTTGCCCGGCGAGAAGGACCTCGGCTGGGACGACCTGATCGCTGCCACCGACCGCGGCATCGCCATTGTCGGCGACGGGAGCTTCTCCATCGATCAGCAGCGCTACAACGCGCAGTTCGGTGGCCAGCTCTTCTACGAGATCAGGGGCGGCAGGATCACCGGCATGCTCAAGGACGTCGCCTACCAGATGCGCACGCCCGACTTCTGGGGCGCGCTCGACATGATCGGTGGACAGAAGAGCTACCACCTCGGCGGTGCCTTCAACGACGCCAAGGGACAGCCCAGTCAGGTCAATGCGGTGAGCCACGGCTGCGTGCCGAGCCGCTTCCGCAACATCAACGTCATCAACACGGGGCGGAAGGCATGAGCGACCTCCGCTCCCTCGCCCAGTCCGCGCGCTACCTGTCGCGCGAGGAGTGCGAGGCCATCGCGCGCAGGACGCTCGGCTTCGTCACCACGCCGGACGGCGCGCGCGTCAACATCTCCAGCGCCAGCCAGGGCAATACGCGCTTCGCCGTGAACCAGGTCTCCACCGGCGGCGACAGCTACGACACTTCCGTCACCGTCACGGCGCACGCCGGTCGGCGAAGCGGCTCGAGCAGCACCAACCAGCTCGACGACGAGTCGCTTCGGCAGGCCGTGCAGACGGCGGAACGCATCGCGCGGCTCGCACCCGAAGACCCGGAGTTCATGCCGGAGCTGGGGCCGCAGCAGTACCAGCCCGGACGCAACTGGAGCGATGCGACCGCCGCCCTCGACCCCGAGGGGCGCGCTGGCGCCGTTCGCGCCATCACCACTCCCGCCGCCTCGGGACAGCTCGTCTCCACCGGCTTCCTCGATACCCGCGCCGGAGCAAGTGCAGTCGCCAATGCCAACGGCCTGTTCGCGTACACGCGCGGCACCGCGACCGCCCTCACCACCACCGTGCGCACTCCCGACGGCACCGGATCGGGATGGGCCGGCGCCTCGCACCATGACTGGTCGCAGATCGATCCGGCGGCGCTCGGCGCGCGTGCGGCCGAGAAGGCACGCGCGTCGCGGAATCCGGTCGCCATCGAGCCCGGTCGTTACACCGTCGTCTTCGAGCCCACCGCCGTCGGAAACCTCATCCAGTTCATTGGCCGCGCACTGAACGCGCGCGCCGCCGATGAAGGGCGTTCATTCTTCTCGAAGCCGGGTGGCGGGAACAAGATTGGCAGCAAGGTCGTCGACGAACGCGTCACCATCGTGTCCGATCCGTTCGACCCGGATGTCGCCGGTTCACCGTTCGACAACGAGGGGTTGCCGGCCCGTCGGGCCGTCTGGATCGACCGCGGGGTCGTGACGACTCTCGACTACGATCGTTACTGGGCTCAGAAGCAGGGCGTTGCACCGACGGCGAGCGGCGGATCGCTGAAGATGAGTGGCGGTTCGAGCACCACGGATGAGATGATCGCATCCACGCCACGTGGTCTTCTCGTCACCAGGTTCTGGTATCTGCGACCCGTCGATCAGCGCACCATCCTGTACACTGGACTCACCCGCGACGGCACCTTCCTGATCGAGAATGGGAAAATCACCCGCGCGGTCAAGAATTTGCGGTTCAACGACTCGCCCGTCTTCATGCTGAACAATCTCGAAGCGCTCGGCACGCCGGTGCGAGTCAGCGCGAGCGAGGATGGCGGACCAGGACAGGCGATCATGGTGCCACCGCTGAAGGTCAGGGATTTCAACTTTACAAGCTTGAGCGACGCAGTATGATCACGCGTTGCTGTGTCTTCACGGTTTCGCCATGAAACCGTGCAGCGGCGGAAAGGCGCTTCGGCGCTGACCGCTGGCTCGTCCGAACCACCGGGGGTTCGATCGAGCGTTCCACTCCTTGACTGGAGAGATTACCATGGCTGCAAAGAAGAGCGCGCGTAAGAGCGCCAAGAAGGGATCCGCTCGCAAGAAGTCGTCGGCCAAGAAG
>DASUXT010000111.1:0-2404 GCA_036377775.1 Gemmatimonadaceae bacterium | reverse complement strand
GCTATGCGTACGACCGGCACCGTGAAGTGGTTCAACGACACGAAGGGCTTCGGCTTCATCACCCCCGCGAACGGCGAGAAGGATTGCTTCGTGCACCACTCCGCCATTCAGGGCCACGGCTTCAAGTCCCTCACCGAGGGTGAGTCCGTGGAATTCGACGTGGTCCAGGGCGCCAAGGGCCCGGCTGCGGAGAACGTCGTCAAGCTCGGCCGCTAACACGGCGCAACGGAAGGCCCCCGCTCGGCATAGCCGAGCGGGGGCTTTTTCTTTGTCTGCGGGGGCGGCTCCTCTTGGATACAGAAGCGGGTAAACGGGACCTCGTACCCGGTACCGGGTACGAGGTACCCTTTACCCGTAGTTGAGAGTCCCGAGTCAGTATTCGGAAAGCACCCCGAACCCTCCCCCTCTCCACGGTATGTCCTTCACCACCTGCGGCTCGGTGCCCGGGATGAAGTACTCCGTGTAGCGTTGCGCGGGCGGCGTGAGGGCATCGGCCGGAAGGCCCGTCGCGCGGTCGAGCTCCAGGGCGAGCAGACCAGCGGGTGGTGACCACGGCGCTGGCGAAGGACGTCCCGCGTAATAGTGCGAGATCATGTCGCCCCAGATCGGAGCCGCAAGGGAGCCGCCGGCGGCGCCAGGCATGATGGTGGACGGCCGGTCGAAGCCGAGCCACACGCCGGCCACCAGGTCGGGCGTCATGCCCATGAACCAGACGTCCACGTTGTCGTTCGTCGTTCCCGTCTTCCCCGCCACCGGGATGCTCGACGGCACCGCACGTCGCGCCGGCCCGCCGGTGCCGCGCTCGGCGGCGTCACGCATCATGTCGCGCACGATGAACGCCACGCGCGGATCCATCGCCGGCACGGGAGTGGACGGAGGACGCTGGTAGACCACGCGACCTCGTGCGTCCTCGATGCGCGTGATGAGCCGCGGCTCCACGACGCCACCGAGGTTGTCCCAGACGGTGTACGCGGCCACGTAGTCGATCGGGCGCACTGCCGACGCGCCGAGCGCACTCGCCGGCACGGGCATGATCGGCGTGGAGATCCCGACGCGGCGGGCCATCGCGACCATCGAATCCAGCCCCTCGATCATCGCCAGCTGCACCGCCACCGGATTGCGCGAGTGGATGAGCGCTTCGCGCATGGTGATGGGACCGAGGAACTTGCCATCGGAGTTGTCGGGGCTGTACACGTCGCCGCCGTCGATCGGAATGGCGATCGCGGTGTCGGGAACGATGGTCGCCGCGCTCAGGCTGTCCTCGATGGCCTTCGCGTAGACGAAGGGCTTGAACGACGATCCCGGCTGACGGAGCGCGAGCGTGGCACGATTGAACGGCGCCAGCTTGTAGTCGCGTCCACCGACGAGCGCGCGCACGTCGCCGGTAGACGGATCGATCGCCACGACGGCGCCAGCGAGCGCATCACGCTTGTCCTTCGCGGCGGCGAGCGTCGGGTGCCGGTAGCCCGGACGCTTCTCGATCTCCGCCGTGCCGCGCAGGAGCGCGTCGTGTGCCGCGCGCTGCAGCGCGACGTCGGCGGTGGTGTACACCTTGTAACCACCCTTCGAGACGTCGACACCGGCGTTCTGCGCCGCCTGGCGCACCGCGTCCACGAAGTAGTCTGCCGGCGCAGCCATTCCTTCGTTGGGCACCGTGGTCACCGGTTCGGCGCGTGCGCGGGCCGCGTCGGCCGCCGTGATGAACCCCTGCTCCGCCATGAGGCCGAGGATGAGGTCGCGGCGCACCTTCGCGCGGTCGGCGTGACGGATGGGATCGTAGCCGACCGGGGACTTGGGGAGCGCGGCGAGGGTCGCCGCCTGCGCGAGGGTGAGCTTCGCCGCCCCCTTCCCGAAGTAGTGGCGCGACGCCGACTCCACGCCGTACCAGCCGTGCCCGAAGTTGATCTGGTTGAGGTACGCCTCGAGGATCTGCTCCTTGGTGTAGTGCTTCTCCATGTCGCGCGCTGCGTCCTGCTCACGCAGCTTGCGAGCGAGGCTCATGTCACGCCGGTCGATCTGGTCCGGGTGCATGTTGCCCACGAGCTGCTGCGTGATGGTGCTCGCGCCTCCGCGATGGTCGCCGGTGATCTTTTCGAGGATCTTTCCCTTGATGGCGCCCGCCACGCCGATGAGGTCCACGCCGTCATGCTGGTAGAAGCGCTGGTCCTCCACGGCGACGAACGCCTGGCCGACGTACTTCGGCAGGGTGCGGATGGAGACGCTGGTGCGCGACTCGCGGCCGATGTCGCCGAGCATGGAGCCGTCGCGGGCGAAGACGAGCGAGGACTGCGGCTGCGGGACGATCTGCCAGACAGGTCCGGTGCCCTGCGCCCGGGCGCGCATCGGCGTGGAGAGCAGGACGGGAGCGACGACGAGGGCGGCGAAAGCTGGACGGTACATGCGC
>DASUXT010000110.1:0-2443 GCA_036377775.1 Gemmatimonadaceae bacterium | reverse complement strand
GAGTAGACGAGCGCTCCGCCCTTTGCGCCCCAGAACCACGCGTCCTTGAACTGCCGTCCTGCCTGTGCCGCGCTCGGCTGGGCGAGCAAGGCGGCCGCACTGGCAGCCGCGAGGACACGGAGGAGTCGCATATCAGAAAGCCTCGAGAAGGGAAATCGCGTCCGGTCGCCCGCAAATGCGGGCTCATGCCTTGGGACGAAGAGGTCGCCCCGGGCGTCACGAACCGGACGGCGGGCGCTGGCCGATGGAACGGCCGGTGCGTAACCTGACGGTACGCCTCGTCTCCGCGTCACGCCGGAGCGCCGCTCGCCACCCGCCGGGGAGAGTCGCCATGTCCGCCATCCTGCCCGACACCCCTCGCTTCGAGACGCCGGTGTACGGCACCGTCTTCGCCGCCCGCGCTGCCGTCGTCCGTCGCCTGAAGGAAGGCGATCGCCTTATCCTCGTGCCCGATCCCCCCGGCGTGGACGAGCCCAGCGTGTGGGTGCACGCACCCGGCGGCGATGTCGTCGGCCACCTCTCCCCCGACGTCAACGCCTGGATGGCGCCGCGCATGATGCGCGGCGCCCGGTATGCCGCCGCCGTCACGAGCGTCGGCGCGCCGGATACGGAAAGCTGGAAGCGACTCGTGATCGAGGTGCGGAGAGTGGACTGAGGCTACATCAACTGACGTAGCAGGTACCTCGTACTTCGTACCCGGACCGACACCCAGCCCACTCTAATGTGTCGACGCTGTCGCGTGGTGGCTGAGATCGAGCTCGCGGGGCGAAACACGATCGGGGTCCGCTGTCCGCGCATCGTACCAACGCCGACCATAGGTCCCGGTACCTGCTACACCGTACCCGCTACGTCAGTGGTAGTGACTCCTCAGACCACCCCGAGCTTCGTCCCCACCTTCACGAAGGCCCGTACTGCCTGGTCCAGGTCGTCGCGGGTGTGCGCCGCCGAGATCTGGCACCGGATCCTCGCCTGGCCCTGCGGCACCACCGGATATCCGAAGCCGGTCACGAATACCCCTTCGTCGAGCAGCATGTCGCTCATCCTGATCGCCGATGCCGTCTCGCCGACGATGATCGGGATGATCGGCGTCTCGCCCGCGAGCGGCTTGAACCCCGCCTCGATGATCCGCTCGCGGAAGTAGCGCGCGTTGTCGCGCAGCTGCTGCACCCGCTCCGGGTGCTGCTCGATGAACTCCACCGACGCCAATGCACTCGACGCCACGGTCGGGGGCAGGGCATTGGAGAACAGTTGCGGCCGCGAGCGCTGCGTCAGGTAGTCGCACAGCGCCGCCGCCCCCGCCACGAACCCGCCCGCCGCGCCGCCGAGCGCCTTGCCGAGCGTGGACGTGATCACGTCCACCTCGCCCAGCACCCCGAAGTGCTCCGCCGTGCCCCGCCCGGTCTTGCCCAGCACCCCCGTCGCATGCGAGTCGTCGATCACCAGCACGGCGTCGTGCTCCTTGCAGATCTGCAGCAGGTCCGGCAGCGGCGCGATCGAGCCTTCCATGGAGAACACGCCGTCGCTCCACACGATGCGCCGCTTCGCGCCCTTTGCCGCCGACAGCTTCTCGCGCAGGTCGCTCATGTCGGCGTGCTTGTACACTGCCGTCGTGCACTTCGTGATCGACTTCGCCAGCCGGATCGAGTCGATGATCGAAGCATGGTTCAGCGCGTCCGAGACGACGAAGTCTCCTTCCTCCACCACCGTCGCCGTGAGCCCTTCATTGGCGTTCCACGCCGACACGTACGACATCGACGCCTCCGTGCCGACGAACCGCGCCAGCGCCTCCTCCAGTTCGCGGTGCACGACGAAGGTGCCGCAGATGAAGCGCACGCTCCCCGTTCCCGCCCCGTACTGCTCCAGCCCGTCGATCCCCGCCTCGATCACGGCCGGCTCCGCCGACAGTCCGAGGTAGTTGTTCGACGAGAGGATCAGCACTTCGCCGCGTCCTTCCATCTGCACCCGGGCCGCCTGCGGCGACTCCAGGTAGTTGAGGCGCTTGTAGACGCGCTCGTCCCGAAGCTGCTGCAGCTTCGCCTCGAGCCCGGCGGTGAAGTTCCTGTTGAGTGACATGAGCCTGCCGTTGGAATGATTTTCGGATTCGACTGGGCAACTGATCCCTCAACTGCAACGGCGAGTACCTGGTACCTCGTACGCCGTACCCGGACCCGGTCAGACGCCCTCCCGAAGCACTTCGACGCCCTTCCTCCACCAACGACCACCGTTGACGACAGTCGTTCGTTGCGCGTGAGCTTCCCGCGCCTTGTAGGGGCGTCCCCCGGGTCGCGCTACCCCGTACCAGGTACGCAGTACTTCCGTTGCAGTGAACGTCGTCTATTGAACCTCGAACACCACCTTTCCCGCCTCCCCACCCTTGATCGCCGCGATGGCATCATCGTAGCGCTCCAGCGGGAAGCGATGCGTGATCACCGGCGTGGGATCG
>DASUXT010000109.1:0-12841 GCA_036377775.1 Gemmatimonadaceae bacterium | reverse complement strand
GAGGAAGAAGAAGAGCGAGGTGAAGAGATAGAGCGTGCCGATCCGCTTGTGATCGACCGTCGTGAGCCAGCTCCAGAGGCCGCTCTCGCCGACGTAGCTCTCGGCCGGCGCGTAGGCCGGGGCGGTAGCTGTGGTTGCCATTCGTCAGTGTCTCCGTGAGTGGCGTTACTTGAGCGCCTGCAGGTACGCCACGATGTCGGCGATCTGCTCGTCGGTCAGTCCCTGCGCGAGGTTGGTCTTGAGGATCGGATCGTACTGGCCCTTGCCGATGGTCGGCATGAGGACGCCGGGCTTCATCCACCGCGCATTCTTGATCCAGCGCGAGAGGTGCTTCGTGTCGTTCGGGTAGATGCCGCCAGCGATCGTGGTGCGACTGCCGACGTGCGTGAGGTTCGGGCCGATGACGCCCATCATCACCGGGTTGCCGGTGATGGTGTGGCAGCCGAGGCACGCGCCCTGGCCGGAGCTCATGAGCTGACGACCACGCTCCGGATCACCCTTGAGGGCGTCGTTGAACTGCACGTCGGGGAGCGGCGTGCTCGGGATGGCGTAGGCGGGGATCTTGTCGTGCGGGAAGGCGATGAAGCTCGCCGCCTGTGCGGTGGGTGCGCTCGCGTTCATCGTCGTCAGGTCGTGGCGCATCGGCGGCGTGCCGACCGCGGGACCGGTGGCGGGCTGCGTCTGCAGCGAAGGCGACTGCGCCGCGGCGGCCTGGGTGGTGGCCACCTGCGTCGCCGCAGTCGCGGCGCCGCCAGCGGGAGCCACCGCGCCGAACGCGGCCGGCGTCTCCTGGTGGGCAGCCCACGACGCGAAGTGCTCCGGCGACACGGTGAACACCTTGAACCGCATGTTCGCGTGCGACGCACCGCAGTACTCGGCGCACATGCCGTTCAGCGCCTGCTCGCCGATGGAGTCGGGGGTGAACCAGAGGAAGTTCGTGTGGTTCGCGATGAGGTCGCGCTTGCCCCCGAGCCGCGGGATGGAGAAGGAGTGGATGACGTCCTGGCTGTGCAGCGTGAAGTTCACCTTGCGGCCGACGGGCAGGTACAGCTCGTTCGCCGTGGTGATCTTGTACTGCGGGTAGCGGAACTCCCACCACCACTGGTGACCGACCACTTCCACCTGCAGCGCGTCGGCCGAGGCCTTGGCCTGGGTGCGGAAGATGGTGCGCACGCTGGGCACGGCGATGATGGCGAGCAGGAGGGCGGGCGTCGCCGTCCACAGGATCTCCATCGTCGTGTTGCCGTGCACGTGCTCCGGGCGATCGTCGTCACTGCGGCGACGGAAGCGCCAGATCGTGTACAACAGCAACAGCTCGACGACGACGAACACCGCCGTGCCGAGCCAGATGAGGATCTTGAAGAGGGAGCCGATCTCGCGGTTGAACTCCGTGGCGTTCGTGAAGACGGAGTTCGGATAGGCTGCAGTACTGCAGGCAGCGAAGGCGACCGCGAGGAGGGCCGGCAGCGCGGCACGGAGCAGCCGGCGCGGTCGGGGAATCAGGGGCATGCGGAGTCCTTGATCCGGCAGGGTCGGTGAGTGACGCACGCGCTGAAGCGCGGTGCGCCTGTTCGGGAGCATACAAAGTCGCAAACTATGGCTCGCCCGGAGGGAAAGCAACGCAACGCCAATGTGCGTAGGACTTTCCCCCACAGCGGGTTGCGTGCCGCTCAGCCCTGCTCGGGCGTGGTATCCGACGGAGCCGCTGGCTCCTCCTTCACCGTGTGGTTGTCCTTCACGCGCACGACCGCGATCTCGAGCGCCTGGCGCAGCGAGCCGACACCTTCACGGAGCTGCCGAATCTTGGCGACTTCGCTGCCGCCGCGACCGGCGACGAGGTTGAGGGCAGCCGCCTGGTCGGCGATGAGCCCGAACTGCGGCTTGAGCAGCCCGACGAGTGGCGAGATCGCGCGCTTGACCTGCATGCCGTACAGCGAGGTGGGCTGGTTGCGCTTGAGCGCCAGCGCGTACGTCTCGACGATGCCGTGCAGCCGCTGCAGCTGCGTCGCGGCTTCGTCGAGCGTGTTCATCTTCTGGACGCCAGCGCCGTCGAGCTTGGGGCCTGCCATGGGGACCTCGAAAGGGTGAACCGTGAACGGTGAACCGTGAACCGTGAAGCCAAACGCCGCTACGGCTCACCGTTCACGGTTAACGGTTCACGCGCTGGAGGGTCACTTCACCTTCTCCAGCTTCGGGTTCGCCCTGTACTCCCGTCCCGCCTTCGCCTCCGGCTTGCCATTGAGGCGCACGACGTCGGCGGTGAAGTCCCAGCGGCCCTCCATGATGCTCGCGCCTACGCCGTAGGCGTCCACCGGCACGCCATCCTCCTCGAAGGCGCGGATGCGGGCGAGGTCGAAGCCGCCCGAGACGACGATCTTCACGTCGCCGAAGCCCTCGGCGTCGAGGGCGTTGCGCACGGCCCACACGAGGGGCGCGTTCACCCCGGTCGGGCGGAAGTTGCCCATGAGCGGAAGCACCGCGCGGTCCACCATGTACTCCGCCGTGTCGAGCCGCACTCCCCAGAGCCGCCCCTCCAGCGCGCGCGCCACGGCGACGCTCGTCTTCACCGAGTTGTTCTCGTAGTCCACGAGCGCGATGAGGGGCACCTCCGGCGGGATGATCGCCGCCACCGCGAGGGTGGCCTTCACCGTGTCGCCACCGTGGGCGGCGATGAGCGCGTGCGGCACGGTGCCGACGCCCGGCTTGCCACTGAACTTCCCCTGCGCGTCGGTGGACACGCTCGCCGCGCCGCCGATCGTGGCGCTGTAGCCGTCACCGGGCTGGTGCGCGGCGGCGTCGCTGCGCGCGCCGAAGAAATAGATGGGCTTGGGCCGCGCGGCATCCACGAGCGTACGCACGTTGCTGCAGATGCGCGTGCGACGCGCCAGCGTGCCGAGCACGAGCGTCTCCAGGTGCGCGAAGCTCGCGTAGTCCCCCTCGACGTGCATCACCGTGTCCCACGCCTCCACGCGGTCGCCCTCGCACAGCGCGTGAATCTCGAGCGCGGAGTAGTCGTCGGCGCAGAGCTTGAACAGCGCGACGGCCTCGTCGATGCCGCCGAGCCAGCCCGGCTTCTTCACCGACACCTGCCACGTCACGTTCGCCGAGCGCCCCTCAGCGCGCAGCGCGGTGCGGGCGCGGTTGAAGTAGACATCGCTGTACTCGCCGGCGCGGATGCGCTCGACCGGAAGCTCGAACAGCGCGGGATCGATGCGGCGCCTGCGACGTGGCGGCATGTGTCAGCGCTTCGCGGTTCGCTCGGACTTCGGCTTCGCCGAGGCCACGACGCGCGGCGCGGTCATGGCCTCGGGGTTGAGCGCCTGGTCGAGCTGTTCGCGCGTGAGGAGGCCGCGTTCCATGACGAGCTCGTACACGCCCCGCCCGGTGGCCAGCGCCTCACGCGCGATCTCGGTGGACGCCTCGTAGCCGATCACCGGCACCAGCGCCGTCACGATGCCGATGGACTGCTCGACGAAGCCGCGCATGCGATCGCGGTTCGCCGTGATCCCGGCGACGCACCGCTCGCGGAGCACCGTGCACGCATTGGCGAGCTCGCCGATCCCGCCGAGCAGGCGGTAGGCGATCACCGGCTCGAAGACGTTGAGCTGCAGCTGCCCCGCTTCCGCCGCCATGGTGACGGTGATGTCGCCGCCGATCACGTCGAAGCAGACCTGGTTCACCACTTCGGGGATCACCGGGTTCACCTTGCCCGGCATGATGGACGAGCCGGGCTGCATGGGCGGGAGATTGATCTCGCCCAGGCCGGTGCGCGGTCCCGACGCGAGGAGGCGGAGGTCGTTGCAGATCTTCGACAGTTTCACCGCGCAGCGCTTGAGCACGCCGCTCAGCTGCACGAAGGCGCCGGTGTCGGCGGTGGCTTCCACGAGGTCGGGGGCCGTGATGAGCTGCAGCCCGGTGATGCGCGACAGGTGGGCGCGCACCGCCTCGGCGTAGCCCTGCGGCGCGTTGATGCCGGTGCCGATCGCCGTCGCGCCCATGTTGATCTCCCGTATGAGAGCCTGGGCTTCGCCCAGCCTCTCCACGTCTTCCAGGATGGTGTGGCCGAAGGCGGTGAACTCCTGGCCGAGCGTCATCGGCACGGCGTCCTGGAGCTGGGTGCGTCCCATCTTGAGCAGCGGCGCGAACTCGTCGCCCTTGGTGAGGAACGCCGCAGCGAGATCCTTCATCGCCAGCCGCAGCTGCTCGATGGCGGTGTGCAGCGCCAGCTTCACCGCCGTCGGATAGACGTCGTTGGTGGACTGGCTGAGGTTGACGTGGTTGTTCGGGTGCACGAACTGGTACTCGCCGCGCTCGTGGCCGGAGAGCTCGAGGGCACGGTTCGCGATCACCTCGTTGGCGTTCATGTTCGTCGACGTGCCAGCGCCCCCCTGGATCATGTCGACGAGGAAGTGCTCGTGATGCCGGCCGGCGCGGATCTCCTGTGCGGCGCGCACGATGAGGTCCGCCGTCTGGCGCGGCAGCAGGCCGAGCTCGGCGTTGGCGAGAGCGGCCGCCTCCTTCACCGCAGCGAGCGCCTCGACGAGGGCAGGGAACTCGCGAAGCGGCATCCCGGTGATGGGGAAGTTCTCCAGCGCGCGGAGGGTCTGCACGCCGTACAGCGCGTCGTCGGGGATCTCACGCTCGCCGAGCAGGTCGTGCTCGCGACGGGTGCGGGCGCCTCCGAAGCCCAGTGCGCGGCCGCGCCCGACGAGGGTAGCGTCCACGGCGGAGAGCCGCTGCGAGATCGCCCGCGCGGCGCGGGCGACGAGGGCGGCGTAGAGCGTGGGCGATTCCTTGAGCATCGTCTCCACCTGGGCGCGCGAGAGGACGTAGCAGGTGGTGGGGACGATGGGGCGCGCGCTGGTGCCGTGCGGCGAGTCGTCGAGGAGCAGCCCTTCCCCGACGGCCTCGCCGGGCCCGAGGGTCGCGAGGCGCACGGGGCGTCCGCTCTCCTTCTTCTCGATGGCGACGGCGCCGGAAACGACGAGGGCGAGGAGCTGGCGCGGCTGGCCTTCCTCGAACAGCATCTCGTCGCAGGCGAACTCGGCCGGCTGGACGAGGTGCGCGAGCTGGTGGACGGCGGTGTCGGTGAGCCCCTCGAGGAAAGAGAGGGCGCGCAGGTGATCGCGGACGGAGTTCGTCATGGGGGGAATATAGAGCGGGTCGGGCCGCGTGAGACGCGGCCCTTCGGGGCGCTGCCATGGCGGCCTGCGGCCGCCTGGCTTGCTTTCGGGACGGCGGCGCGGGGCGCCGCCTGTCGGGGCGCTCGCTGCGCTCGCTGTCGGGGAAGGGCACACCAGTCCTCCTTCATACGCCACCATGTCATCCCGCACGAGCGAAGCGAGTGTCGGGACCGGCTGTCCGGGTCGTGTGGCTGGCTCCGAGGCGAGGTCCAGGGGCTCCCGACAGGCACTTCGTGCCTGCGGGATGACACTCCGAATGCCTGCTCTGGCGCTGTCTCGGTCTTTCCCGTATTTCGGCTCGCGACAGGATTCCCCTTACCGGAGACTCATTCGTGACCATTTCCCGCCGCGAATTCCTTGGCGCATCTGCCCTTACCGCCGCCGGACTCGCACTGCCGCGCACTGCGGGTGCCGAGCCGATCATCCGTGTGGCCGAGCGCGCGCCGCGCGCCGCGGCGCCGTTTGCCGGACGGCCGGTGGTCATCGCGAGCGACAACGGCATCCGCGGGGTGAAGGTCGCGTACGATCGCATCGTCGCCGGCAGCGACCCGCTCGACGCGGCGATCGCCGGCGTCAACATCCAGGAGCTCGATCCGAACGACCAGTCGGTCGGGCTGGGCGGGCTGCCGAACGCCGAGGGCGTGGTGCAGCTCGACGCGAGCGTGATGCACGGGCCGACGAAGCGCGCCGGCGCCGTGGGCGCGCTGGAGGACATCGCGACGCCGTCGCTCGTCGCCAAGGCGGTGATGGACTACACCGACCACATCATGCTCGTCGGCGAAGGGGCGCGTCGGTTCGCGATCGAGATGGGGTTCAAGCCGCAGAACCTGCTCACCGAGGCGAGCCGGCAGTACTGGCTTCGCTGGCGCGCGAACCTGAACTCGAACGACAACTGGCTCGACCACAAGGACGACGTGAAGATCGCCGAGCCGCAGAAGCCGCCACGCACGTCGCAGGGGCGGCCGGCGTTCCGGCAGGAGGGGGACGAGCAGCGACTGCACCTCTTCTTCGATTCCGCAGGGATCGCGCACACCTACGGCACGATCAACATGAACGCGGTCACGGCCACCGGTGACATCGGCTCGGTGACGACCACGAGCGGCCTGTCGTGGAAGATCCCCGGCCGCGTGGGCGACAGCCCGATCATCGGCGCCGGTCAGTACTGCGACAACGAAGTGGGGGCGGCGGGAAGCACGGGGCGCGGGGAGGCGAACATCAAGGTGTGCGGCGCCTTCCTCGCCGTGGAGTTCATGCGCCAGGGGATGTCACCCGAGGCCGCGCTGATGAAGGTGATGGAGCGCGTGATCGCGATGACCGAGTCGCGCCTGCTCGACGAGCGCGGACGTCCGTACTTCGACCTCGACTTCTACGCCGTGAACAAGAAGGGCGAGTTCGCCGGGGCGTGCGCGTACCAGGGAAGCCGCTTCGCCGTGTGCGATGCGCAGGGGGCGCGGCACGTGGAGTCGGCGTACCTGTTCAAGCGCGAGGAGCGGCCGAAGGGGAAGCCGATCAGCGGGACGCTGGTGAAACCGGACTGACAGCTAGTCGGGGCGCGCCGCGTGGAACGCACTGACCGCTAGTCCGGGCGCTGCCCGGCGGCTACGCCGCCTTGGCTTGCTTTCGGGGCGCTCGCTTCGCTCGCTCTCAGGGCGGCGCGCGGGGGCGCGCCTTTCGGGCAGGGCGTTTCGATGGAGCGCTTCGCCGGATTGGTGGAGCGTTTCCCCGAGAGCGCGCGCAGCGCGCGCCCTGAGAGCACAGGCGAGCGCAGCGAGCCCGGCGCCCGGACAGGGCGGCGTTCCACGCCGCCCGCCCTGACCAGCCGTCAGTTCAGCTTCAGCCCCGCCACCAGCTTCGCCAGCCGGTCGGCCGCGCCGGCAAGCACGTTGGCCGCCGCCGCGATCTCCTCGGTGCTCGCGCTCTGCTCCTGACTCGAGGCCGCCACCTGCTGCATCGCGGCGGCGAACGATTCGGTGCCGAGCGAGAGCGATTCCAGGCGCTCGGTCATCTCGGCCACCAGCCGGCTCGTCGCCGACGACGTCTGCTCGACCGACGACGTCCAGCTCTCGGCGCCGGCCACGGCGCGCTCGATCTCGGCGAAGCTTTCCGACGCGCGCACGGTGGTGGCGCGCACGGTCTCCGCGGTGGTGACGGCGCGGCCGGCCGAGGTGCGCGACTGCTCGATGCCGCTGAGGACGCCGTTCACGATCTCCTCCGTGCGCTCGGCGGCGTCGGCGGACATGGCGGCGAGGCGGCGTACTTCGCTCGCGACGACGGCGAATCCCTCGCCATGCTCTCCGGCGCGGGCGGCCTCCATCGCGGCGTTGAGCGCGAGGAGCTTGGACTGGCGGGCCAGCTTGCGCACGAGGGTGACGAAGGAACGGATCTCCTGCGACGCCTCACCGAGTGCTTCGACGGCGGCGGCGCTTGCCTGGACGTCCTGGCCAAGCGTCTCCAGCGACGTGGTGCTCGCGTCCAGGCCGGCGCGGTTCTCGAGGGCGAGGGTGCGGAGCGTGGTGTTGCGCTCCACTCCCTCGTGTGCGCCGGCGCAGAGGGCCTCCGAGAGCACCCGCAGCTCGCCGGCGGACTTCGCGAGCTCGGCGATGGTGCCGGCCATGCCGGCGGACTGGGCAGACAGGTCGCTCGCGGTGTGGGCGATCTCGCCCGCGGCGGCAGCCATCTGCTCCGAGCTGGCGGTGATGTCGTGCGACATCGCCGTCGTTTCGTGCGCCGAGCTGGCGATGGTGCCGGCGAGCCGGCGCAGCTCGATGATCATCGCCCCCACGGCGCGGGCCAGGCGGCCGATCTCGTCGTCGGCGCCGTGGCGGATGTGCACGGTGAAGTCACCTGCTGCCACCGCTTCGGCGGCCTCGGCGAGCTCGGTGGCGGGACGCGAGATGCGTCGCGCCAGGAAGAAGTGCAGCACGGCCACGAGGGCGGCCAGCGTGAGCAGCAGGACCACGACCCCGATGGCGATCCCGACGCGCGCGTCGCGCAGGCCCCCCTCACGATCGGCCACCGCGGTGAAGGCGGCGTTCGCCCCCCAGGCGAGGAGCAGGATGCCAACTGCTCCGACGAGCCCGACCGCGGCGAGGAATCGGCGGTGGAGCGAGGTGGTGCGCCGTGCCGCGTGGGTCGACGGCGCGGGCGTGGCGGGCGCCGAGGCCGACGTCGACGCCGGATTGGGCGAAGCGGCGATGGGAAGGGAAAGCGACGGAGACGTCATGACGTGAGGAACGAGCCAGGACCCACGTCCGGCGGGGTGAGGCGCAACGCGCAGCGGCGCGCGTGCTTGAATGCCCCCCTCGCCAGACTAAATTGCGACAGCAGAACCACTTCCGCTCGGGTGAGCCGGCGCCGGCAGCCGCGTCCGAAGCTCGAGCGCCGACCGACCGACCTGATGACACAAGCCGCAGTACCGCAGCAGCCAACCGGCGACGAGCCGGCCGGCTACGATCCCGCCACCGTCGAACGGAAGTGGCAGGCCCACTGGGAACGGAACGGCACGAACGACACCGACCTCCAGCGTGGCCCGCGGCCGTTCTACGCGCTGATGATGTTCCCCTACCCGAGCGCCGAGGGGCTCCATGTGGGCAACCTCTTCGCGTTCACGGGGAACGACATCTATGGACGATTCCAGCGGCTGCAGGGGCACACTGTCTTCGAGCCGCTCGGCTATGACGCGTTCGGCATCCACTCGGAGAACTTCGCGATCAAGGTCGGCGTCCATCCGGCCGAGCTGATCCCGCGCAACATCGACAACTTCCGCCGGCAGCTGAAGCGTGCCGGCCTGATGGTGGACTGGCGCCACGAGCTCTCCACCACCGATCCGCGCTACTACAAGTGGACGCAGTGGGTCTTCCTGCAGCTCTACAAGCAGGGGCTCGCCTACAAGAAGAAGGGCGCCGTGAACTGGTGCCCCTTCGACAAGACCGTGCTCGCCAACGAGCAGGTGATTGGCGGGGCGTGCGAGCGCTGCGGCACGATGGTGGAGCAGCGGTTCCTCGAGCAGTGGTTCTTCCGCATCACCGACTATGCGGGGCGCCTGCTGGCGAACCTCGACCACCTGGACTGGTCGGAGAGCACGAAGACGGCGCAGCGGAACTGGATCGGCAAGTCGGTGGGAGCGGAGATCACCTTCCCGGTGGTGGACATGACGGTGTACGGTTCGTCCACGGCGACGGCCGGTGTCACCGGTGAAGTCGCCGCCGCGCCGCCGTCGGTGCGCGTGTTCACCACGCGGCCGGACACGATCTTCGGTGCCACCTACCTGGTGCTCGCGCCGGAGCATCCGCTCGTCGACTCGATCACGCACGACGACCATCGTGCCGAAGTGAAGGCGTACGTGGAGCGCTCGGCGAAGCAGGATCTCGTGACGCGCAGGACGTCGAAGGAGAAGACCGGCGTCTTCACCGGCGCGTACGCGACGAATCCGGCCACGCGGCGTCCCATCCCGATCTGGATCGCCGACTACGTGCTGATGGAGTACGGCACGGGCGCGATCATGGCCGTGCCGGGCCATGACGAGCGCGACCACGAGTTCGCGCGCGAGTATGACCTGCCCATCGTGGCCGTCGTGGCGCCGGGCGGCGACGCGGACAAGGTGGACCTCGGCAGCGCGGCGTTCACCGACACCGACGGCGTGCGCCTCGTGAACTCCGGAACGTTCAACGGGATGACGGTGGCGGAGGGCGCGGCGGCAATCGTCGCCGAGCTCGCGGCGCGCCACGCGGCGAAGCCGGTGGTGAACTACCGCCTGCACGACTGGTGCATCTCGCGCCAGCGCTACTGGGGGCCGCCGATCCCGATCGTCTACTGCGACGCGTGCGGCGCCGTGCCGGTGCCGGAGTCGGAGCTGCCGGTGCTGCTGCCGCAGATCGAGGATTTCCGCCCCGACGATTCCGGCGTGAGCCCGCTCGCGCGGCACGAGGAGTGGTACCACACGTCGTGCCCCAAGTGCGGCAAGCCGGCGCGTCGCGAGACGGACGTGAGCGACACCTTCCTCGACAGCGCGTGGTATTTCCTGCGCTATCCGAGCACGGACTTCGACGACGTGCCGTTCGACCAGGCGCTGACGAAGAAGTGGCTTCCCGTCACGAGCTACATCGGCGGGAACGAGCACGCCGTGCTGCACCTGCTGTACTCGCGCTTCGTGACGATGGTGCTCAAGGACGCCGGCCACATCGACTTCGACGAGCCGTTCACGCGCTTCCGCGCGCACGGGCTGATCGTGCGCGAAGGGGCGAAGATGTCGAAGAGCAAGGGCAACGTGGTCAATCCGGACGAGTACATCGACGCGTGGGGCGCCGACGCCTTCCGCACGTACCTGATGTTCCTCGGCCCCTACGAGGAGGGCGGCGACTTCCGCGACAAGGGCATCTCGGGGGTGAAGCGCTTCCTCGATCGCCTGTGGAAGTCGGTGCACGAGGCCGATCGCTCGTCCCCCGTCGATCCCGAGGTACAGCGCAAGCTGCACCAGACGATCCGCAAGGTGACGGAGGACATCCCGAGGCTGAGCTACAACACCGCCATCGCGGCGATGATGGAGTACATGAACGCGATGCGCGCCGGTGAGCGCACGCCGCGGCTGGCGGAAGTGAAGCCGCTCGTGCAGCTCGTCAGCCCCTTCGCGCCGCACATCGCCGAGGAGCTGTGGAGCGTGATGGGCGAGACGAAGAGCGTGTTCGATTCCGGCTGGCCGACCTACGACGCGTCGCTGGTGGAGGACGAGCGCATCACGATGGCGGTGCAGGTGCAGGGAAAGACGCGCGGCACGGTGCAGGTCGCGAAGACCGCGAATCAGGACGAGGTGATGGCGGCCGTGATGGCGGATGCCAATCTCGCGAAGTTCGTGACGGGGACGCCGAAGCGGATCGTGTTCGTGCCGGGGCGGCTGATCAACATCATCGTCTGACGGTCTGACCCGCTCGCCGGCGGCGTTGCCGCCGGCTGCTCGTCGGACTCATTCGCGGCGCTGCGCGCCGCTCTTCGTCGGACGGTCACTGAAAACTGCAACGGCACACCGGACTGAGTCTGGTGTGCCGTTGTAGTTGACGGTCAGACGAGCAGGGCGGCTTCGCCGCCCGAGCGGGTCAGACGAGCGCGGCGAAGCCGCGCGGGTCCGACATCATCCTAGAATCGCACTCCGACGGTCAACGGCAACGTGATGATCGGCCGTCCATCCGCGAACATCACGTGCAGCCGCGCCTCGCCCGTCGCCGAAAAGCCCGTGAGCGGGATCTCGACGCCGGCGCCGACGTTCGCGCCCGGGCGCGTGCCGGCGTGCGTCGCGTTGTAGATCGCGATGCCGCCGGTGAGGAAGGTGTTCGTCGGCGTGTCCTGCATCTTGTAGACGATCGTCGCGCCCACGGAGGTGAGGTTCACGTCGCCCACGTCGTGCCCCTGCTTGTGGTTGAAGCGCTGGTAGAGCAGCTCACCGCGCAGGGCATACGGCTGGCCGGTGACGCCGTACTCCACGAGGCCGCCCACCGTGTAGCCGGCGGCGTGGTCGTCCGCGAGGCGACCGATGGGAATCGCGATGCCGGCCGTGCCACCGAAGATCGGCGTGTACATGTTGCCGATGGGCGGGGTGGTGCCGGGGCCGGAGGTCTGGGCGGACGCGACGCCGGCGAGCGACACGCCGAGCGCGAGGACGAGGAAGCCGAGTCTACGTGACATGGTGCAGGGGAAATGTTGTGAACGAGTGTGGAGGCGGGGCGGTCAGAGCAGGTGCCCCACCCATTCGCCGACGACGTACCCCACAGCGGCCACTCCGAGCCCGACGACGAACATGTCGAGTCCCGAGCGGAACACGCTGCGGCCGGTGAACACGGAGCGCGCCGCGCCGACGAGCCAGTGGGAGAGCATCGAGATCGCGAAAGCGACGATGACGGCGGTGCGCCCATCGAAGATAAAGAAGGGAAGCACCGGAATGAGCGCGCCGATCGCGGTTGCGAGGCCGGTGATCCATCCCTCGCGGAAGGGCGACGAGCTCGGCTCGCTGATGCCGAGCTCTTCCTGTACCTGCTCGGCGAGCATCTTCTCCGGGTCCGCCATCACCTGCGTGGCGATGCGGTACGCCGACTCGCGGTCCATCCCCTTCGCCTCGTAGATGAGCGCGAGCTCGTCGCGCTCGATCTCGGGCATCATGGCGATCTCGTCGCGCTCCATGGCGATCTCGTGCTCGTGCACTTCGCGCTCGCTCTGCGCGGCGAGGTACCCGCTCGAGCCCATCGAGAGCGCGTCGGCGATGAGGCCGGCGACGCCGGCGACGATGACATGGTGATACTGCTCACCACCGGTGAGGGTGCTCGCGCCGAGCACGCCGGCCACGAGGCCGAAGTTGGCGGTGAGACCGTCGTTGAAGCCGTAGACCACGTTGCGCAGGAAGCCGCCGGCGCCCGTGCGATGCCAGGGCTCGCCGGTGCGGCCCGCGATCGTGTTCAGCGTCGTGGCATGCTCGGCGGACTCCTTCGCCAGGAGCAGCGACTCCTCGTGTCCCGCGATGCCGGCGCCGGTGTCGCGATGCATGTCGAGGTAGGCCTTCACCTCGCGGCCTTCCTCGGCGAGGAGCATGGGAAGCAGGAAGCGCGGCCCGATGCGCTTGCCGAGAAACCCGAGCAGGCGCGTGCGTCCCGAGGGATGGAAGGGTCGCGGCGGCC
>DASUXT010000108.1:0-2241 GCA_036377775.1 Gemmatimonadaceae bacterium | reverse complement strand
ACCGCCGTGCGCGCCGCGCTCGGCGCCGACCGCTCGCACCTCGCGGCGCAGCTCCTCGCCGAGAGCGTGCTCGTCGCCCTCGGTGCCGGACTGCTCGGCGTTTTGCTCGCGCAGCTCGGCCTCCACGTGCTCCTCCGCATCGCGCCGACGACCCTGCCGCGATTGAGCGAGGTGCACCTCGGCGCGGCCGGCATCGCCTTCGCCGCCGGCGGCGCGCTGGTCGTTGCGATCGTGCTGGGGCTGCTCCCCCTGTTCGGGTCGTCGCTGCTCGACCTCGGCCTGCTCCGCGACGGCGCCCGCGGCGTCACTGTGTCGCGGCGTCGCCACCTCATTCGAGGCACGCTCGTGGTGTCGCAGGTCGCGCTTTCGCTCGTGCTCATCACCGCCGCCGGCCTCATGGTGCGCAGCTTCCGCAACCTGCGCTCGGTGAAGCCCGGCTTCGACGCTGATGGCGTGCTGGCGATGACGATCGCCGTTCCCGGTCAGCGCTACGGTAGATCCCCCGCGAAGACGAGCGCCTTCTACGAGCAGCTCGTCTCCCGTGTGCAGCAGCTTCCCGGCGTGACCGTCGCCGGCGTGTCGGAGAAGATCCCGCTCCGCGACAGCAACCTGTGCACCGGCGTCAACATCCAGGTGCCGGAGTCGAACAGCGTCTCCGGCGACTGTCCATCGGCGACGCTCGTGTCGCCCGGCTACTTCGAGGCGATGGGCATCCAAGTGGAGGGCGACCCGCTCACCTGGAGCGGCATGGATGCACACGACGGACGCCTGGTCGTGAGCCGCGCCTTTGCCGACCTGCATCACTGGAACGGCCGCGATGCGATCGGCAGGGGGATGAACTTCCAGGGCTACAAGGCGTGGTACCGCGTGTCAGGTGTGGCCGCCGACGTGCTCGCCGACGGCTTCGACAAGCCGCCGGTCTCCATCGTCTACTTCCCGATGCTCCCCATCCCCGGCGCGGGCCTGTGGGGCGCGCCGACGCAGGCCAACCTCGTCGTCCGCACGAAGGTCGCGAACGCGATGGCGCTCGCCCCGGCGATCACGCGCATCGTGTCCGAGCTCGAGCCCGCCGCCGCGACGGCGAACGCCACGCTCATGAGCACCCTCGTCGCGAAGTCCATGGCGCGCCGCACCTTCACGATGATGCTCCTCGGCATCGCGGCGGCGATGGCACTCCTGCTCAGCGTGATCGGCCTCTATGGTGTGCTCTCATATGTGGTGGGACAGCGTCGCGGCGAGATCGCCATCCGCATGGCACTCGGCGCGCAGGTGGCGCAGGTGGGACGCATGGTCGTCGGCCAGTCCCTCCGCCTCGCCGCACTCGGCGTGGCGATCGGCGTGGTGGCTGCCCTGGCGTCCATGCACGTGCTGCAGTCACTGCTCTTCGGCGTGAAGCCCACCGATCCGATGCTGCTCGTTTGCTCCGCCCTGCTCCTCCTCGCCGTGGCCATCGCCGCGGGCTGGCTCCCGGCGCGGCGGGCGGCGTCCATCGACCCGGCGGAGGCGCTTCGGGCGGATTGACGACAAAACCGAGTACCTCGTACCACGTACTTCGTACATGGACCGACATCAAACCCCCAACAATGTCCCGTAGCGTTCCCGGTACGGCTGGCCGGTGCGCCGAAAGAATGTGTCGGCACATTGTTGGGGCGTCCCGCTGGGTCCTGGTACGAGATACGTGGTACGAAGTACTCGCAGTCGTGGCTCCCGGCGCTTGACTCCGCCGCGCCAATGACGGACACTCCGCCTGATGTCCGACCTCGCCCCCCCGCGGATCCTCATCGCTGACGACCAGCCCGACGTCCTCGAGGCCCTTCGCCTCCTGCTCAAGGGGGAAGGCTTCGTCGTCGAGACTACCGGTTCGCCCGCGGCGCTCCTCCATGCGGCCGAGGAGCGCGAGTTCGACGTCGCCCTCATCGACCTCAATTACACCCGCGACACCACCAGCGGCCGCGAGGGACTCACTCTCCTCGGCAAGCTCCAGGCGCTCGACAGTACACTCCCTGTCGTCGTCATGACCGCGTGGGGCTCGGTGGACAGTGCCGTTGAAGCGATGCGCCTCGGCGCGCGCGACTACGTGGAGAAGCCATGGGACAACACGCGCCTCCTCGCCACCCTGCGCACCCAGGTGCAGCTGTCACGCGCGCTGCGCACCACGGGCAGGCTCGCCGCCGACAACCAGCGCCTCCGCAACGCCGACGCACGCCCCGCGCTCGTCGCCGAGTCGCGCGTCATGCAGGC
>DASUXT010000107.1:0-68887 GCA_036377775.1 Gemmatimonadaceae bacterium | reverse complement strand
CGCGCGTTGTGCGTTGCTCGTCGACCGCAGCGGCCAGCTCGTCGCAACGGTGGGCGAGCAGCCGCGCTTCGATTCGACGGCGTTCGCGACCCTGACGGCGGCGGATTTCAGCGCCAACGATCCGCTCGCGAAACTGTTCGGCGAGCGCGACTTCAACTCGTTGTTCCACCAGGGCGAGAAGGAGTCCATGTACCTCGCTGACGTCGCGCGCCGGCTCATCCTCGTCGTGCTGTTCGACAGCCGCACGACGCTTGGCCTCGTGCGCCTCAAGATGAAACAGACCGTGGAAGAGCTGACCAGGCTGTTCGAGCAGGTCTTCAATCGCCCGCCGCAGGAAAAGGGCGGCGCGTCCGGCCTCCTGGCCGGCGCGGACGACGAGATCGACAAGCTGTTCCAGTAATCGGAGACGACAGCCATGTCGATGATCAACTACGCCTCGCGCGAGATCAACTGCAAGATCGTGTACTACGGCTCGGGGCTCGGCGGCAAGACGACGAACCTCGAGCACGTCTACGGCAAGGTGCAGCCGGACACGCGCGGCAAGCTGATCTCGCTGGCCACGGAAACGGAGCGCACGCTCTTCTTCGACTTCCTCCCCGTGGACCTCGGCACGATCCGCGGCTTCAAGACGCGATTCCACCTCTACACGGTGCCCGGCCAGGTGTACTACAACGCGAGCCGGAAGCTCATCCTCAAGGGGGTGGACGGCATCGTATTCGTGGCCGACTCGCAGGTGGAGCGCATGGAGGCGAACCAGGAGGCCATGCAGAACCTGTACGACAACATGGCCGAGTACGGGTACGACCTCACGCGCATGCCGTTCGTGATCCAGTACAACAAGCGCGACCTGCCGAACGCCGCGCCGGTTCGCGAGCTCCAGGCGGGCCTCAACCCGGGCTGGGAAGTGACGGAACCGGCGCGGCAGCGGATCACGCCGGACGCGGCGCATGCGGGCGAGAACCTGATCGAGCAGATCCCCAGCGGCGAATGGGTGGAACGCGCGCCATACTTCGAGGCGGTCGCCGTCACGGGCGACGGCGTGTTCGAGACCCTGCGCGCCGTGAGCAAGCTGGTGCTGAAGTCCCTCGCCTGATCCGGGTACATCCGTGAACCTGCCGAACGCCTTCACCGTTGGCCGCATCGCCGTCACGCCGCTCATCGCGTGGCTGCCGCTGGCGCCCAGCACGGCGCTGCGGCTGGCGGCGTTCGTGCTCTTCGTCCTCGCCGCGGTGACCGACTTCGTGGACGGGCGCCTCGCGCGCTCGCGCAAGCAGGAGACCGACCTCGGGCGGCTGCTCGATCCGCTTGCCGACAAGCTGCTCCTCGTGGCGACGCTCGTCCCGATGTACCTGCTCATGCGTCCCTCGCTGCACGCAGACGCGGCGTGGCCGGCGCGCGCACTCGAGAACGTGCTCCCCTTCCGCACTCCCATCGGCGACGTCGGCCTGGCGTGGTGGATCGTCGCCATCGTGCTCGGGCGCGAGCTCCTGATGACCGTGTTCCGCCAGGCAGCGGCGCGGCGCGGCGTGGTGATCGCCGCCATCGGGCCGGCGAAATGGAAGACCGGATTCCAGTCGGTCTGGGTCGGTTCGGCATACTTCTGGTTCTTCGCCGCCACGCTCGCCGCCACGCGCGGCTGGGACACCGCGGCGTGGAACGACTTCGCCATCTTCAATGGCGCGGTGGGCGTGCTGACGATGGTCGGCGCGGTGGGCCTCACCCTCTACTCCCTCGTGCTCTACCTGCGCACCTACGGCCGCGTGTTCTCCGGCGCGCCGGTGCGCGGCCGCGGCTGAGCGGCCGCGCAGTGCGCATCGAGGTCGTCACGGTCGGCGACGAGCTGCTGCTCGGCTACACGCTCGACTCCAACGCCGCCCACCTCGCCCGCGAGCTCGCCGCGCTCGGCGTGGAGATCGTGCGGCGCAGCACCTGCGGCGACGATGCCGAGACGATCGCGGCGACGGTGCGCGAAGCACTCGACCGCACGGGCGCCGTCATCACCACCGGCGGCCTCGGCCCCACGAGCGACGACCTCACCAAGCCATCCATCGCGGCGCTCTTCGGCCGCGACATGGTACTCGACGACGAGCACTTCGACTGGATGCGGCGCCGCTGGGCGGCACGCTGGCCCGAGCGGCCCATGCCCGACGCCAACCGGCAGCAGGCGATGCTCCCCGGAGGAGCGCGAAAGCTGGTCAATCGCCACGGCTCGGCTCCCGGCATCTGGCTCGAGGACGAGCGCGGTCGCTGGGTGGCCATGCTCCCCGGCGTGCCGCGAGAGATGCGGGGCATGCTGGCCGACACGCTGATGCCGCTCATCGCTGAGCGGGTTGGCGACGTACGCCGAGTCGTGCGCTCACGC
Source organism: Gemmatimonadaceae bacterium (assembly GCA_036377775.1). Taxonomy (GTDB): domain Bacteria; phylum Gemmatimonadota; class Gemmatimonadetes; order Gemmatimonadales; family Gemmatimonadaceae; genus AG11. The sequence continues at coordinate 66,525 of DASUXT010000107.1, read as the reverse complement.
ACGCTGCGCAGTACCGGCGTGGCCGAGTCGCGCGTGGCCGAACTGGTGGCCACCCTCCCCGACGGCGTCGGTGACGTGGAGCTGGCCTACCTTCCCACGATCGACGGGGTGGACCTTCGTGTCACGGTGCGCAACCTCACTCCGGAGGTCGCCGACGCTCGCCTGGAGGAAGCAGCGATGCGCCTGCATTCCGTACTTGGCGACGCCATCTACGGGGAAGGCGCCACGGATCTGGCGGCGGTGGTGCTCGATCTCTGTCGCACGCGCGGCGTCACGATCGGCATGGCAGAAAGCTGCACCGGCGGCATGCTCGGCGAGCGGCTCACCGCCATCCCGGGGAGCAGCGACGTGGTGCGCGGCGGGGTCATCGCCTACGCCAACGACGTCAAGCGCGCGCTGCTCGGCGTGGATGCCAGCGTGCTCGAGGCGCACGGTGCGGTGAGCGAGCCAGTCGCGCGCGCGATGGCGACCGGCGCGCGGAAGCTGCTCGGCGTGGATGCGGCGCTCGCCATCACCGGTATCGCCGGCCCGGGCGGCGGGACTACGGAGAAGCCTGTCGGCACCGTGTGGATCGCGCTCGACCTGGGAGGCAACGTCGAGAGCGTGCTGCTGCGGCTGTGGGGTGACCGCACGGAGATCCGGCAGCGTTCGGCGCAGGGCGCGCTGAACCTGCTGCGTCGCGCGCTCCTCAGCACCGACTGACGCCGAGCCGCGCCCCGGCACGAGGCACGGGCGTTGCACCCCTCCATGCAGGGGGCGACATTTCACGCAGCCCCACACTTCAGTCCGATATCAGGTACGCATGGTGGAACAGCACGACGTGGACGATGATCTCGAGATGACTGGCGCTGGCGCGGCGGATGCCGCCGCTGACGCCGACGCCCCGGCAGTCGACGGTGCACGCTCGGAGAAGAACGCCGGCACCGAGCTGGCGCAGAAGCTCGCCGAGCAGCACGACAAGTACCTCCGCCTCGCCGCGGAGTACGACAACTTCCGGAAGCGCTCCAATCGCGAGCGCCAGGAGGCACAGGCGCGCGGCCAGGCCGACCTGCTGAAGAGCATGCTCGACGCCCTCGACGACATCGGCCGTTTTGCGCACGTGGATCCGGCGACGACGAACGCCGAAACGGTAGTGGAAGGCGTGGCGATGGTTGAGAAGAAGCTGCAGAAGACCCTCGGCAGCCTCGGCATGGAGGTCGTGAACCCCGTCGGCGAGCCCTTCGATCCCGCCCTGCACGAAGCCGTGATGACCGAGCCCGCCTCGTCCCCCGAGGATGACCACATGGTCGCGCGCGTCTTCCAGCTCGGCTACTTGTTCAACGGCCAGCTCCTGAGACCAGCGCGCGTGGTCGTGAAGCAGTGGAACGGCTGACCGCGTAAGGTCCGCCATGGCTCAGCAAGACTATTACGCGGTCCTCGGCGTGCCCGCTTCGGCCACCCAGGACGAGATCAAGAAGCAGTACCGCAAGCTCGCCGCGAAGCACCACCCCGACAAGAATCCCAACGATCCCAAGGCCGCCGAGACCTTCAAGTCCATCTCGGAGGCGTACCAGACGCTGGGCGATGCGGAGAAGCGCAAGCAGTACGACCAGATGCGCCAGCTCGGCGCGTTCGGCGGCTTCGGCGGGGGCGCCCGTCCGGGTGGACCCGGTGCCGGTGCACGAGGAGGCGCGTACGGGTATCCGCCCGGCGGCGCGAGCAACATCCGGTTCGAGGACCTTGGCGACCTGGGAGGCCTTGGCGGACTGGGAGACATCTTCAGCTCGATGTTCGGTGGCGGCGCGAGGCCCGGCGGCGCGGGCGCGCGTCCACGCGGCCCGCAGCGTGGCGCCGACGTGGAAACCTCGCTCGAGATTCCCTTCCGCACCGCAGCGATGGGCGGGAAGGTTCCGGTCGAGCTGGATATGACCGAGGAGTGCGCCACCTGCCATGGCAGCGGCGCGGCGCCGGGCGCCAAGCTGCAGACCTGCCCCGAGTGCAACGGTCGTGGCACGATCAGCTTCGGCCAGGGGGGATTCGCCGTGCAGCGTCCCTGCCCGGTCTGCCTGGGTCGCGGTCAGGTGCCCACCGAGCGCTGCCCCACCTGCGGTGGCAGCGGCGAGGTGCGCACACGGAAGAAGGTGATGATCACGGTGCCGCCCGGGGTGGACGAAGGGACGAAGATCCGCCTGAAGGGCCAGGGCGCGCGTGGCATGAAGGGCGGGCAGGCGGGTGACCTGCTGATCACCTTCCACGTGCGTCCCGACCGCTTCTACAAGCGCGAAGGGCTCGACCTCATCGCGCCGGTGAGCATCACCATTCCGCAGGCCACGCTCGGCACGAAGGTGAGCGTGAAGACGCTGGACGGAAAGAAGGTGACGATCACGATTCCGCGGGGCACGACGTCGGGGAAGCGCTTCCGCGTGCGCGGCCAGGGCATCGAGCGCGATGGCTCGCGCGGCGACCTGATCGTGGAGGTGTCGGTGACGGTGCCCGACACGCTCACGCCCGAGCAGGAGGAGGCGATGCGGAAGTTTGCCGAGACGATGGGGGGGAACGGGTAGGGATCGCTGTGGGGGAAACTGCCACTGCGGTACTTGGTACCTGGTATCTGGTACGGGGTACCGGGTACAAGCGGACGGATCGCAGTAGGTGGAGGGACTCCACCTGGATTCGGTTAGGTGCCGCCAATCACTTGGGGTGGCTTGGACGGTCTGGCGGGATCCGGGGGGAGCCGCCGGATCCGCGAGCGTAGCATCCGGCGCACGGAGCCGGTCGCGGAAAGAAATCGCTCCGCCTGGCGAGTCGTGGGTATACCGATGTCCCGTGCTACGAGCAGGTGATGCTCGGTCTCCGCGGCGGAGCCCGCCGCGATCTCGAGGTAGCGGATCGTCTCGGCGCGCGAGCTCTTGCCGCAGCCTTCGGCGATGTTGGCGGCGATGGAGAGCGCGGAACGGCGGAGTTGGGCCGTGATCAGACGCAACTCAGGACGACTGGCCTTCGCCGTCTCCTTGTACACCTCGGTGCCCAGCTCGCGGGCGAGCCGCCAGACGTGCAGCCGACTGACGTCGTGAATCTGTCGAGGATGAACTCGACGCGGCAGAACGTCGTCATCGGCTCATTGCGCACGACCTCGTAACGGACTTTCGCGGATAGCGGTCTCGCGAGGAGCCGTCGGCAGCGTACTCAGTACCCGGTACCAGGTACCGCGTACCATGTACCACGCGAAGCAGTTGCCGTTACGCCGCCCGCACCGGAAGCACCCGACCGCTCGCCCGCTCGATCACTCCGCCGCCGAGCACTCGCTCCCCCTCGTACAGCACGAGCGACTGTCCAGGCGTGATCGCCGACACCGGCTCCTCGAGCGCGATCTCGACCTCATCGGCCGCGGAGCGGATCAGCGTCCCGCGCGCCGGCCGCGCGCGATGTCGCACCTGGATCTCCACGTCCGTTCCGACGGCCGGCGGCTCGACCAGCCAGTTCACCTCGCGCGCGATCACGCCGCGGCCGAGCAGCTCCGAACGCGGGCCGATCACCACGGCGCGCGACTCGGGGCGGATCTCCACCACGAACATCGGCTCGCGGAACCCACCAGGCAGCCCGCGACGCTGGCCTACCGTGAAGCGTGCGAAGCCATCATGCTCGCCGACCACCATGCCGTCGCGTCGCACGAAGGGGCCGCGGGTGAGCGAGGGCGCGTCAGCGCCAAGGTGCCGCGCGATCACCTTCGCGTGGTCGCCGTCGGGGACGAAGCAGATGTCCTGGCTCTCGGCCTTCTCGGCGATCAGCTCGAGCCCGAGCTCGTGCGCCACGGCGCGCGTCTCGGCCTTCGTCTGCCTGCCCACCGGCAGGAGCATGCGTGACAGCACGCCGCGATCGATTCCCCAGAGGAAGTACGACTGATCCTTGTTCGGGTCGAGGCCGCGACGCAGCTCACCATCCTCGATGCGCGCGTAGTGTCCCGTCGCGATCCATTGCGCATCGATGGCGTCGGCGCGGCGAACGAGGTCGCGGAACTTCGTGAAGGTGTTGCAGCGCACGCACGGAATGGGCGTGCGGCCGCGCGCGTATTCGTCGACGAAGTCGCGCACCACGTCGCGGCTGAACGCGCTTTCCAGGTTGAGCACGTAGTGCGGAACGCCGAGCTGCTCGCAGATGCGACGCGCGTCGTTCACGCTGTCCAGCGAGCAGCAGGGACGATCCGGAATGTCGCCCTCGCCGTCGGTGTGGCAGCCGAGTCGCATCGTGGCGCCCACCACGTCGTAGCCCTGCCTGACGAGCAGCGCCGCGGCGACCGACGAATCGACACCGCCGCTCATGGCGACGAGCACTCGTTCCCGCATGACGCTACGCCGTGGCGAGCCGGCGCGCCTTCTCGACGAGCGCCGGGAAGAGCTCGGCGACGCGGGCGACGCCCTCGTCTGTGGTGAGGGGGCCGAGGCTCATGCGAATGGCTGCACCGGCCACGTTCGCCGGAACGCCGAGCGCCGAGAGCACGTGCGACGGCGTGATGCTTCCGCTCTGGCACGCCGATCCGGCGGAGCAGGCCACGCCGCGCAGGTCGAGCGCCATGAGCAGCGACTCGCTGTCGGTGCCGGGCACCGAGATGCTCGTCACGTGAGGTGCGCGCGGCGCGCCGCGGCCATGGATCACGGCGTCCGGAATGCGCTCCAGCAGCGCCGCCTCGAGACGCTCGCGCAGCGCGTTCAGGCGACGGCACTCCTCCTCGCGCTCGGCCACCGTGAGCTCCGCCGCACGGGCGAGGCCGACGGCCATGGCCACGTTTTCCGTCCCGGGACGGCGGCCGCGGTCCTGAGAGCCGCCGAACATCAGCGGCGACACCGGCGTGCCGCGCCGGATGAACAGCGCGCCGATTCCCTTCGGCGCGCCGATCTTGTGTCCCGAAAGGGAGAGCAGGTCGAAGGGCGTCCGCCGGGCGTCGATGTCCACCTTGCCGAACGCCTGCACGGCGTCCGTGTGGAAGGTGACCCCGCGCGCATGTGCACGCTGGGCGAGGGCGGGGACGTCCTGCATCACGCCGATCTCGTTGTTCACCCACATCACCGAGCAGACGGCGGCGCTCTCGTTCACCAGCTCGTCGAACGATGCGTCGTCCACCACGCCGCAGGAGCTCACGCGCAGCAGCCGCTCCTCGCCACCCTCGTGCGCCACCTCGTGCACGGCGCCCAGCACCGCCTTGTGCTCGATCGGCGTCGTCACGGCGGCGTTGCGGCCGTCGCTTTCGCGCCGGCTGCGCCAGACGCCGATGAGCGCCATGTTGTCGGCCTCGGTGCCGCACGACGTGAAGCACAGCTCGTCGGCATGCGCGCCGATGGTGGCCGCGAGCCGCTCGCGCGCCTCGTCCAGCGCCGTACGAGCCTCGCGCCCCCAGCGGTGCAGGCTCGACGGATTTCCGAAGCGAGGGCCGAAGAAGGGCAGCATCGCCTCGAGCACTTCGGGGCGGACCGGAGTCGTCGCGGCGTGGTCCAGGTAGATGGGCTCGGGCATGCCTGAAATCTAGCGGTTCAACCCGCTCGATGAAACGTTACGACGGCCGATTGACACCGCTCGGGAAGCCGGTTCGTATAGGGGGCATGCCCGATCCGATGAACCGCCCATCCTTTACGCCGACTGCGCCGACTCCCGAGCCGGGTAGCGTGCAGGCCCTCGCCGTCGAACAGGCCCGCGAGCGCGCAATCCGCGTGCTCAGTGACGGCTACGCGTACGATGCACTCACCGAGGACGAATTCGAGTGGCGTCTCGGCCAGCTCAGCCTCGCGAACAGCCCTGCCGAGGTCCAGGCACTGATCGCCGACCTGCCGGCGGCAGGCGCCAACCCACTCACCGCCGCCTACGCGCAGGGGACGAACGCCGGCGTGCCGGCGCCCCCCGGAGAGCGCATTCGCGGCATCATGAGCGAGGTACGGCGGGAGGGGCCGTGGCGGCTGCCGCTACGACTCGAGGTGAAGGCGGTAATGAGCAATGTCCGGTTGGACCTGCGTCGCGCCGTCATCCCGCCGGGATGCCTGATCGAGGTGCGCGCCATCATGGCGGAAGTGCAGATCATCGTGCCGCCGGGGCTGCCCGTGGAGCTCGACGTCTCGCCGATCATGGGCGCTGCGAGGAACGACAGTACCTCCTACCCGATCGCGGCGGGTGCGCCCACGGTGCGGGTGACCGGGAGCGCGTTCATGGCACAGGTGCGAGTCCGCGTTCGGGAGATGCGGTACTAGCTCGACCGCGTATCGCTCAGCGCGCGTTGCGCTCCATGCCACGGAGCAACGCGCGCACGGGCGCCGCGTCGAGGCCCGCCAGCCGCTGGGGCAGGGCGACCAGCTCGTACCGGCCGGCCGTCACGCCGCGCAGATCGAGGTTCTCCAGTACGTACGCGCCATTGTCGAACAGCGCGTGATGCACATCGAGCGTATGGCTCTCCCGTTCATCCACGGAGGGCGCGTCGACGCCGACGAGACGCACGCCGCGCTGCGCGAGCGCGCTGGCCGCCGCCACGGAGAGCACGGGCCAGTCGTCCGGAAAATGGCCCTCGGCGATGGTGCGCCCGGTGCGGAGCAGCAGGCGCGAGCAGCCCCGCATCCGTGGGTCATCGGCGCCGAGGTCGAGTGGACCGGCAGGCGCGTCGGACACGTCGATCACGAGCACCTCACCGAGGAATGGCTCGAGCGGCAGCGCGTCGCTCGCCGGGTCACCATCGCGCACGTGCAGGGGCGCGTCCGCATGGGTGCCGACGTGCGGGCTCCCGGCGATGTGCGAGAGATTCACCGACGCGCCATCGCTGAGCCGTGAAGTCCAGCCGCAGGTGAACGGCACGTCGCCCGGCCACTCCGGCGTGCCCGGCTGGACGAGCACGGTGATGTCGTGAATCACGCCTCGCTTCGGGGGCCGCCGTAGAAGCCGGAGCGCACGGACCAGAGCTCGGGAAAGAACTTCTGGTCCACGGTGCGCGCGAGGTACTTCGCGCCGAGCGTTCCGCCCGTGCCGCCGGTGAGCGGCCCGAGCACGCGCTCCACCAGCTGCACGTGCCGGAAGCGCCAGAGCCCGAACTGCTGCTCGTACTCCAGCAGCGCCTCGGCGAGGAAGAACAGCATGGTCGGCTTGCGGCCGGTGTACAGCTCCTCGAGGCTCGTGCCCTGCTCACGCACCAGCGTGAGAAAGAGCTCCTGCAGGGTGGGGCGGGCGAGCGCGTCGCTGACGAGTGGCGGAATGTCGCCGTGCTCGCGCAGCACGTGGAGGAAATGCGGCTCACGCAGCCCGGAGACGGCCTCGATGGCGCGAAACTGCACGCTCTGCGAGCCACTCGACGTGCCGAGGTAACCGCGGAACTGGGCGAAGTGCTGTGGGGGAAGTGTCTCCAGCGCCGCGAGCTGGGCCGACACGATGCGCATGAGCGCGTTGATGCGCTCCACGCGGAACAGCGCGAACTCGGCCTCCCGCTTCGACAGGGAGTCGATCAGGAGGTCGAGCTCGTGCAGGATCGTCTTGAACCACAGCTCGCTCGACTGATGGACGACGATGAAGAGCAGCTCGTCCGGATTGTCGGAGCGCGGGCGCTGCAGCTCCAGCAGCTCGCTCAGGGCGAGGTACGAGCCATAGTTGACGTCATCGGAGGCGTTGGCGCTCAAAAGGTGGCAACCTCCAGCGCGGCGACGTCGTCGACGCGCATCATCTCGGTGGTGAAGAACGGCTCGCCGTAGCGCGTGCGGATGAGCGTCCCGTAGTACGCCGCGTAATGCGTGATCACGTCGTACAGGGGCTCACCGTTCGGATAGACCTCGCCTGCCTGGATCGCCTCGTCGAACTGCGAGCTGTAGCAGCGCACCGCCTCCATCTTGCGCTCGAAATCCGCGCTGATGTCCACGACGAAGGTGGGGCGCACGAAGTCCTGCCGGTAGCTGAGGCAGTGGAGGATCTTGAGCGGCCGGTGCTTCGGCACGTCCGGCGCGATCTTCTGCAGGCCGGCCACGAAACAGGCGTCGCGCACGAGCTGGGCGGCGATGCGATGATCGGGGTGCCGCCCCTCGAGCGACGGCGCGATCACGACGCGTGGCCGGTATCGCCGTATGGCAAGCGCGAGCTTCTCGCGCGTGGCCGGCGTGTTCTCGATGCCGGCATCGGGAAGACCGAGCGTCTCCCGCGCCACGCAGCCCAGGACTTCGGCGGCGCGTGATGCTTCCTCCGCCCGGAGGGCTGCCGAGCCGCGCGTCCCCATCTCTCCCTGCGTGAGGTCGATGATGGCCGTACGCTGGCCGCGGCGCGCGGCCCCGATGAGCGTGCCGCCGCAGGTCAGCTCGACGTCGTCTCGGTGCGCCGCGATGGCAAGGATGGCGACGGGCTCGGGAAGCATGGGGGCAATATAGGGCGCGGACGCGACGGCTGGCGATGGAGGCAATGCTTGTCTGCCGGGGTTCTTCGCTTGTCGGTTCTTCGGTTCACAGCCTGCCTCGGGATGCCAGGAGCACGCCGAGGCAGGCTGTGAACCCACATGCCGAAGAACCGAAGAACCGCCCTATTCGTACCTCAGCGCCGTCACCGGATCCAGTCTGGCCGCTCGCACGGCCGGCAGCATGCCGAAGATGACGCCGGTCACTGCGCTGATGCCGAGTGCGGCGGCGACGCTGCCCCACGAGGTGCTGGCGGGGATCGACGGCCAGGCCGTCCGCACGCCCACCGCCACGAGGATGCCCAGCAGGAGTCCCACCGACGCACCGATGCCCGTCAGCGTGACCGCCTCGACGAGGAATTGCCAGAGGATCGTCCATCGCGTCGCGCCGAGCGCCTTGCGCACGCCGATCTCCCGCGTGCGCTCCGTGACCGAGATCATCATGATCGCGATCACCCCCACGCCCCCGACGAGCAGCCCCACCGACGACAGCGCGAGCCCGACGACGAAGAAGGTGCCGAACAGGTTCTGGTAGATGTTCCAGAGCCGGTCCTGGGTCACGATGTCGAAGTTGTTCTTCGCGCCAGGCCGCAGGCCGCGCTTGCCGCGCAGCGCGGCGGTCACGTCGTCGACCGCCTCCTCCACGCTGACGCCGGTGTACGGCTTCACGATCAGGTTGTTGCCGCGCATCCAGAGGTTGAGGTGCCGGCGCGCCGTCTCGAACGGGACGATGGCCTTGGGCGAGTCACCCCCACCGGCCGATGTGGGAGTGCCCATCGGGCTCGCGGTGTAGTGGTAGAACCCGATGATCGTGAACTCCACGTCATCGATGCGGATCACCTTGTCGATCGGGTCGGACGTACCGAACAGCTGCTCGGCGAGCTTGTCGTTCACCAGCACGACCTTCGCCCCGGTCGCATTCTCGGCGTAGGTGAAGCTGCGGCCCGGGTAGATGTCGCCGCCGTCGATCTCCGTCCAGTTGGCCGTGTAGGCCTCGAGGCCGGCGTTGCGGATGTACTTGTCCTTGTAGCGGAAGCTGGCGTTGGTGCCCACGTGTGCCGTCACGGCGCGGATCGTCGGCAGCCGCTCGATCGTCGCCACCTCGTCCATGGTGATCCCCGGATTGCGTCGTTCCGGGCAGGTCTCGTCGGTGCCATCGCAGACGTTGAAGCCGCCGATCGGCCGGCGGTACACGAAGAACGACGTCGGGCCGGCAGCCTCGATGTCGCGACGGAACGATTCATTGATGCCACGCACCACCGACGACATGGCGACGACGACGAAGACCCCGACGGCGACGCCCATGATGGTGAGCCCGGCGCGCACCCTGTTGGCGCGCAGCGCGTCGAGCGCGATGCCGATGCCCTCGAAGGCCATCGAGAAGGGAGTGAGGAATCGCATGGCTATTCCGCCCGCAGGGCGTCGATGGGATCCAGCCGGGCTGCCCGCCGCGCCGGGTACACGCCGGAGGCGATGCCGACCACGGTACCGAGGAGGGTGGCGACGACGAGCGACCACGGCGCCACGGCCGCCGGGAGCGGTGTGTTCCAGGCGATGATCTTCGCGCCGAGGATGCCGAGGGCGATGCCGAGCATCGCCCCCAGCGTGCTGAGGGTGGCGCTCTCGACGAGGAATTGCCGCAGGATGTCCTTTCGCCGCGCGCCAAGCGACTTCCGGATGCCGATTTCGCGCGTGCGCTCGGCGACCGCGACGAGCATGATGTTCATGATCACCAGCCCGCCCACGACGAGGCCGATGGCGGGCAGCGCGGCGCCGGCGATGGTCATCACGTTCTTTACCTTCTCGAACGACGCCAGCGCGGACGCCGACGTTTCCATGGCAAAGTTGTCCGCTACCGCCGGCCGCAGGCGGCGATGGCCGCGCAGCACCTCGCGCGTGATCTCCATGGCGTCGTTCATCATGATCTCGTTCGGCGCCTGGACCAGCATGCCGTCAATGTCACCGCGCGGATTGGTGAGTCGGTGCAGGGGCGAGTGGAAGGGCGCGATGGCGAGCTTGTCGAGCGAGATGCCGAACAGGTTCCCCTGATGCTCGATGACGCCGATGACCTGGTAGGGAATCCCCCCGATGCGCAGCTCGCGCCCGATCGGGTTGAGGCCGACGAAGAAGTACTTCGCCACCTCGTCACCAATCACGACGACCGGACTGCCCAGCTCCGCCTCCTGCTGCGTGAACACGCGGCCGGAAGTGAGGTTGTAGTTCTTGATCGTGAAGTAGTCGCCTTCCACCGCATGCGCGTCCACCTGGCGCGGACGCGCGTATGGCGTGCTGGCGTAGACGTTGTTCTGGCTCTCGATGGCGTAGCGCGTACCTTCGGGCAGCGAGTTGCGGACGATCTGGACCTCCGCCGGAAAGACGCGCGGGCGTCGCTGCCACTCCTTCCATTGCTCTTCGGTGACGTTGTCGCCGAACCAGGGGAAGCGCCGAAGGGTGAAGGTGTTGGCACCGAGGATCCGTCCGGCGAAGTCCTCTTCCATGTACTTGCCCATGCCGGTGACGATGGAGACGACGGCGATGAGGAAGGTGACGCCGATCATCACGCCGAGCAGGGTGAAGAAGCTCTTGAGCTTCTGGACGCGGATCTGCTGCAGCGCGAGCCTGACGGCCTCGAGGAAGGGCATGCGTGGGCGCTCGTGAAGGAGTTTCCGGGACTACGGCTCGAGCGCGGGGAAAGTGTCAGGCGGGAAGGCGGGAGGACCGAGGGACCGAGGGACCGAACGGTCCTCCGGTCCTCCGGTCCTCCGGTCCTCCTGTCTTCCAGTCCTCCTGTCTTCCAGTCCTACTCGTATCTCAGTGCCGTCACCGGATCGAGCTTCGCCGCCTTGGCGGCGGGGAGCATGCCGAAGAGCACGCCCGTCACGCAGCTGGTGAGCAGCGCCGCCACCACCGCCAGCGGGGGCACGCTCGCTGCGACTGGCGTCATCTGCTTGATGGCGAAGGCCACCAGCGCGCCGAACACGAGGCCGATGATTGCGCCGATGCCGGTCAGCGTGACCGCCTCGACGAGGAATTGCCAGAGGATCGTGCCGCGGGTTGCGCCGAGTGCCTTCCGCACGCCGATCTCGCGCGTGCGCTCCGTGACCGAGATCATCATGATCGCGACCACGCCCACGCCGCCGACGATGAGCCCCACCGCCGAGAGGACGACCATGACGAGGAAGAAGGCGCCGAAGATCTTGTTGTAGACGTCGAACAGCTGGTCCTGGGTGATGATCGCGAAATCATTATCCGCCGCGGGCCGCAGTCCGTGGCGCGCGCGCATGGAGGCGATCACGTCGTCGATCGCCTGCGCACGCGTCACCCCGGTGGCGGGAATGACGGCGATGCCGATGTCGGCCCACGAGGCCTTGAGGTTCTTCCGTGCCGACTCGATGGGCACGATGGCCCGCGGCTTGTTACCGCCGGACAGAAAGCTCGCCTCGTAGTGGTAGATGCCGACCACCTGGAAGGGGACGCCGCCCAGGTCGATCGTCTTGTCGATCGGGTCGGATTCGCCGAACAGCTCCGTGGCCAGCTCGTCGTTGATCACTACGACCCGGTCACCGGCATTGGCCTCGGCCACCGTGAAGTTGCGACCGGGATAGATGTCGCCGCCCCCGTCGATCTGCTGCCAGTTGCCGGTGAAGCCGCTGACCTGGACGCCGGCGACGCGCTTGTCCCGGTACGCGATGGGTCGCGACGTGTCGAGTCGCCCACCTGCCGTGCGCACGGAGGGCAGCTGGTCGAGCGTCGTGACGTCGGCGAGTGTGAGCTTCGGGTTGCGCAGCCATTTGCACGTCTCATCCGTGCCGTCGCAGGCCTCGAAGCTGATCGGATAGCGGGAGACGAAGAAGGTGGTCGGCCCCGTGCTCTCGAAATCCTTGGCGACGCTCTCGTTGATCCCGTGAATGGCGGCGGAGATGACCACCACGACGAAGACGCCGACCGCGATGCCGAGGATCGTCAGCCCCGCCCGTACCTTGTTGGCACGGATGGAGTCGAGGGCGATGGTGACGCCCTCCCGGAGCCCGTGGATTCGCTGCTGAATGACGGACATGGCCTACTCCGCCCGCAGCGCGGTGATCGGGTCGAGGCGCGAGGCGCGACTCGCCGGATACGCCCCCGCCACGATGCCCACGCCGGCGCCGATGCCCACGCCGACCAGCACCGACCACAGCTCCACGGCGGCGGGCAGCGGCGTGACGGCGGCGATCAGCTTGGCGAAGGCAAAGCCGGTGATCACGCCAAGCGCGGCGCCCACGGTGCTGAGCGTTGCGCTTTCGACGAGGAACTGGCTCATGATGTCGCGCCGGCGGGCGCCGAGTGACTTCCGGATCCCGATCTCGCGCGTCCGCTCGGCGACCGCGACCAGCATGATGTTCATGATGACGATGGCGCCGACCACGAGCCCGATGGCGGGAAGGGCCACGCCGGCAATGACCAGGTAGCCCTTGATCTTGTTCCAGAACTCGAGTGCGGAATCCGACGTCTCGAGCTCGAAGTCGTCCTTCTGTGCCGGCCGCAGGTGGTGCCGCGCGCGCATGACCTGCCGCACGTCCTCCATCGTGCTGAGCATCCCCTCGCGGCTCGGCGTCTGGATCATGATCGCGTCGATCACGCCGTGCGCGTTGACGTAGCGGTTCAGTGGCGAGTTGTGGGGCGCGATGATGAACTTGTCGAACGAGATGCCGAACGCGCTCCCCTGCTTCTCCATCACGCCGACGACCGTGTAGGGAAGTCCACGCACCGTCAGCTGGCGGCCGATCGGGTCCAGGCTGGGGAAGAAGTAGTCGGCCACGTCCTGCCCGATGACGACGACGTTCATGCCGCGCTCGTACTCCTGCGGGCTGAAGAGGCGCCCCTCGGTGGGTGCCATCTTCTTGATCGTGAAGTAGTCCTCCGTCACGGTGTATGCGAGCACGGAACGGGGCTTGTTCACGTACTTCGACTCGATGTCGAGGTTGTCCTCGCCCACCGCGGCCCAGAGCACGCCGTCGGGCAGCGCCTCGGCGACGGGCTGGATGTCCGTGTCCTTGATGCGCGGCCGCCGGCGCAGCTCGCGCCAGTACGACTCGTCGTGATTGCCGATGTTGATGTTCGGCCGGCTGCGCAGCTCGAACGAGTTCACCGCCATGATCTTGCCGACCAGCTGGTCGGTCATGTAGCGGCTCATGCCGCTCACGATGGAGACAACGGCGATGAGGAAGGTGACGCCGATCATCACGCCGAGCAGGGTGAAGAAGCTCTTGAGCTTCTGCACCCAGATCTGCTGCAGCGCAAGACGGATCGCTTCGAAGAAGGGCACGGGGGAGGACGACCGCTACGCCGGCAGGCCGAGCTTCTCGACGAACGCCGAGCGACGCTCGTCGGAGGCGATGAGCCCGTCGCGCAGCACCACCACGCGCCGCGCGTGCTGGGCGATGTCGGGTTCGTGCGTCACCATGATGACGGTCTGTCCCTGGTTGGCGAGGGCCTCGAAGACGCGCATGATCTCCTCCGAGGTCGTCGAATCCAGGTTGCCGGTCGGCTCGTCGGCGAGGAGGATGGACGGGTTGTTCACCAGTGCGCGCGCGATGGCGACGCGCTGGCGTTGGCCGCCCGACAGCTCGTTGGGCCGGTGATCCATGCGCTTGTCGAGCTGCACGCGCTCGAGCGCCTCGCGCGCGCGCCGCTTGCGCTCTTCCCCCGACACGCCGGCGTAGACGAGCGGCAGCTCCACGTTGTGCAGTGCCGTGGCGCGGGGCAGGAGGTTGAACGTCTGGAAGACGAAGCCGATCTCCTTGTTCCGCACGCGCGCCAGCTCGTCGTCGGACATGGAGGAGACCCGCGTCCCGTTGAGCCAGTACTCCCCCTCGTTCGGGGTGTCGAGGCAGCCGATGACGTTCATGAGCGTCGACTTGCCGGAGCCGGACGGTCCCATGATGGCCACGTACTCGTTGCGGCGGATGGCGAGGTCCACGCCACGGAGGGCGCGCACGATTTCGCCCCCCATGTCGTATTCGCGCTTGATGCCGCGGGTGACGATGACCCAGTCGCTGCCAGGCGCGGTGCCGGTGGAGTCGATGATCGCCTGCCGCTCGGCGGTTGCGCCGAGCGGGGCTTCGACGGTGGTGTCGTGGCTCACGACTTGGTCGCCGGCTTCGGCGCCTCCACCTTCGTCTCACGGATGGTCGCGCCATCCTTGAGCTCGCGGATCGCCTGGTAGGTGCCCGCCACGATCTTGTCCCCTTCCTTGAGTCCGCTCAGCACCTCGAAGTGCTTCTCACCCGCGATGCCGACCTTGACCGGCCGGAAGGTCACCTTGTTGTCCTTGCCGACGACGAACACGCCCTCGACGTCCTTCTTGCCGACTTCCTTCTGCGGCCGCGGCTTGCCCAGTCCGACCGCCGTGTCGCCCTTGCTGAGCGATTCGTTCTCACGCACGGTGAGCGCGATGATGGGAATCGAGAGGGCCTGCTTGCGGGTGTCGGTGATGATCTTCGCCGTGGCCGAGAAGTCGGGCCGCGTCTCGGCGGGGATGTTCACGAGCTGGATGGTGACCTCGTAATCCACCGCCTGGTCGGTGGTCGCGCCCGCGGCCGCGCCCTTGACCGAGCTGTTGGAGATCTGCGTCACGCGACCGATGAACGTGGTGTCGGGGAAGGCGTCGATCTGGATGACCGCCGAATCGCCGACGGCGATGCGGGCGACGTCGGTCTCGTCGACCTTCACCTTGGTCTCCAGCACGCTCATGTCGGCGATGGTGAGCAGCGTGGCGGCATCCTTGTTCAGGGTACCCATGATGGCCGTCTCGCCATTCTCCACGTTCAGCCGCGTCACGCGCCCGGACATCGGCGCGTAGATGGTGGTCTTGCCGAGGGCGCTGCGGGCATCCGTCAGGAGCGCGCTGGCCTGCTCGACCTGGTGCCTCGCGGACTCGTAGAGCGCCTTGTTCACGTCCACGGCCGTGCGCAGCTGTTCGAGCTGCTCGTCGGAGATGAGCGTCGGGTTGGTCTTCTTGATCGCGGCGGTGCGCTCGTAGCTCTTCTGGGCCTGCAGCAGGTTCGCCTGGGCCTGCGCCATCTGCGCCTTGCT
This sequence comes from Gemmatimonadaceae bacterium, assembly GCA_036377775.1. Lineage (GTDB taxonomy): Bacteria > Gemmatimonadota > Gemmatimonadetes > Gemmatimonadales > Gemmatimonadaceae > AG11. Next base: position 51,074 of record DASUXT010000107.1, on the reverse strand, counting down.
CGAGGCGAGCGACGCGTCCTGCCGCTGCACGGCGGCTTCGGCCTGCTGCGGGTCGATCTGGAGCAGGAACTGGCCCTTGGACACCATCTGGCCTTCCTTCACCGCCAGCTTGACGATCTTGCCGGTGATGTCGGAGCTCAGGTCCACCTTGAGCTGCGGCTGCACCTGGCCGCTCGCCGTCACCGACGACACGAGGTCGCGGCGCTGCACGGACTCCGTGCGCACTTCCACGGCCTTGTTGCCTCGCTTGGCGGCGGTGAGCCCGCCGATCGCGATCGCGACCAGCACCGCCCCGCCGAATACGGACATCTTCACGCGCTTGCTCATGGCCATCGTCTCTCGGAGGGAATTAGCGGAGGGGACGTCCGACCGCGTTCTCGAGCGCGGCGAATGCCTTATGGAAGTCGTAGACGGCGTTCACGCGGTCGATCAGGGCCTGCTCGTAGGTGCCGCGTGCCGTGGTGACGTCGAGGAAAGTGGCGGCTCCGACCTTGTAGCGCTCCTCGGCAAAGGCCAGCTCTTCCTGCGCCTTCTGCGCGTTCTGCTGCTGCAGCTGCACCGTCTTCACGCCGGTCATGAGCGTCAGGTACGCCTGCGTCACGTCGGCAGTGAGGGCGAGGTCCTTCGCCTTCACCTGGTACATGGCGTCGTCGCGCGCGGCCTCTGCTACCTGTACGCGCTCCTCACGCTGGAAGTTGTCGAAGATCGGGACGGAGAGCTGGGCCGTGAGCGCGAAGGGCGACCGGTTGAAGCGGAAGGGGAACTGGTTGTTCGCGTCCCGGATCGCCTGCGCCTGCGTATCGGTGAAGGTGTACTGCGGACCGCTGCAGCCCACCGCACTGAGGCCGGAGCCGACGCGGATCGAGTCCGACGTCATGCAGCTGGCGTACGACGACAGGGCGCCGGCGCGCGCGCGATTCACCAGATAGTTCGGATCGGAGTACTCGTAGGAGTTGCCACCCCAGCCGGTGCTGAGCGAGAGCGTCGGCGTGTACGCAGCCTTGGCGGCCTTCGTGTTCATGTCTGCCGCGCGCTCCCGTGACCGGAGTGCCACGATGGACGGGTTGGCCCGGCGCGCCAGGTCGAGCAGCGAATCGAGGGAGAACATCGGAGTGTCGAGGCGGAACTCGGTGGTGAGCACCACGCCGCTCGGCTGCGGGACTCCCATCTGCTGGAAGAGACGAAGCTTCTCGACCTCGACGTTGTTCTGCTCCGTGAGCTGTGCCACCTGGGCGCGGCCGAGCGCCACCTCGGCGCTCCGCACGTCGAGGATGGTGCCCGAGCCGACCGCGAGCTTGGCCTTGGCGAGATCGAGCTGCACCTGCGCCGTATTGACCAGGGTGTCCTGGAGCGCCGCGCGCGCCTGCGCCTGAAGCACGGTCAGGTACTGCTGCGTGACGGTGGCGCGCAGCTGCTCCGCCGCGCCGGTGATGTCCGCCTCGACCGCATTCCGGTTGGCCATCGCGGCCTTCGGGTTCACGAAGGTGGCGCTGTTGATCCGGTAGTTGAGGCTCAGGTCGTAGCTCGCCTGGCGGGTTCCCGAGTTGTTGCTGAACGAGAGGCCGTTGAATACCTGCTGACCACCCTGCTGGAAGCGGGTGGCGAAGGAAGCGTCGGCGCTCGGCAGGAAGGCACCACGCGCGCTGCGCACGGCAGCATCGGCGGTGGAGCGATCGTTCGCCTGAGAGAGGAAGGCCGGGTTGTTGCGCCGCGCGAGCGAGATCGCCTCATCCAGCGTGAGGGCGACGCCACGTGCGGACGCGCTATCCTGGCCGTGGGCCACCGCGGGCAGGAAGAGCGCGGCGGCAAGCGCAACGGGCACCAGTGTACGCATCGGGGGGGAGGTCCTGGGTGATTGGTCACCGCCCCGTACGAATGGGCAGCGACGGGGTTTCAATCAGTCGATGTCCGGCTCCGGGGAGAGAAAGACGCGGGAGCGGACGCGTTCACGGATGCAGGCGTAGATGGCAGCGCCCTTTTCGGCGCTGGCGAGGGAGGGTCGGCCGATGGAGCCGGTGCTGCCGCGCGGGATCTTCAGCCATCCTCGGCGGTATCGCCGAAGCTCTTCACGCGACATCATATAGTCTTCAGCAAGGTCCATCCGCACAAGGTCCGGCGCGATGTACAGCATGAGCGAGGTATCCACCTCGTCGCCGTGCATCGGCTCGGACTGGCCCTCCAGCAGCGTGTGAAAGTCCACCGAGAAGATGTCCACCACCCGGACGCGTGCCAGGGTCGTGATCACCGTGGCGAGCGCCTCCTGATGCGGATCGTGCTCGTGGGCCGTCAACAGAATGAACTCTCGTACCCCCGTCATCTCCCACGTGTTCAACAGGTCGTTCAGCATCCGGTGGAGGGTCTTCTTGCGCAGGGACGCATTGCCGGGAAATCCGCGCTCGGTGTCCACGTTGACGCCGTACTCCAGCGTGGGCGCGCGCAGGATGCCGAACTCGGCCGAGAAGTCGTCGGCGAGGCGCTCGACGATGAGCGTGTCGGACCCGAGCGGGAGGTGTCGTCCGTGCTGCTCGCAGGTCCCGACCGGGATGATGAGGCGCGGGTCAGCGGCGAGGATGGCTGCGACCTCGCCGGGCCGCAGCTCCTTGATACGGCGCGGCGTGTCTGACGGCGCCGGCGAGAGGGAGGGATAAGTCATTCTGCGCGACACGCTGAGGCGGTGGCTGCCCGCCGCGGGAGTGCGCGCCCTCGTGGCGCCGGCGTCCGCGGCGGCGGCCCTGATGCTGGCGAGCGGATGGCTCGCGAGTCAGCAGGTAGGTTACGTGATCGCCGTGGTGCTCGCCACCGCGTTCGCCCTCTGGGCGGGGCTGCGCTGGAGCCCGCGCTCGGCGCGCACGCCGCTCTCGATCATCGTGATGGCGCTCCTCATCGCCAGCTTCTCGGCGGGACGCGCGGAGCTGCGGCTCGAGCGATTCGAGCGCGATCCAGCGGGCGTGAGCGCCACGCAGGCGGCAGAGCTGGAGGACGTGCTTCGCCACCGCCTGGACGACGAGCTCGCGGCGTTGCGCGAGGTGGCTGGCCGCGCGCTCGCTCTCATGCCGGTCACGGATCCCACGTCCGCCGTCGCCACCCTCCGCCACTCCCTCGGCGACGAGAACCACCGCGCCATCCTCGTGATGCGCGCCGACACGCTGGTCGTCTGGGCCGGTACGGTGCACGCGAACCCGCTCGCGTTCGTCGCGTCGTCCGGCGTGGTCGCCACTCCGTTCGGCCTCACCGTCTACGTCGCGCGCGACAGCGATGGCACGCGCGCGGTGGCCACGTCGCTGCTCGTCGCGCAGCCACCGGCCGACCGGCTTTCCCGCGGGCTCGCGCAGCGCCTGCCGAGCAACGAGATCGCGGAAGGGTTCAGCTTCGCGCCGCCGACCGACAGCGGACTGCGGGCTGCGCTCACGTACGTGGACCGTGGTCGCGCGCTCTTCGTGGCGCGAGCGATGGTACCGTCGGAGGGCGAGGTGCGCCTGCGGCTGCTCGAGCGTGCTCGCGTGCGCGTCGGCGTCGCCGTGCTCGTGGCGCTCATCGCGTTCATGGTCATGGTGGCGCGACGCGAGCTTGGTGCCCTGGCCACGGCTGTCGGTGCCCTGGTGGTGCTTCGCTGCATCGCCGTCGTGCCGTTGAGCGAATTCTCCACACGGTCCCGCTTCTTCGATCCCGCCATCTACTTCTACCCGGCCGGCGGAGCACTCACCGCGAACGCGGCCGCGCTCGCGCTCACCTCGGGTACGCTGCTGCTCCTCCTGCTGCTCGTCGTGCGGCGAGTCGGCTCGGGGCTGCCGCGGGCGGCGGGCGCGGCGATCGCCGTGCTCACCGTCGGCTTCGGCCCCTTCATCGTCGGCGCGCTGGCGCGCGGCATCGCGCCGCCGGGGGACGGGGCAGGCGCTGCGCTGTGGCTCAACTGGACCGTGCCGCTCTGCCTCGCGGCGACGGTACTGCTCGTCCTCGCCGGCTGGGCCGGCCGCTCCGTGCTCGGGGGACGAGGGTTGCGTCCGGCGGCGGGTCCCCTGCTCGCGCTGCTCGCCGCGGCGGTGGCGCCACTGGTGTGGAGCGCGCCGGGGCAATGGCCGCAATGGTACAGCGTGCTCTGGGTGCTCGCCGTGGGTGCGCTCGTCCTCGCACGTCCTTCGCGGCGCGCCCTGCTCGCCGCCGCGCTGGTCGCCGGCCTCGCAGCGACCACGGTGGTGTGGGGTAGCACGTCGCGGGGGCGCGTGGAGCTCGCCGAGCGTGATGTAAGAGGACTGGATTCACCGGACTCGTACGGCGTGACCCTCGCGTCCCGCCTGGCGAGCTCGCTCGAGGGGGGCGAACTGCCACGAAGCTCGCAGGCGCTGCTCGAGCAGTACGTCGGCTCCGACCTCGCGGCGGCGGGGTACCCCGTCGCGCTCACGTCGTGGGTCGGCGCGGTGCCGATCGCCACCTTCGGCTCGGCGCCATTCGACGTCGCGTTCGACACCGTGGCCGTCGCCGCGCTCACGGCGTCGCTCAATGAGGCGCGCGTCGTCACGACGATCCGACCGAACGCGTACGGCGTGCGCGTGGTGGCGGTGCCGATGCGCGGCGGGGTCGTGACGATTCTCGTCGCACCACGCACGCGCCTGATCGGCAACGACGCATACGCGCGCTGGTACGGATTGGTCGCGCGCCAGGGCAACGAGCCGCCGTACACGGTGCAACTGGTAGCCGATTCGCTGGCACCGCGGACCGAGATCCGCTGGCGGCGTGAAGGCACTGAGCTCCATGGGGACTGGCCGGTGCATGGCCCGTTCGGCGCGGCACGCGCGCACGTCGAGGTGGACCTCCGGGGACTCGATTCGCTGGCGCCGCGTGGAGGGCTGCTTGTGCTGCTCGACATCGCGGCCGTGGGATTCGTCTGGCTTCTTGGCGCCGTGGCCGACGGGCGCGCCGGACGGTGGCTCCGGCTCCGCCGCCGACGCCTGCGCAGCTACCGCACGCGGCTCTCCGTGGCGCTGTTCGCGTTCTTCTTCGTCCCCGCGGTGGTGTTCGCCTTCTGGAGCTGGCGGCAGCTCTTCGACGATGCACAGGCGTCGCGGCGACTCCTCGTGACGGAGACGGTGCGGGCCGTGTCCGGTGTGGGACAGGCGGACTGGTTGCGGCGGGAGAGCACGCGGCTGGACACCAAGCTGCTGCTCTACCGGTCAGGAGTCCTCGTGGCGGCGAGCGATTCGCTGTTCGCCGAGCTCGCCCCGATGGGCAGCCTCCTGCGCCCGGACGTGGCGCTGGAGCTGGGCGTCGCCGAAGAGGTCAGCGCGACGAAGCCAGAACCGCTCGCCGGCACCACGGGAATGATGGGGTATCGTGCACTGCCGGCCGCGGCCGGGGCGAGCACCGTGATCGGCGCGCCGGCGCGGGTGGATGACCTCCTGCTCGACCGCCGCCGCCGCGACCTGGGCGTGCTCGTGCTGTTCGCCAGCGCGCTCGGCGCGGCTGCCGCACTCTGGCTGAGCGCTCTCGCGGCGCGGCAGCTTGCGCGTCCGATCGCTGCGCTTCGGGGCGCGGCGCGCGCCGTGGGGCGTGGTGAGATCGAGCTTCCGCTGCCGCGCGACACGGCGAGCGAATTCGTTCCCGTGTTCAGCGCCTTCCGCGCGATGGCGGCTGACCTCGGCGAGAGTCGCGCTGCGCTGGAGGAAGCGCAACGTCGCACCGATGCCGTGCTTCGCACGGTGGCCAGCGGCGTGGTGGCGGTGGACGACCGCGGACGCGTGATTCTCGCCAACCCACGTGCCGACACGCTGTTGGGGGACGTGCCGCCCGCCGGCGCGCCGCTGCAGGCAATGTCGGCGCACGCGGTGGCCGCGCGCGTGGCACGCTTCCTCGTCAGCGAAGCCGAGTCGGATGGCTTCGAGGTGGAGCGCGACGGGCGCACGCTGCGCGGACAGCTCACGCGCCTCTCGAGCGGCGGTGCCGTGCTCACGCTGGACGACGTGACCGAGCTGGCCCACGCCCAGCGCGTGCTGGCATGGGGCGAGATGGCGCGCCAGGTGGCGCACGAGATCAAGAATCCGCTCACCCCGATCCGGCTCGGCGTGCAGCACCTGCGTCGCGCGCGCGGGCGGCCCGACTTCGACGCGATCCTCGACCAGAACGTGTCGCGCATCCTGACCGAGATCGATCGGCTGGACGAGATCGCGCGCTCGTTCAGCCGCTATGGGGGCGGCCCCGAGGAACGCCCGGCGGCCGAAGCGACCGACATTGCCCACATTGCCGAGGACGTCGTGGCGCTGGAACAGCTCGGCGAAGGAGAGGTCGAGTGGGAGCTCCACGTCGCCAGCCGGCTTCCGAGGGCGCTCGCGCGGGAAGACGAACTGCGCGAAGTGCTGCTCAACCTCTACGAGAACGCGCGTCTCGCCGGCGCGCGACACGTGCGCACCCGCATCGGGCAGGGTGCGACCAGTGATGGTGTCCCCGCCGTGGTGCTCTCCGTGACCGACGATGGCAGCGGCATCAGCGCCGACGTGCTGCCGAAGATCTTCGAGCCGCACTTCTCCACTCGCACGAGCGGTAGCGGCCTCGGACTTCCCATCACCCGCCGGCTCGTCGAGAGCTGGGGCGGCGAGGTGACCATCGAGAGCTCGGAAGGGGCGGGAACCACGGTACGCGTCGCACTGCGAACGGCCTGAGACCAGGCCGAGCGCGCGTAGCGGAACGAGCGTCGCTATTCGGTGTGCGTGCCGGCGGTGCTGTCGCCGCCCGTGCGGATACGCACCGTCTTGATGTTGGTGAACTCGCGCAACCCGAGGTCGCTCAGCTCGCGACCGTACCCGGACGCCTTCACCCCGCCGAACGGGAAACGCGGGTCGGAGGCGACCATGTCGTTGACGAACACGCTCCCTGAATCGATGCCGCGCACGAATGCTTCCTGCTCCGCGGCCTCGTTCGTCCACGCGCTCGCGCCGAGACCGAAGCGCGTTGCATTCGCGATGCGAATGGCGTCGCTCACGTCGCGCGCGCGATAGACGCATCCCACTGGCCCGAACAGCTCTTCGCTCCATGCGGGCGATCCTTCCGGGATGTCGGTGAGGACCGTGGCGGGAAAGAAGGCTGTGTCGGGCGCGGTGCGCCTGCCACCACAGACGAGCCGCGCTCCTGCCGCCACCGAGCGTGCCACCTGTTCCTCGAGCTCCTCGGCCTGCTTCGCCGAGGCGAGCGGACCGAGCTGCGTGGACGGATCGATCGGGTCGCCGACGCGGAGCGCCTGCATCCCTTCGGTGAAGCGCCGGAGGAAGCGGTCGAAGATGGAGTCGTGAACGATGAAGCGCTTCGCGGCGATGCAGCTCTGGCCGTTGTTGATCGTACGCGCCTTCACCGCCGTCTCCACCGCGCGACCGAAGTCGGCGCTCGGCATGACGATGAAGGGATCGCTCCCGCCGAGCTCGAGCACCGTCGGCTTGATGTGCTTGCCCGCAATCGACGCGACACTGCTCCCGGCGCCCTCGCTGCCGGTGAGCGTGGCTGCCGCAACGCGCGGGTCCGACAGCACGCTAGCGACCACGTCGGATCCGATGAGCAGCGTCTGGAACACGCCCTCGGGCGCGCCGGCACGACGCACCAGTGCCTCGAGCTCGAGCGCGCACTGCGGCACGTTCGACGCGTGCTTCAGCAGGGCCACGTTGCCGGCGACGAACGCCGGCGCCATGAACCGGATGGCCTGCCAGAAGGGAAAGTTCCAGGGCATCACGGCGAGGACGACGCCGAGCGGCTCGTAGGCGATGAAAGAGCGATGTCCTTCGTCTTCCACCGGCTGGTCGGCGACGAACGATGGACCGTGGTCGGCGTAGTAGCGGCAGGCGACGGCACATTTCGCCGCTTCGTCCACGGCCGCGCGGATGGGCTTCCCCATCTCGAGCGTCATCATCCGGCCGAGTCGATCCTTGTCCGCGTCGAGCAGCTCACCGAGCCGGCGGACCATCGCCGCGCGTTCCGCCACCGGAGTGTCGCGCCAGCGGGGAGCGGTCGCCGAGGCGCGGGCGAGGCGCTGTTCCACTTCCGCGGAAGCATGTGCCGGAAACTCGGCGAGCAACTGGCCGGTGGCCGGATTGATCGAACGGAATGTCATGTGCGACGCAGCATGCAGCTTGCGTGCGCGGTCACTCCGCGACTGGCGTCTCCTCGCGCCACCAGCCTTCGCCAGCCTCTTCGCCGCCGAAGAGCCGACGCCACCACGGTACGCGACGCTCGCGTTCGAGAACGGCTCCCGCCGCCTCTCGCCAGGCTTCCTGCATGGCGATCGCATCGGGGAAACGCGCCTCCGGATCGGAGGCGAGGCCACGCTCCAGCCATGATGCGATCTCGGGTGGATACGGCGTGAGGTCGAGCATCCCGGACAGCTCGCGCGCGAGGATCGTCTTGCCGTCCGCTTCGCCGAATGGAGGCGTGCCGGTGAGGACGAACGCGACGATCGCCGCGAGGGAGAACAGGTCGGCGGTCACGTCCTGCGCCTCTCCCAGCAGCTGCTCCGGCGGCGAGAACGCCGGTGTCCCCGACGCCCCCGCCGGCTCCTCGCCCGCCGGATTGGCAATGCCGAAGTCGGCAATGCGCCAGCGACGATACCGGTCGATGAGGATGTTCTCGGGCTTGAGGTCGCGATGCACGATGCCGACTGCGTGTGCGGCAGCGAGCCCGCTCAGCACGCTGTCGATCTGCGGTGCGATTTCAGCCAGCGGCCGCGCGCCGGCGCGCGTCACGAGCTCCGCGACCGATCCGCTTTCAGCCAGCTCCATGGTGTACCACGCCACGTTGCCGCGACTGTCCCAGTCGTAGATCGGCACGATGGCGGGATGCGCCAGCTGCGCGGCGAGACGCGCCTCGCGCCGGAATCGCCCGACGGCGCGCTCGTCGCGCGCGACGTGTGGATGCAGCAGCTTGAGCGCCACCTCGCGGCCAAGGGAAAGGTCGCGCACGCGCCACACCGAGCCGAAGGAGCCCGCGCCCAGCGGTGCGATGACCTCGTAGTCGTCGGCGAGCGCCCAGCGGAGCCTCACCTCTGGTGACTCGCGTGCCGCTGCAGTGTGCTCGCCGCTCAGGGTGAGCACGGTGCGGCTGCCGATGACGCGGTCCAGCGCGCGCACCATCGCGGCGACGGACGGGTAGCGCTTCGCCGGATCGGCCTGGAGCGCCTGGTCGAGCACCACGGAAACCGACGGCGGCAGGTCGGGGCGAACGAGCGCCACGGGGGGAATGTCGTCCGGCGGCGGCGTCTCGCCGGTGAGCGCGTGGAAGCACAGCGCCGCGAGCTGCCACTGGTCGGAGGCGAAGGTCGGCTGCCAGCCATCGCGCCAATCGGGGGGGATGGGCATCGTGGTCGCATCGGGCGCGATGCGGTCCGGGATGCTTTCCATCGGCACCGCCCACTGCCAGCCGAGAAGCCAGAGGCGTCCCATCGGCGACGCGAGAACGTTCCCCACGAACACGGCGCCGTGCACGCTGCCGCCGTCGTGCAGGTACGAGAGCGTTGAGCCCACTTCGCGCATCACGCGAAGCACCGTCGGTATGTCTTCCGCGCCGGCACGCGCGAGCCGCGCCGCCATCGTCTCGCCGGCAATCCAGCGGCGCAGGTAGCCGGGACCGCGGCGGGAGTCGGAGTTCGCGGTCCAGTAGTGGTACGTGGTCGGGACCGCGGGATGGTTGCGGTGCGCGAGCGCGCGCGCCTCCGCCTCGAGCCACGCCGCGTGCTCGGGGAGCGGGGCGCTCACGAGGGAAAGCGAGCGGCCGAGCGCGTCCACGATCTCCTGGAAATGCCGATGGTCCTCCCACACGCCCTCCGACCCCCAGCTCCATCCCGGGGGAAGCTGCCACGCCGCCAGATGGTCGGGCAGCGTGAGGCTGACGCGGTGGTGGCCTCCGGTAGGAAGCAGGGGACGCATGGATCGGACGTCGGAGAACACGGCGGGCACGGACGAACGAGTCACTGCCGAAAGCTAGCGAGCGTGGTGAGAGGGAGGCAGCGGAGGCGCCGGTGGACCGGCGCCCGCCACCTCACATCCGCGATTCCGCGAGCACCTGCTCAGCGGCCTGGTGGAGTGCGGGAAGCGAAATGTCGGGGAGTACGCTGACCTCCACGGTGCGCACGCGAAGCGCGGTGCCGTCATCAGGTGCACCCGAATTGAGCGACGGCACGTGCATGGTGACCGCGACGATGCGCCACAGCGTGCTGGGGCGCGACATGGAGCCATCGCTCTCCACGGTATCGAGCTGGAGCACCTCGCCGCGCGCCGGAATGACGGCACTCTGGCATTCGGCGAGCAATTGCTCGTTTCGGTCGTGGCGGGTGACTCGGAGGGTGATCATGCAGCCGGTGGTGAAGGTGGGCAGAAGCTACGGCGTGGCGGCGCGCGCAGCCAGCGCCGCCGATGAAACCGACGAGGCGTCGTGACGTACGGCACACCAGACCTGCTGCCCAAGAGGACCACATGTTCGTCATCCTGAGCTTTCTCGTGTCGCTGGCACTCGCCACGCTGGCGTATGCGCAGTCCCGCAACTTCGTGATGCGCCGCCTGCGGTACGTCGATGCCGTGCAGAATGCTCTGGCGCCGATCATCGCCGGCGTCGGGGCCGCGGCGATCGCCTGGCCGATCTTCGGACTCCTGCCGCTCGTTGGGCTGGGGACGGCGCTGAGCGTCGGGTTCGCGGTGGGCGCGGGCGTGGCGGCCGGTGCGCGCGCCGTGCGGCATTCATTGCCGAGGTACTGAGGGGCGGACCCGTTCGGCGGCCATCGGCGATCCGACGACCGAACCGGGCGAAGCCCGGCGGGTGGGTCCGACTGCTATCTTTCTCCAATGGCTGTCACCGTTCCGACCGAAATCACCGATCCTGTCAACGCCCGCATCCTCGCCGTCAGTGAGGACCGGATCGCGGGCTTCCTCGAAGACCCCTTCGCCGAGATCGCGCGCCTGAGCGAGCTCCCACTCGACATCGTGCTCGAGCGGTTGCGCGCGATGCTCGAGAGCGGCGTCATCCGGCGCATTCGCCAGACGCTCATGGCCACCAACCTCGCCCCCGGCGCGCTGGTGGCGTGGAAGGTCCCACCCGAGAAGCTCGATTCCGCGTTCGAGTACCTCTCGAAGGTCGATCCCTTCTCCGGGCACGTGGTCGTTCGCAGCACCGACGCCGAGACGACGGGTTCGGTCTATCGGCTGTGGACGACGGTCAAGGTGCCGCAGGGCTTCTCGATGCAGAAGCATTGCGAGCTCCTCGCCGGGCGCATCGGCGCCACCGCTTTCCGCATCATGCCGGCGCGACGCCTGTTCGCCCTCGGCGTGGGACACGTGCGCCGGCGCGGCATGGCGCCGGGCAGCCGGACGGATGAGCCGGGCCGCGTGATCGACACGAACATCGTGGAGCTGGACGAGCTGGAGTGGCGCGTGCTCGGGCCGCTCAAGCGCGAGTTCGAGCCGAACGAGCTGCGCGCAGAGCCGTGGCGTACTCGCGCCGAGGAGGCGGGGGTGCCGTACGCGGAGTTCCTTCGCGTGTCGCGCGGCCTCGCCGAGCGCGGCGTGATCGGGCGGTTCTCCACCTTCCTGGAGCACGTGAAGCCGTCCGCTTCCGGCGAGCGCGTCACGCGGTACAACGCGCTCTTCCACTGGCGCGTGCCGGAAGGTCGCGAGATCGAGGCGGGGCGTGAGGTGGGCCGGCATCACATCCTCACCCACGCCTACTGGCGCGAGGGGGGCGATGAGTTCGCGCACGTGAACATCATGGCGGTGGCGCACGGCACCGAGAAGTCGGTCGTGCTGGCGCACAAGGCGGCCATCGACAAGCACCTCGAGGAAGTCGGCATCCCGGTCAGCTACACCAACGTCTTCTGGGGTGGCCGGAGCGAGATCAAGCCATCCGAGATCATGCCGCAGGCATACGAAACGTGGCTGCGGCAGACGGGCGTGGATCCCGCCTCTATGCGGGAGCGCTGACCGGCGGCGGTACGCGCCCGCCCGTTCTGCGGCCATGCGCCTCTTCGTCATCCTGTACCGGCTGCTGCCGCTGGCCCTCGCCTTCTGGCGTGACTACCGGCGCTGGTTCTTCTTCGGTGCACCGGCCCGGCGCACCGCCGCCGACCACGAGCGTCGTGCCGGTCGACTGGTCGCACAGCTGGCCGCACTCGGCCCCACGTTCGTGAAGATGGCGCAGCTGTTCGCTGGCCGCGCGGACATCCTCCCCCCGGTGTACGCGAAGGCGCTCACGACGCTCACCGACCAGGTGCCGATGGTGCCGTCGCGCGAGATCGCGCGCGTCATCACGGAAGAGTACGGCGCCCCTCCCGACGAGCTGTTCGAGCGCTTCGACTGGACGCCGCTCGCGGCCGCATCGCTCGGACAGGTCTACCGCGCCTGCCACGAGGGCGAGGAGGTGGTGATCAAGGTGCTGCGCCCCGGGGTGGAGCAGCTGGTTGCCGCGGACGTGAAGGCGTCACGCCGGATCATCCGGGTGGTGGAGCGCTGGTGGCCCAACCCGCACGTCATCGGCACCCGCGTGGTGATCGACGAGTTCGCGGTACGTGTCGCCGAGGAGATGGACTTCCGCTGCGAAGCGGCGCACGCGATCGCCATCGGCGGCAACTTCGCCGGCCGGCGCGAAGTGTGGGTGCCGCGCGTGTACACGGCGATGGTCCGCCAGCGCTGCCTCGTGCTGGAATACTGCCCCGGACGCCGCGTGGACCGGCTGGACGAGTGGGTGCGCGAAGGGCGGGTGGACTCCGACCGCGTGGTGCGCGAGGTGATGGACATCTACGCGCGCATGATGCTCGTGCACGGCCTCTTCCACGCCGACCCGCACCCGGGGAACGTGCACGTCAGCGCCGACGGTCGCATCATCCTGCTCGACTTCGGGATGGTGGTGCGGGTACCGCTCGAGCTGCGACGCGAGCTCGTGGCCGCCATCTTCGCCGCGATCCGCAAGGAACCGGCGGCGCTCGCCGACAGCTTCTATCGCCTCGGCCTCGTCACGACCGGGGCCGATCCCGCGGTCATCGAGCGGCTCGCCGCCGTACTGCTCAACGTGGCGCACGAGCGCAATACGACGCGGGAGCGCATGGACCTCCTGGCGGACGAGGTGCTCGCCGAGCTGTACGATTGGCCGATCGTGCTGCCGAGCCATCTCGTCTACTTCGCCCGCACGGCCGCGCTGATCGAAGGGCTCGGGACGCACTACGATCCGCACTTCAACGCGCTGGCCTTCGCCACGCCGATCGCCATCTCGCTCCGCTCACGCATCATCTCGTCACTGTACCCCGACGGCGATCGTCCCACCGTGGACCCGGCGCGGGTGATCGGCGCAGCGATAGGCGCCGTGGCGCGCGTGCTCCGCGAAACAGGAGAGAACCTCGTGAGCGCGGTGCGAGGCGCCGTCGCGGAGGCGTCGCTCCCCTCGGACGCGGCGCTCGGCGTCGGCGGCCGTGCGCCCATCATCAATGGCGTCGCGCCAGCCACGCGGATCACCGACGAGTGAGCACCGTCGGCGTTCCGGCGTCAGCGTGGTTTCCTGCTCACCGGCCGCACCGTGACAGGACTCGCTTCGGTGCCGGCGCACTCGGGAAGAGATCGCGGGCCGCGCTCGCGTGCGAACGGGCCCTCGAGCAGCTCCCACGGCGCAGGTAGCCTTCGGCCAGCCGCAGGTGAATGCGGTAGCTGCCGGGGTCGAGGGTGGATGCGCGCTCCAGCCGGCTGGTGCGCGAGCTGTTGCTGAAGATCGACATCGCCACGAGCTGCGCACCGCTGCGCCAGATGGCGAGCAGGCCGAGCGCGGTCACCGCGAAAACGAGCAGCGCTCGGCGCCCGAGCGAGAGGTCGATCGCCGCGCGCTCGCGAGGCACGGGAGCGAGAGCCCCCAGTGCCGCCCACGTGATCATGGCCGGCGGGGGAAGCAGAAGCACGGCGTCGAACATCCCGACCACGATCACGGCGGCGATCGTGCCGACCAGCGCACAGGCGGCCAGCCGGTCTTCCGCCGTCGTCGCGGAGCGGAGCGCGCGCCAGCCGTCGGCCACTAGCGCGAGGAAGGCGACGGCGAGCAGCAGTGTCGCAGCCGAACCCCGTTCCGACACGAAGGTCATCCAGTCGCTGCTCGGCCAGGGATTCGACGTCGTACCGTCGTCGGAGAGGGAGGGATCGTCGTCGGACGCGAACCTGGGGTAGACCACCGCCCAGTTCCCTGGCCCCACCCCAAGCAGCGGATGATGCAGCGACATGCGCAGCGAGTTGCCGTACTGCACGAGCCGGCCGTGGCCGCTCCCTTCCTTGTAGTTCACGACGCTCTTCGCCGTATCCATGTACGGCGACTCGCTGTTCCAGTCCAGCGTGTTCGGGAGCACCAGGGCGAGTGCAGCGCCCGCCGCCGCGACGATCGGAAGCAGCAGCAGGCGGCCGAAGCGAAGCCCGTTGCGCCCGCGAACGAGGGCGAGGATCACAAGCGGCAGCAGGACGAGCGCGGTGACGATCAGGGCCAGCCAGGCGGCGCGACTTCGTGACAGGATCAGTGCTCCGGCGGTGAGCGCGAAAGCGGCCGACCACCACCCGAACGCCTTCCGCGTACGTGCCGTGGTGGCGACGAGCATCAACGCGGGAAAAGCGATGACGCACACGTGCGCCATGAAATTCCGGTTGCCGTACGTGCCGCCCGGCGCGCGGTTGAGGCTCACGTACTCCGTGCGTACTCCATACGCCTGCAGGAGCGCCGTGATGGCCCCGACGACCGCGGCCGCCGCCAGCGCGGCGAGCAAAGGGCGGCTCAGCCCAGCACGCGACATGGCGCGCGAGCTCCAGAAGATCCCGGCGCTGGACAGGGAGATGGCCACTGCTCGGCCGGCCAGCCACCAGTTGGTGGCGAAGAGCGCCGACACGACGCTCACCGCGAGGAAGAGCCCGATGAGCTGGTCGGCTCGTCCCAGCGCCAGCCGGCGCGCCCTGGCGAGGCAGAGCAGGGTGGCCAGCAGCGCCACCACGTGCAGCACCAGCTCCTTCGGCACGAAGAACCGATCGAGGTCGAACTGCTTGTAGGGGGCGGCGGCGAGGACGACGGCGACGGCGCCGAACTGAAGGATCCGGAGTGCGGCGCGGTCGCCGATGGAAGCGCGTGTGGTCACGAGGCGGGGTCGATGGGGCGCACCCGGGCAATGTAGGGAAAGCGCCGGCCGAGGGGAGCCGCCCGGCCGCAGGCGTTGCGGGTCAGCCTTTCGGTGTATATTCGGTAACACCACCTTCACCGGCGGGCGTCTCGTGGACCAGCTTGCACTCTTCGAACAATCCGGTGCGCGGCATCTGCCGTTGCTGGACGTGCAGAAGGACATCCGATACTACGCGGCGGCCTCGCGTTCGGTGCTCAACGGGCCGTCGGCCACCGGGATGGACTTCTGGTCCATCAATCCGTACGTGGGCTGCGCATTCGGCTGCGCGTATTGCTATGCGCGCTACGCGCACCGGTACACCATCGAGCGCCTGGGAGAAGCGGCGCCGGGCGCGGCAGGGGAAGCCGTCGAGGAACCACTTCCTCCCTGGCTCGCGTTCGAGCGTCGCATCCTCGTCAAGCGGGAGGCGCCGAACGTCCTGCGTCGGCAGCTGGCCAGCGCCACCCGGGTGGACGACATCCGTTCCCAGGGGGTCGTGATCGGCACGGCGACCGACCCGTACCAGCCCGCGGAGCGACGATTTCGCCTCACGCGCGGCGTGCTCGAAGTGCTCGCGGAGCAATCGAAGCTCCACGTCACGATCATCACCAAGAGCCCGCTCGTCACGCGCGACGTGGACCTGCTCGTGCGTATCGCCGCACGTTCGTCGCTCTCGGTGCACGTGTCGCTCATCACCGTGGACCGCGAGCTGGCGCGCCGGCTGGAGCCGCGTGCCCCGACGCCCGAAGCGCGCCTGCGCGCCATCGCGCGGCTCCGGGCGTACGATCTCGACGTCGCCGTGAACGTGATGCCGGTGCTGCCAGGGATCACCGACGCGCCCCCCATGATCGAGGAGCTGGTCGGTGCCGTCGCGAGGGCGAACGTATCGCGGCTCGGAGCCTGCGCCTTGCGCCTGCGCCGCACCGCACGCGACCGCTACCTGCCTTTCATCGATGCGGAATTCCCACAGCTCTCGTCCAGGTACCGGCGGGCCTATGGGCGAAGCCACCAGGTGTGTGAGCGGTACCGCGACGGGCTCCGCGAACGGTTCGCCGAGGTCTGCGCGAGACATGGCGTCGCGTTCAGCCGTTACTATCGGTCGGAAGACGACGAGGTCGAGGAGCCGGCACCCGCATCAGTCGCGGCGCAGCGCACCCTCTGGGGCAGCTGACTTTCAGCGCCGCGGTGCCAACCCTTGCGGGCCTCGTCGTGTCGAACGACTCCGTAGGGGTCGACGCAGTGCCTGCCACGCTGGAGTCATCATGATGAGAGCCGTCCTCGCCGCCTGCATGCTCGTTCTCGCCGCGGGCCCCGCGGTCGCGCAGCAGTCCGTTCCGGAGGTCATTCGCGGCCGCGTCACCGACGATTCCGCGCACGCGCTGGTCGCAACGGTCGTCGTGACGCGCGGGCCCGATCGGCTGGTGCAGAAGACCGAGAGCGACAGCGCGGGCAACTACCGCGTTCGCTTCGAGGAGGGCACCGGCGACTACCTGGTGTACGTGAGCGTGCCGGGCTTCGTGGCGGCGCGGCGGCGTGTGCAGCGCCAGGGCGACGAGCACGAGCTGGTCGCCAACTTCACCCTCGCGCGGAACCTCGCGCTGCTCGAGGCAGTGAAGGTCACCGCGGCGAAGCCCGTCCGCGCTAGCAACACCATCCGGCCGCAGACACCGGAAGTCGGCGCGTCCGAGAAGTGGAACGACGGCGTGAATGGCGCCGTTCCGCCCTCGGTGGCCGGAGACCTCGCTGCGATCGCCAACACGATGTCCAATGTCACGATGGGCGCCAATGGTCCATCCATCCTTGGCGCGGGGGCGGAATCGAACCTCAACACGCTGAACGGGATGGGCCTGCCGGTCGGCGCGATTCCCCGCGCGGCGCAAACCGAGACGCGCGTCACGGGCGCCACCTTCGATCCGACGCGCGGCGGCTTCTCCGGCGCGAACATCGACGTCCGCCTCGGGGCCGGCGACCGCTTCTATCAGCGGCGCAATGCATTCCTCACCCTCGATCCGCCCTCGCTCCAGTTCACCGATGCCGCCGGGCGATCGCTCGGCGCACGGAATGGTGGATTTCGCGGGAGCGTGGGCGCGGATGGAGAGCTCGTGCGCGGTGCACTGACCTACAACGTCGCCCTCGACGTCGCGCGCAGCGCGAGCGACCCGGCCACCCTGCTGGCGATGGATCCGAATGCGCTCGCCAGCGCCGGCGTGTCGCGCGATTCGGTGGCGCGACTTATCGCGCTCGCTGGCCCCCTTGGACTTCCCCTGACGGGAGCGGGAGTTCCCGGAGAACGCAGTCACGAGTCGGTGAGCTGGCTCGGCCGGTTCGACGATACGCGCGACACGCTGAGCACTCGCGCCCTCACCACCTTCGTCGGCGTCACGCACGACGGCGCGCTCAACTTCGGTCCGCTCACGGCGCCGAGCGCGGCGGGGGAGCGCCGCGAGCGCACGATGGGTGCGCAGCTCACCCTTGGCGCCTACGTCGGTCCGGGACGCCGAACGCTCACCGAGACGCGCCTCGCCGCGAGTGGCGTGAACACCGACGTTTCCCCGTACCGAGCCATTCCCGCGGCCAACGTGCTCGTGCGCTCCGAGGTCGACGGAGGGAGCCTCGATGTCACCGGGCTCACGCTCGGCGGCGGTGTGTACCTGCCGGCGCACGATCGCCGCTGGACGCTCGAGGGTGGCAACGAGACGTTCTGGAACGCGATCGGCACGCGCCACCGATTCAAGGCGGCGCTCTGGGGTCGTGCCGACGGGCTTCGGCAGGAGGGGATCCCGAACGAGCTCGGAACCTTCAATTTCAATTCGCTCCAGGACTTCCAGGCTGGAAACGCGTCGAGCTTCACGCGCACCCTCTCGCGGCCGCCGGCATCGGGCTCGGTGTGGAATGCGGCGGCGGCGATCGCGCACCTGTACGCGCCGTCGCGCTGGTTCAACATGCTCTATGGCGCACGCGTGGAGGCAGACGGCTTCGGCAGCGCACCGGCGCGCAATCCGGCGCTCGAGCAGGCACTCGGCGTCCGCACCGGCGCAGCGCCGACGCGCCTGCACGTGAGCCCGCGCATCGGCTTCACGTACACGTACAACCGCGATCGCGACAATGGCTCCGGCACCAACCAGACTCCGGTCGGGCGCTTCTACCGCAGCACGACCGGTGTGCTCCGTGGCGGCATCGGTGAGTTTCGCGACCTGCTGCGGCCAGGCATCCTCGCCGATGCTTCGGCAGGCAACGGACTCCCCGGCGGCACGTCGGTGCTGTCATGCGTCGGCTCCGCGGTCCCCGAAGTGGACTGGACGAGCTTCGACTCCGATCCATCGACGATCCCCACGCGGTGCCTCGACGGGAGCGGGCCACTCGCCGAACGGGCGCCGGCCGTCACCCTGATCGATCCGGGCTACGACGTGCCGCGCAGCTGGCGTGCGTCGCTCGACTGGAACACGAGCGTACACTCGCTGCTGTTCCGCGTAGCGGGGCTGGCGTCGTACGACCTCTCGCAGCCCGGCACCGTCGACGCCAACTTCGCCGGCACGCAGCAGCTGACGCTGGCCGGCGAGGGGGAACGTCCGGTGTTCGTTTCCGCCGCCGCCATCGACCCGACGAGCGGCGCCGTCTCGGCCTCCGAATCGCGGCGCTCGAGCGAGTTCGGCCGCGTGGCGACACGCGTCAGCGACCTGCGCGGCTACGGTGGGCAGCTCACCTTCAGCGTGTCTCCCGACGTCTTCAAGTTCCGCGGCCGCGGATCGATGTACGCTTCGCTCAGCTACACCCTGCAATCGACGCGTCGCCAGTTCCGCGGCTTCGACGGCGCCGCGTTCGGAGATCCGCGCACGCTGGAGTGGGCACCCGGCCTCAACGATGCGCGACATGTGGTCGTGCTCTCCGGCGGATTCGCCACGCCGAAGGTCGGCACGGTCACGATGTTCGCGCGCGCGCAATCAGGACTGCCGTTCACGCCCATCGTCCAGGGTGACGTGAACGGTGACGGACGCAGTGGCGATCGCGCGTTCATCCCGGACCCGGCCACGGCGAGCGATCCAGTGCTTGCGGGACAGATCGCATCCCTGCTGGCCAGCGGCTCTTCCACCGCGCGGAACTGCCTCGAGCAGTACCTCGGCCACGTGGCGGCACGGAACGGGTGCCGCGGTCCGTGGACGGAATCGCTGAACCTCCAGTGGCGCCCTCCAATGCCGAGCAGGTGGGGCGGGCGCGTCCGTCCGAGTGTGTATCTCCAGAACGTGCTTGGCGGGCTCGATCAGCTGGTGCACGGCAGCAGCTCCATGCGCGGCTGGGGCTCGCCGGCCACTCCCGATCCCGTGCTGCTCGTCCCACGCGGCTTCGACGCGGCCAGCCGCGCGTTTCATTACGACGTGAATCCACGGTTCGCCGACACGCGGCCCGGGCGCTCGCTGCTGCTCAATCCCTTCCGCATCGTCGTGGATTTCTCGTTCAACCTGTCCACCGACTTCGACCTGCAGCAGCTCCGTCGCGCCGTCGAACCCGTGCGCGCGCCTGGCGGCGGCTGGGCGCGGCGCTCCGCCGATTCGCTCGCCGCGTTCTACCTCTCCCGCACGTCGAGCCTGCACAAGCTGGTGCTCGAACAGTCGGACTCCCTCTTCCTGAGCCGCTCGCAGATTGCTGCGCTTCGCCGCGCTGATTCCGTGTACTCGGCGCAGGTTCGCGCCCTGTACATCCCGCTTGGGCAATTCCTGGCGCGGGGACAGGGCGGCGCAGGGAAGGCGGAGCTCGACAGCGTGCAGGCGACGCAGAAGGAGTACTGGAAGATCTTCTGGCGCCAGCCTGAGATTGCCGACTCCATCGTCACTCCGTCGCAGAAGGAGCTGCTCCCGCTGCTGAAAGGAATCGTCGCCATACCGCAGCAGGATAGAGAGCACAGCCAGTGGCAGTTCGGTCATCCCGTGACGTTCAGCGACAACGCACCAGCCAGACCGTCGGCCCCGATTGGGGGGATGACGAATCGCGTGGGCGGACCGATGTCACCCGAGTCCGAACGATGATGACGTTTCACCGGGACGGGGTAGCGTGCCGTCATGCTCGCCGCCATCCGGTCTGCCGCCGTACTCGGCATCGACGCCTATGACGTAACGGTCGAGGTGGATGTCGCGCTCGGCATGCCCAACTGGTTCATCGTCGGCCTGCCGGCGAGCGCGGTAAAGGAGAGTCGTGAGCGGGTGGGCGCGGCCCTGGTGAACGCGGGTTACGCCGTGCCCCCTCGCCGCATCACGGTCAACCTGGCCCCCGCCGATCAGAGAAAGGAGGGCACGGCCTTCGACCTGCCGATGGCGCTGGGCCTGCTGGTCGGCACCGGCGTCCTCGACGCCGAGGCCGTGGCACGCTGTACGGTGGTTGGCGAGCTCGGTCTCGACGGCTCCATCCGGCCGGTGCGAGGCGCACTTTCGATTGCGCGCCGGTTCCACGCTCGCGCCGGCAAGGAAAACATCCTGGTGATCCCGCCGGCGAACCTGCCGGAAGCGTCGCTGGTGCGCGGCATTCGGATTGCCGCGCCGCCGACCCTCAGCGAACTGGTGAACGCGCTGCGCACCGACGCGCTGATGGCGGCGGACGCACGCGTAGCCGCGGCGCCGCCGGAGGACGAGTTCGACATCGCCGACGTCGCCGGTCAGGAGAGCGCCAAGCGTGCGCTCGCGATTGCCGCTGCCGGTGCGCACGGACTGCTGCTCGTCGGTCCGCCTGGCGCGGGGAAGACCATGCTCGCCCGCCGGCTTCCAACCATCCTGCCGGAGCTCACGGACGCCGAGGCGCTCGAGGTGACGGCGGTGCACTCCGTCGCCGGTCTGCTGGATCCCACCGCGGGCGTGGTGGCTCGCCGTCCTTTTCGCGCGCCGCATCATTCCATCTCGACGGCCGGCCTCGTCGGCGGCGGCAGCGTACCGCGTCCTGGGGAGGTGAGCCTCGCCCATCACGGCGTCCTCTTCCTCGACGAGCTGCTCGAGTTCCCGCGCAGCGTACTGGAGACGCTTCGCCAGCCCATGGAAGACGGCTATGTCAGCATCGCTCGCGCTGCGACTTCGGTGCGCTTTCCGGCGCGCTTTTCGCTCGCCGCGGCGATGAATCCCTGCCCGTGCGGCCACGCCGGGGATCCCGCGCACCCGTGCATCTGTCCGGCCGCCGACGTGCTCCGGTATCGCGCCAAGCTGAGCGGTCCGCTCGCGGACCGCATCGACCTGCATGTGAACGTGCCGCCCGTCGCGCTGGCCGATCTCGCGACTCGTTCGCGCGGCGAGGGCTCGAGCAGCCTGCGCGAACGCGTGGAGCGCGCTCGCATGCGCCAGCGCGCGCGCTACGACGACGAGCGCGGCTGCAACGCCCGGGCGCCTGGACGCTGGCTGGAGACGCATGGCGCGCTCAAGCCGGCGGCGCGCACCCTGCTCACCACGGCCGGCGAGCGTCTCGCCCTGTCCGCGCGGGCCTTTCATCGCGTGCTCCGCGTGGCGCGCACCATCGCCGACCTCGACGACAGCGCCGCCATCGACGTGCCGCATGTCGCCGAGGCCCTGGGCTACCGCCCGCGCGCCGCCGAAGCGCTCGACGAGCGACTGCCCCGTGCCACGGTCACGGGCTAACTTGCGGGCATGTCCCGCATTGCCGACGACCTCGAGCAACGAGCCGCTGAAAAGGAAGATGCGCTGGCCGACTGGCTGCGCGCTCGCGGACGCGTAGCGATCGGCTTCAGCGGCGGGGTGGATTCCGCCTATCTGGCCGTCGCCGCGCGGCGCGCGCTCGGCGCGGACAACGTGCTCGCCATCATCGGCCGGAGCGCGTCGTACCCGGCGGAGCAGTGGGCCACCGCCCGCCGGGTGGCTGACTCGTTCGGGGTGACGGTGCTCGAGCTCGACACCGACGAGATGAACGATCCGCGGTACGCCGCGAACCCGGCCAACCGCTGCTATTTCTGCAAGACCGAGCTGTGGGAGAAGCTCGTGCCGGCCGCCGCCGAGCGCGGCTTTGAGACTGTGGTCGACGGCACCAACGCCGACGACGTGGGCGGTTACCGTCCGGGCATGCAGGCGGCCGACGAGCATGCCGTCGCCAGCCCCCTCGCCGAAGTGGGCTTCACGAAGGAGGAGATCCGCGCCCGCTCACGTGCGCTGGGGCTTCCCACCTGGCAGCAGCCGGCATCGCCCTGCCTTTCGTCACGGCTGCCGTACGGCACGAGTGTGACTCCCGAGCGGTTGCGACTCATCGAGCGCGCCGAGCGCGCGGTGCGCGAGCTCGGCGTCACCGGCGACATGCGCGTGCGGTACCACGACGACGTGGCGCGCGTGGAGCTCGCGCCCGACGAGCTGACCACCTGGCTCGAGGCGGAGCGGGCCGAGACACTGCGTGCCGCCGTGGTGAGCGCGGGATTTCCGCGCGTCGCGCTCGACCTCCGCGGGTTCCGCTCGGGTTCCCTCAACGTCCTGCACGGAGTGACCACGGCATGAGCATCTTCACGAGCATGGGGCAGGCGGAATCGCGCCGGCGCGCCGACCAGCTGGCTGCTGCACTCGCCGGCATGGGTGTTCCCTGCAAGGTCGAGCCGCGTGCGGCACTCGCGGTCCTGATGGTGGAAAGTGGCGTCGCTCAGCGTCTCGCCGACGGCGAGCTCCGTCGCGCTGCCCTGGCGCTGGCGCGTGAGCAGGGCTTCACGCACCTCGCGGTGGAGCTCGCACCACCGGGCGGTGCCGATGCGGCTGTTTCTCGCCCTTGAGCTGCCCCCGGCAGTGGCCGAGGAGATCGCCGCTGCCGCCGCGCCCCTTCGTGCTGCCGAGCCGTGTCTGGCGTGGGTGCCGGTCCACAAGCTGCACCTCACGCTGAAGTTCCTTGGCGACGCCGACGACGGACGCGTGGCCGCATTGTCGGAGGCGTTGGACGGGATTGCCGCGCAACATCGCCCGTTCGAGATGACCATCGGCGGGGCGGGCGCGTTCCCGAACTTCCGGCGGCCTCGCGTCGTATGGATGGGCGTCGAGGGTGAGCCTCGGCTCGAGCTCCTGCACCACGACGTTGAGATCGCGGCGGAGCAAGCGGGGTACGAGCTCGAGGGGCGGCCGTTCCGCCCGCATGTCACGCTGGCGCGAGTGCGCACGCCGCTGCCGGCGGAACGTACCCGCGCCCTCGCCCGCCTGGCGAGGAAGCTCGATTATTCCGGAACTGCAAACGTGGATCGCCTGACCCTGTTCGACAGCGTGACCGGTGACTCGGGCGCGCACTACCGCCGGTTGCACGCGGCGACCCTCGGAGGACGTTGATTCCATGCGCTGTCTCGGCCGCATCCTGGTGTTGGCACTCGTGGTAGTCGTGGCCGTCGCGCTCTGGGCCACGCGCGACAAATGGCTGCGCTACCTGCCCGGTTCGCACGGCGCGACCACGGTGGCGGAACGCACCTGGGAGCCACTCTCGCCGGAAGCGGCGGCACGTGGCAAGCAGGCCATCGATGCGTTGAATGCGCGCTCCGGACCGGTGTTCACGAACCTGAAGGGCGCCGAGGTGGCGTCGTACATCTTCGAGCGGGCGGGCGCCGCCCTGCCGTCGGCCTCCGACAGCGCCGAAGCGGCGGTGATCGGCGACGTGCTCTACGTGCGCGCCGTCGTTCCCATGAAGGCGGTGGCCGCCTCGGGAGCGCTCGGCCCCTTCGGCGGCCTCCTCAATGACCGCGAACAGCTCACGCTTGGCGGCACCTTTCACGTCATCCGCCCAGGCCTGAGCGAGTTCCAGGTTCGCGAAGTGAAGCTGCGCGACTTCAAGGTGCCGACGAGGGTCATCCCAAGCCTCATCAGGCAACTCGATCGCGACCCGCGCCCCGAGGGCGTGTCAGCGAACGGCATCCCCGTGAAGACGCCCCCCACGCTCGCTGACGTGCGGATCGCGAACAATCGCGTGACGCTGTACAAGACGCTGCCGGCGTCAACGGGCGGAGCGAGGCAATGAGTCCACGTCGCATCCTCATCGTCGACGACGAACAGGGGATTCGTGCCGCGCTCGGCCAGCTGCTCGAGTTCGAGGGCTATGAAGTGCGCTCGGCTTCCAACGCCGTGGACGGCCTCGCGGAGTATGCGCGCTATCGACCGCACCTCGTGTTCATGGACGTGAAGATGGCCGGCATCGACGGCCTCGAGGCGCTGCGCAAGCTCCGCGAGCAGGATCCGTCGGCCGTCGTCGTGATGATCAGCGGACACGCCACGATCCAGACCGCGGTCGAGGCCACGCAGCAGGGGGCGTACGACATCCTCGAGAAGCCGCTGGACACCGATCGAATCCTCGTCACGCTCCGCAACGCGCTCGGCCACCTGGACCTGCAGGAGGAGAACGAGCGGCTGCGCGACACCGTGCGGTCGCGGTTCGAGATCGTCGGTGCGTCGTACGCCATCCGGGCCGTGACGGAGAAGATCGAGCTCGTGGCACACACGCCGGCGCGCGTGCTAATCACGGGAGAGAATGGGACCGGCAAGGAGCTCGTCGCGCGCGCGATCCACGCCAACTCGCAGCGCGCCAAGGAACCTTTCATCGAGGTGAACTGTGCGGCGATTCCGGCCGAGCTGATCGAGAGCGAGCTGTTCGGCCACATGAAGGGCTCGTTCACGGGCGCCGTGCAGGACCGCGCCGGCAAGTTCGAGCAGGCCGACGGCGGGACCCTCTTCCTGGACGAGGTGGGCGACATGAGCCTCGCCGCGCAGGCCAAGGTGCTGCGCGTGCTGCAGGATGGCGTCGTCACGCGCATCGGAGGCTCGAAGCCGATCAGGGTGGACGTACGCGTGCTGTCGGCGACGAACAAGAACGTGGAGACGGAGATCTCGGCCGGGCGGTTCCGCGAAGACCTGTACTATCGCCTGAACGTGGTGCCCATCCACGTGCCACCGCTCCGTGAGCGGCGCGAGGACATCCCGCTCCTCGTCGCGCATTTCATCGGGCAGCTCACCCAGCAGGGCGGCCTCGCCCCACGGGCCATCACGGAGGACGCCATCACCCGGCTGAGCCAGCTGGAGTGGCCGGGAAACGTGCGCGAGCTGCGCAACACCATCGAACGGCTGCTCATCCTGTCCAGCGGTCCGCGCATCACGGCGGACGACGTGGACCGGCTCGTCGGGCGGCGGGCGTCGGGCGCGGAGGGAGGGCTCGGCTCCCTGCTCGACGTGCCGACCTTCGAGGAGTTCAAGCACGCCGCCGAGCGGGCATACCTGCTCGCGAAGTTGCGCACGTACGACTGGAACGTCAGCGAGACGGCCCGCGCGCTCGCGATGCCACGCTCGAATCTCTACAAGAAGATCGAGCGTTATGGGTTGAGCCGCGAAGGCGGCGCGCAGCCGATGGCGGCGGGCGCTGACGACGACGGAGACGACGACGAGTCATGACCGACTGGGACAAGGAACTGGCGAAGATCGACAAGCAGCTCGAGTCCATCTCCGACTCGGCGCTGGTTCCCGCTGCCCCGAAGACGGCGCCGCCGGCAGCGAGGGCTGAAGTTGCGGCCGAACGAGCGCAGACACGCACCTGGGGCGCCTTCCTCCGGCTGGCGCTCGCCACCGCGGTCGGTATCGGAATCGTCTTCTGGCCCTATCCAAAGACCTGCGGAGTCAACCTGGCCGGCTATCTCGTGGCCGCCGGCGTCGTCACCCTGGGCGGATTGTGGAGCGGCGTCTGGACCTGGCGGCATCGCACCGCGCGCGCCCACGTGCTGTCGCTGCTGCTGGTGCTCTGGGGGCTCGTGCTGGCCGCAGTCGAGGTGCTGCCGCACGCGGGATATGCCAAGCCCGATCCGTCGCGGCCGGCGGGCTGGAGCTGCGCGGCGACGGCGAGCGTGCGGCCGAACGTCCTGCGCCAGCGCCAGTAGACAGTCGATCCGCCACTTCCTCGCTGCCGCTCCGTAGAGGGGCAGTGCGTGCTGCATTCTCGCAACAATTCTGCAGACGTAGCGCCACACCGAGCCGGGAATCGCTCGCGTCGCTGGGGCACGGCGCCACGACGACGAATCGGACGTAAGCTGTTGTAACACAGCCGCTTGAGCGCGTACCGACAGGTGCGTCGAAGGGCTGTCCCCAGCGCTCAGTCCATGTTCTGCAACTGGCGTCGCTCTTGCCTGCCCCCCTCCCCGCCTGATTGCCTGGTCGGACTCAGTGGTGATTCATCACCCCATCTCGGAGGGCGGTCTACATGCATCGGCTGCAAAGAATGAGTGCCGCGCTGATCGCGGCCACACTAGTGCTGGCGCCAGCGGCGACGCATGCGCAGGCGGTGGTGAGCAACGGCCTCGTCTCGCTCGGCGTCAACGCGAATGGCGCGCTGAATTTCGCCGGTGTCGGCGTACGGTATGTGCCGACGGGGAACGACGGGACTGTGTACGGCTGCCTGTGTGAGGGCTGGGGCGTAGGAGTCTCGGGGGGCACCTACAACGGCCAGCGCACCGGGGCGAACCTCGCTTCCTATGGAACGGGGATGTTCTCGTCCGGCTCCATCGGTGCCTTTGCCGCGACGCCGACCACGGCGACCTCGACGACGTACCTGCTCGATGGGTCGTCGAACCGGATCATGTCCATCGTCCAGACCTACGCGCCGAGCACGAGTGCGAACCTGTACCAGGTGACCGTCACCCTGACGAACCTCACGACGGGCGACCTCGGCTCGGGCTCGGCCGGCATCCGGTATCGTCGTGAGATGGACTGGGACATCGCGCCGAGCGCGTTCAGCGAATTCGTCACCATCCGGCGCGGCACGGCGGCGAACCTGCTGCACAGCAGCGACGACGGGTTCGTCGGGTCGGACGTGTTCTCGACGCTCGGATTCCTTTGCGGTACTTACTCGGTCGACGTGGACATCACCCGCAGCGGACCCTGCGATCACGGCGCGGCGTTCGACCTCGGCTTCGACGCGCTGGCGGCTGGCGGCTCGAAGACCTTCAACCTGTTCTACGGCGCGGCAGGCAATGAAGCGGATGCGAAGGCAGCGCTGGGCATGGTCGGCGCGGAGGTGTACTCCATCGCCAGCTGCAACCCGGCCGCCAACGCCCGCTGCACCGTCGATGGCCAGCCAAACACCTTCGCCTGGGGCTTCGCCGGGGTGGGTGGGACGCCGATCGAGCCGTCCGCGGCTCCCGAGCCCGCGACGCTCGTGCTGTTCGGCACCGGGCTGGCTGGTCTTGGCTTGCGCGGCTTCGCCCGGCGCCGCCGGAGCGTCTGAGCCGCTCGCGGCAATCTTTGAAGCGTAGGCCAATCGGCTCCCGTGCAACCGCGCGGGAGCCGATTGCGCTCATCGTACGGGCAAGATCATGATCGCCCACCCCACGCCAGGTAGCTGACGATGACTGTTCTTCGGGCTTATTCCCGGATCCTCGCACTGGCCCTGCTGCTCGCCGGTGGCCGCGATGCGTCGGCTCAGGCCGCGGCGCGTGCGGTCCCAAAAGCGCCTGCGCCCGCAATGGGGGCGAAAGTGCTGCCCGCCCCGTACGTCGCGCTCCCCGCGGGAACGGAGTACCAGTATTCCAACTTCACGAACCGGGTGACGCGTTCGCGCGGATGGCAGACCTGGTTCGTGGACGCACGCAACCGGCCCGGACTCCACGTCGGTCTCTTCATCCTCGACGATCCGCGGCAGCCATCGCAGTTCGACGCGAGTGCGCTCGGCAAGCTGTGGCCGTTGGTCGTCGGCAACCGGACGTCGGTGACGCTGCACCGACCGGACGGCACGGCAGAGGTCTGGGACATCGCCGTTTCCGACACGGCGACCATCAGAGTGCCGCTCGGCGAGGTGTTCACGTACCATGTGCGCGCCGCGCAGAAGGCGTCGATCCTGAAGCGCGGCACACCGGGCTACGCCAATCTCTATGAATTCTGGTACGCGCCGGCATGGGGGGCGGTCGTTCGCCTGAGCTTCGCTGGTGCAGCGGGACCAGCGCAGGGTCGCACGCAGACCGATCAGATCGTCTTCATTAAGCGACCGGCGCGTTGACGCGGCTGGGCGGCAGCCGCGCACTGGATATCGCGTCCCGTGCGCTAGATTTCCCGCATGACCAAGACATTCCAGAACTTCGTCGGCGGCCAGTGGGTCGCCCCCGCCAACGGCGCGTACTTCGAGAATCGCAACCCGGCCGACACGACTGACCTGATCGGCCGCTTTCCGCTCTCCACCGCCGCTGACGTGGAGAAGGCCGTCGCCTCGGCGAAGCGTGGCTTCGCGCAGTGGCGCCGGACGCCGGCGCCGGCACGTGGCGACGTGCTGCGTCGCATCGGCGACATCATGGTGCGTCGCAAGGACGAGATTGCCGATCTCATGACGCGCGAGATGGGCAAGCCGCTCACCGAGACGCGCGGCGACGTTCAGGAAGGGATCGACACCGCCTACTACGCGGCGACGATGGGCCGCCAGCTCCACGGCCGCACCGTGCCGAGCGAGATGGTGAACAAGTGGGCGATGAGCTTCCGCCGGCCGATCGGCGTGTGCGGCATCATCACGCCGTTCAACTTCCCGATGGCCATCCCCACCTGGAAGATGTTTCCCGCCCTGCTGTGCGGGAACTCGTGCGTCTTCAAGCCGAGCGAAGACGTCCCGCATACCGGACACGTGCTCGTGGAGATCATGCTCGAGGCGGGCCTGCCCCCCGAGGTGATCCAGCTCGTGCACGGCGTGGGTGAGGACGTCGGCGCGCCGCTCGTGAACCACCCCGACGTGCCGGTGATCTCGTTCACCGGGTCCACGGAAACGGGAAGCATCGTCGGCGAAACGTGCGGCCGCATGCACAAGCGCCTCTCGCTCGAGATGGGTGGCAAGAACGCCCAGATCGTGATGGACGACGCTGACCTCGATCTCGCGCTCGACGGCGTGCTCTGGGGCGCGTTCGGCACCACGGGCCAGCGCTGCACGGCGACGAGCCGGCTCATCCTGCAGAAGGGGATCCACGACAGGTTCCTCACCCGCCTCATCGACCGCGCGCGCTCCCTCAAGCTCGGCGACGGGCGGAAGAAGGGGACGGACGTCGGCCCGCTCATCCACGAGAGCTCGCGGAAGAAGGTCGAGCGCTACATCGACATCGGCCAGGAAGATGGCGCGGATCTCGTGCTCGGCGGCCGCCGGCCGGAGGGGAAGGAGTACGAGAACGGATTCTTCTTCGAGCCCACGATCTTCGCGCGCGTCGAAGCGGGGATGCGGCTGGAGCAGGAAGAGATCTTCGGTCCCGTGCTCAGCGTCATCCGCGTCGAGGACGCCGACGAGGCGTTCCGCATCAACAACGACGTGAAGTACGGCCTGTCGTCATCCCTCTACACGCGCGACGTGAACCTCTCGTTCCGGGCGTTCAACGAGCTCGACAACGGCATCACGTACGTGAACGCGCCGACCATCGGCGCCGAGGCTCATCTGCCATTCGGCGGGGTAAAGCAGACGGGGAACGGCCACCGCGAGGGGGGCTGGGAGGTGTTCGAGTTCTACTCGGAGACCAAGGTCGGCTATGCCGACTACTCGGGCGTGCTGCAGCGCGCCCAGATCGACAACTATCTCGGGACGCCGGACTGATCGGCGCCCCGGTCCCGGAGGGCGTGGCGGCCCCGTGCTTGCCGCGTTCTCCGGGGAGGGGTTTATTGCGATTGACCATGCCAGGCAGTCCGGAGCCATCGCTCGTCCCGTCACGGATGATCACTCCCGAGCGCAAGCTCGAGGCGCTCCAGCACGTCAACAAGCGGCGTGGCGGCCTCTCGGTGCTCGGCGAGTGGGCGATGATCTTCACCATCGCCGTGGCGCTCTTCCTCGCCCTGCACACCTTCGTCATCCAGGCGTTCAAGATTCCGAGCGGCAGCATGGAGAACACGCTGCTCGTCGGTGACTTCCTCCTGGTGAACAAGGTCGTGTACGGCGCGGAGGTGCCGGGCACGGGCGTACGCCTGCCGGCCATCCGCTCGCCACAGCGTGGCGACGTGATCGTGTTCAAGTGGCCGGTGGACCACTCGGTGGATTTCGTCAAGCGCCTCGTCGGCCTGCCTGGGGACACCCTGGCCATGCGGGACGGAGTGCTGATCCGCAACGGCCAACGGCTGAAGGAACCATACGTCTTCCACTCGGATCCGGGCGCTGATCCGGTGTGGGATGACTTCCAGTGGCAGAGCGATTTCCTCGTGCGGTCGGCGGGCGCCGCACTCTCGTATCATCCGTCACGAAACAACTGGGGACCATTGGTCGTCCCTGAACGACGGTACTTCGTGCTCGGTGACAACCGGGACAACTCGCTCGACAGCCGGTACTGGGGCTTCGTCCCCGACTCGCTGGTGCGTGGACGCCCGGAGGTCGTGTACTTCAGCTTTGTTCCTGACTCCTCGAACGACTTCGCCTGGCTGACCCACGTCCGCTGGACGCGGCTCGGCGAGCGAGTGCACTGATAGAATCCCGTCCGGCCGCTTCGGGCCGGACACCGTTTCGACGCCAGCAGCTCCCACCGGCGTCGGGACTGTCGTCCCCGGGAAACGCCCCGTATGGCCTCCACTCCGAACAACAAGAAGTCGTCGTTCGAAGAGGGTTCGCTCGACCAGTACCTGCGCGACATCAGCGTCTATCCGCTCATCACGCGGGAGGACGAAGTCGCGCTTGCCCAGCGAATCCGCACCGGGGATCAGGAGGCGCTCGACAAGCTCGTGCGCTCGAACCTGCGCTTCGTCGTCAGCGTCGCCAAGAAGTACCAGAACCAGGGCGTCTCGCTCTCCGACCTGATCAACGAGGGCAACCTCGGCCTGATCCGCGCCGCCCACAAGTTCGACGAGACGAAGGGGATCAAGTTCATCTCCTACGCCGTGTGGTGGATCCGCCAGGCCATCCTGCAGGCCCTCGCGGAGCAGAGCCGCATCGTGCGCGTTCCGCTGAACCGCGCCGGCACGCTGCACCGCATCGGCAAGCGCGCGAGTTTCCTGCTCCAGGAGCTCGGCCGCCAGGCGACGCACGCCGAGATCGCCGAGGGAATGGACATCACGGAAGAGGAAGTCGCGAAGACGATGTCCATCTCGCAGACGCACCTCTCCCTCGACGCGCCGATGACGCCGGGCGAGGACAACCGTCTGCTGGACTACCTCCCCGACAATGTCAACCCGACGCCGGACGAGCAGACGTTCGAGAAGGCATTGACTGAGAGCATCGAGGAGGCGCTCGCCCACCTCAAGGAACGCGAGTCGAAGATCCTGCGCCTCTACTTCGGCCTCGACGGCGAGGAGCCGATGACGCTGGAGCAGATCGGCGCCCTGCTCGGCATCACGCGCGAGCGGGTACGGCAGATCAAGGAGAAGGCCCTCTCGAGGCTCCGGCACGTGTCGCGGGCGCGGGCGCTGGAGTCGTATCTCGGGTGAACCGTGAACCGTGAACCGTGAACCGTGAACCGTGAACGGTGACGGTGAAACGGAGGAGCGAGGCGTTTAGCGCTCGGATCGACCGACACGAATTATGAGACGCGTCAGCATCTGCTGGACGCGTCTCGTTTTTTCGAGGGCGAGCGTCGCAACCTCCGGGTCGGACAGCCTTGCGCCGATGCAGAGGTCGAGTTGGAACTCCAGCTCGGTCGCCGAACCCAGGGCTGTTCCCAGGAAATTGCGAAAGTCCGGCCGCGTGCTGCGTCCACATCCTTCGGCGATGTTCGAGCCAATGGACACGGCCGCTCGGCGAATCTGACGTGCGAGGTCGAATCGCTCACTCGGGGGCAGGGCCGATGCGATCTCGTAGACGTCCAGGGCGAGCTCTCGAGCCAATTGATAGACTTCCAGCCGGCGATGATCTTGCATTCGCCAAGCTTGTTCAGCTCGTGTCGGGTTCGCGCCATCATTCGCGCGCCGCGAGTGTCGTTCCGCTCACGGTTCACGGTTCACGGTTCACCCAGGTCCCACCCATGCCCCCAACCGCCAGCTTCGACGTCACCACCGGCGTGGATCTCCAGGAAGTCGACAACGCCGTCAATCAGGCGCAGAAGGAGATCGCCCAGCGCTACGACTTCAAGGGGTCGAAGGCGACGATCGACTTCAGGCGCGCCGAGTCGCTGATCGCGCTCGTGGCGGACAGCGACTTCCAGATGACGGCGCTGTTCGACGTGCTGCAATCGAAGCTCATCAAGCGCGGCGTGCCCGTGAAGAACCTCGACATCGGCGAGATCAGGCAGGCGGCGGGCGATACCGTCCGGCGCGACGTGAAGCTCAAGATGTCGCTCGACGTCGAAACGGCGAAGAAGGTGGCGGCGGCGATCAAGGACGCGAAGCTCAAGAAGGTGCAGGCCTCCATCCAGGGCGAGCAGGTGCGCGTGAGCGGCCCGTCACGCGACGACCTGCAGGAAGCGATCGCCCTGCTGAAGAGCAAGGACTTCGGCGTCCAGCTCCAGTTCGGGAACTACCGGTAGGCGTCCACCAGGGGCGGGCGCCCTCGGACGGCACGCGCCGCGGGGCACGTCCGGTGCTCCACCTCCAGCAGCGCGGTCGCGTTCTCGGCCGCCAGCCGGATTGCGCGCTGCTCGCCGGCATTCCACCGTCGCCATGCGGCGGATTCGGCGCTGTGCATCGCCGCGCGTGATGCCGGCCCCCAGCGAGTCCGGATGCGCCGCGCCGCGCGGCACCGCTGCGCGCTGACGCTGTCGGAGTGCGCGTCGGCGGCGGAGGCGACGACCGGCGATTCCGCCGTCGCGAGGCGCGGTGGGGCGAGCGTCGCAGCGATCGCCGCCTGCATCGCGTCGCCGCCCAGCGTCGACAGGTACTCGACGTCGAGCGATGAGCCGCCGGTCGGCGTCGCACGCTGCGCGCGCGCCACGTTCACGCGCGCCACGACGCGGTCCGGCACGATCACGTTGAGGAGGAACAACGTCACGAACCCCGAGACGACTGCGCCCGCGACGAAGCGCCGGTCGTCGCCGCGAAGGGTCGTCGCGGCGAGCCACGCCAGCACGAAGGCGAGCCACGCCATGATCGCCAGCGTGTAGAAGCGCTCGGTGGTGAGGCCGAAGTACTGTACATACAGCCGCATCCTGAGCGCGGCCGAGGCGATCATCGCCAGGAGCAGCACGACCATCGGGGCCGCGAGCTGGGTATGTCGCCGCGCCGTCGCCGCGCCCGGCGCGCGGAGTGTTCGCGTCGCCAGCAGCACGGGCACGACGAGCAGCACGACGAACACCATCTGGAAGAATCCCCGCCGGGCGTACTGCGCCGCCGTGAGTCCGGTGCGTGCCTGAAGGAACGCCTCGCCACCGAACAGCCAGCCGAGCTGCGCGAGGATGAACAGCGCGAACAGCACGTCGAGCGTGACGAGCGCCGCGGTCATGTCCGTCATGCCGAGCGTGATGGGCAGGCGCTCCGGCGGCCGCGACGCGGTGGCGGGCGAGATGAACGCCCCGCGCGACCAGCCGGTGAACACCCACGCGAAGAAGCCGATCACCAGCAGGTGAGAAAGGACGCTGGCGATGTCGACGTTCGGCAGCTCGAGCAGGCTGGCGAAGATCGGGTCCGCACCACGGAGCAAGGAGCCGAACACGACCAGCAGCGCGATGACGATGAGGACGGTGCGGATCAGCGGCCAGCCACGACGGCTCGCCGCGTCGCGCGTACCGGGCGCGAGCAGCTCTCGCAGCGTCAGGGGGATCGCGCCGATGAAGACGTCACGAAGCACGCGGACGCCGGCCCACACCGTGTCGCGAAGTCGCGCTCCGATGATGGCGGCTCCGGGCTGTCCCAGCGCGACCGCCGCGAGACCGAGGGCGAGCACGGTGGCGAGGAAGTCGAACGCCTGGAGCTCTTCCGAGGCCCGCCATGCGAGGCCAAGGGCGGCGAGCACGGCCACGACGAGCCAGCCGAGCGCTTCGCGCGGGGTGGGGCGCTCGTCGCGCCGGGCGATGGCGATGGTGACGAGGGCGAGGATGGCGACCCAGATCGGGAAGCCGATGCCATTGAAGCCGGCGCGCAGGAGGGCATCGGCGGCCAGACCGATGAGGAGCGCACCGCAGAGGATGAGGCGCGGAAGGGTCATGGAAAGCACTTTACAACACAAAGTCAAAACCCGCAAGAGCGAGCTTTTCCACCTGACGCTTCAAGCCCGACCTGACCGGCGCTAACTTGCGAAGATGCATCACGTTGGCTGCACCCCGTCCCTCCGTCGCGCCGCATGAAGATCGGTTTCGTCACCCTCGGCTGCGACAAGAACACCGTCGACTCCGAACGCTATCTCGCGCAGCTCGCCGATCGTGGCGCCGTCCCGACCGACGACCTCGATGACGCCGAGATCATCGTCATCAACACCTGCGGGTTCATCGACGCGGCCAAGAAGGAGTCGCTCGATGCCATCGTCCAGGCCGGAACCCTCAAGCGCGAGGGGTCGTGCCAGGCGGTGGTCGCCGTGGGCTGCATGGTACAGCGCCACAAGAGCGAGCTCGAGGAGGCACTCCCCGAGGTGGACCTCTTCCTTGGTGCTTCCGAGATGGATCGCCTCCTGCCGGAGCTGGAGTCGCGTGGGCTGATCGGCGAACAGCCGGTCGTGCACCCCGGTGTACGACTCTTCACCGGCGACACGCCGCACATCCGCTACCTGAAGGTGAGCGAGGGGTGCGATCACGGGTGCGCCTTCTGCGCCATCCCGCTGATGCGGGGCAAGCATCGTTCGTTCGCGCTCGACGAGGTGGTCCGCGAGGCACAGCTGCTCGAGGCCCAGGGCGCGCGCGAAGTGAACCTCGTGGCGCAGGACCTCGCGCACTACGGGCGTGACCGCCGCGACGGCTTCACCCTGCCGGAGCTGCTCGAGGCGCTGGTCCGCGAGACGGAGATCCCGTGGCTCCGCATGCTCTACCTCTACAGCACTGGCATCACGCCGCGACTGCTGGAGGTGATGGCGCGCGAGTCGCGCATCCTGCCCTATCTCGACATGCCGATGCAGCACGCGTCGGACGCCGTGCTGGCGCGCATGCGCCGGCCGGAGCGGCAGCGCATCATCCGCGACCGCGTGCAGCGCGTGCGCGAGGTGGTCCCCGACCTCGCCCTCCGCACCACCTGCATCGTCGGCTTCCCGGGCGAGACGGATGAGGACTTCGAGCAGCTGCTCGCGTTCCTGGAGGAGATCCAGTTCGAGCGCGTCGGGGCCTTCACCTTCTCGCCGCAGGAAGGAACCCGCGCGGCGGAGATGGACGACGACGTACCGGAGTCGCTGAAGCGCGAGCGGCTGGAGCGGCTGCTGGAGCTGCAGCGCCAGATCACCGCCGAGCGCTACGAGCGCTTCGAGGGGCGGCTCGCGCGCGTGATGGTGGACCGGACGGCGGACGGCGAGGCGGTCGGGCGGACGGTGTGGCAGGCGGACGACGTGGATGGCATCGCCGCCATCCAGGGCGCGGCGTCGCTCGCTCCGGGGACCATCGTGGAGGCGCACATCGACAACGTGGTGGACGATGTGGATTTCAACTGTACGCTGACGCGCGTGGTCGATGCTCCCCAGCCGATCGTGAAGCGGCGCACACGCGCCCTGCCCATGCTGGCCACCACCATCGGCAGCTTCGGGCGGTGACGCACGTGACCGATCGGCCCGGCCCCCGCTCGCGCGAGCTGATGGCGCGCGCGCGCGAGCTCTTTCCCGGCGGCGTGAGCTCGCCGGTGCGCGCGTTCGGTGGAGTAGGTGGCGAGCCATTCGTCGTCGAGCGCGGCGCGGGTGCGCGCGTGTGGGACGTGGATGGCAACGAGTACATCGACTACGTCCTGTCGTGGGGCCCGCTCGTGCTCGGCCACGCGCCCGCTCCCGTGCTCGAGGCGCTGCGTGAGACCATGCAGCGTGGCACCAGCTTCGGCATCCCGACCGGCCTCGAGATCCGCCTCGCCGAGCTGGTGCAGGAGCGCATGCCCCACGTGGAGATGCTGCGCTTCGTCTCCAGCGGCACCGAAGCGACGATGAGCGCGCTGCGCGTAGCGCGAGCGTCCACCGGCCGCGACCTGCTGCTCAAGTTCGAAGGCTGCTATCACGGCCACGCCGACAGCTTCCTCGTGCGCGCCGGTTCCGGCGTCGCGACGCTCGGGTTGCCGAACTCGCCGGGTGTGCCGGACGCGCTGGCGGCGCTCACCCTCACGGCGCCGTTCAACGACGTGACCGCGGTGGAGGAACTGATGCGTCGCCACGGGGACCGCATCGCCGCGGTGATCGTCGAGCCGATCGTCGGCAACTCCGGGTTCATCGCCCCCGACAGCGCATTCCTGCCGACGCTCCGCCGCCTCTGCGACGAGCATGGCGCCCTCCTCGTGTTCGACGAGGTGATGACTGGCTTCCGCATCGCGTATGGCGGCGCCGTGGAGCGCTTCGGGGTGGTGCCGGACCTCACGACGCTCGGCAAGGTGATCGGCGGTGGCCTTCCCGTGGCGGCGTATGGAGGCCGGCGTGAGCTGATGGAGCGCGTGGCGCCGGCGGGGCCGGTCTACCAGGCGGGCACGCTCTCGGGCAATCCGCTCGCGATGGCAGCGGGGATCGCCACGCTGGGCGCCCTCACGCGTGCGGTGCACGACGACATCGCGCGTCGGACGCGTGCGCTCGTGGAGGGGCTGCGCGCCGTCGCCGCGAAGCGCGGGGTGCCGTTCACTGCCGACTCGGCGGGCTCGATGTTCGGGTTCTTCTTCCGTGCCGAGCCGGTGCGATGCTTCGCGGATGCGAAGGAGAGTGACGTCGCGCTGTTTCGTCGCTTCTTCCATTCGGCGCTCGCGCGTGGGGTGTACTTCGCGCCCTCGGCGTTCGAGGCGGCGTTCGTCTCGGCGGCGCACGGAGACGCCGAGATCGCGGAAACGCTGGAGCGGGTGGACGCTGCGCTGGCCGAATCGCGTGGCTGAGCGCGAGGCGCAGCGGGTGCGCTGGACAGCGTACGTCGCAGTCGTCGTGGCCGGCCTCGCGGCGGCGACCTCGTGTGCGCGGCGTCCCATTCGCGTGGATGCATCGGCGAACGGCGACGTCGCGCCGGCGCGAAGGCCGGCTTCCTCGCGGGACGCGTCGCTGCGCATCGTACGCGTAGCGCTCGCGTCGCGTGTCGAGAGGGTGGAGTTGAGCTCCGAGGGCGCGTGGGCGCTGTTCGCCTCGGATGGTGCCACCCCGCTCGCCCTCACGCAAGCCGGGGAGCGGTGGGTGCTGGAGCGCGATGGCGCGGGAATCAGCGCCCGCCGCACCGACTCTCGTCCGGTCTCGCTGCGCGACACGCTCGTTGTCGCCCGCAGCACCGAGGGAGAGGGAACCATCCAGTTCAACGGCCGGCGCTACCGCGGTGAGCTGCTCCTCAGGGCTACTGGAGGAGGCATCATGGTCGTCAACCGGCTGCCGATGGATGCCTATCTGCGCGGTGTCGTGCCGCGGGAGATCGGCACGAGCGACGCAAGCGAGCTCGCGGCGGTGGAAGCGCAGGCCGTCGCGGCGCGAAGCTACGCGTACACGCGGCTCGCCGGTCCGTCGCGCCCCTACGATCTCGTGGCGACGGTGCAGGACCAGGTGTACGGCGGTGCCACGTCCGAAAGCCGCACCGGCAACGAGGCGGTGGAGCAGACGGCCGGGCTCGTGCTGCTCTACGATGGGCGCGTGGTCAATGCGCCGTATCATGCGAACTGCGGCGGGTTCACGGCGGCGCCAGAGGATTCGTGGAACGTGGACTCGGAGCCGTACCTGCGTCGCGTGAGCGACCGGATCCCGGGGACCGACCGGTACTACTGCGACTGGGCCCCGAAATTCCGCTGGACGCGGACCTACAGCGGCGACCAGCTGCGCGCGTCGGTCGCGCGGTACGTGCGGGGGTTGCCGGGCGGGAAGGGAGGCATCACGCGCGTACGGAACCTCCGCGTTACCGACGTCACCCCGGTCGGGCGGGTAGCGGCACTCGTGGTCGACACCGATCGCGGGAGCTGGACGCTGCGCGGCAACCAGATCCGTCAGGCACTGCGGCTCCCGAGTGGCGAGATGCTGTACAGCACCTATTTTTCCGTCGACGCCGACGTCCGCGGTGGTGAAGTGAAGTCGCTCGCGCTGGACGGTGGCGGCAATGGCCACGGGATCGGCATGTGCCAGTCGGGGGCGATCGGGCGGGCGCGCGCGGGCCAGGATTTCAGGACCATCCTCGCCGCGTATTATCCCGGCACCACGGTCGGCACGGTGGAATAGCGGCGGGCATCTTCGACACGACGGAGAGGGGATCGATGACGGAACCGGTGCGCATCGGCGTTGTTGGAGCGGGCGCCATCGCGCAGCTCACGCACCTGCCGCTCCTCTCGCGGATGCGCGGCGCCAAGCTCGTCGCCGTGTGCGACAACGACCGCGCGAAGGCACGCGCCCTCGCCGACCGATTCGACATCGAGGACACCTACAACGACATCGAGGACCTCCTCGATGCCGGCGAGCTGCAGGCGGTGGTGGTGGCGACGCCCAACCATCTTCACGAGCCACACGTGCTGAGCGCGCTCGCGGCCGGTGTGGACGTGCTCTGCGAGCGCCCTGTGGCGATGACGGCACGCGGCGTGGAGCGGATCGTGAACGCCGCGGAGCGCGCGAAGCGCAAGGTGCTCGTCGCGAACAACCACCGTTTCCGCTCCGACGTCCAGGCGCTCGCCGCCTTCCTTCGCGGCGGCGAACTGGGAAAGCTTACCGGGATTCGCGCCGGGGCGTACCACTTCCGTCGCGGGGAGCAGGGGTGGCGCCAGCGTCGCGCCGAGGCGGGCGGTGGTGCGTTCTTCGACTACGGCGTGCCGCTGCTCGACCTGGCGCTCTGGCTTTCCGATTTTCCCGAGGCGGAGCGCGTCGTGGCGCATATGGATCGCGGCGTGGGCAAGAACGCCGTGGAGGAGGCGATGCTCGTGCAGCTCACCTGCGCGGGCGGCGTGTCGTTCAACTTCGACGTGATGAGCAGTTACGTGGGCGAGGAAGAGCGCTGGTGGTTCGAGTCGCTCTCCACGCGCGGCAGTGCGCGTCTCGCGCCGCTGCGCGTGGTGAAGGAGCTGCATGGCCGGCCCACCGACGTCTCACCGCGGGGCGCGGCGGCGCGCGAGAGCGCATTCATCCAGTCGTATCGTGCCGAGCTGGCGCACTTTCTCGCCGTGCTCAGTGGCGACGCGGAGTACGAGCCGCCTGCCGACCAGGTCACCCTGCATCGCGTCGTGGAGGCCATCTACAAGTCGGCTGACGAGGAGAAAGAGATCAAGCTGTGAGGGCGACGCCTCTTCTTCGCGCCGCCCTGGCCCTGCTCGTCGCACTACCCGCCAGCGCCCAGCGCCGGCGGGCGCGCGAGGTGCCTCTGACCCCTCCCGTCACCGCCGCACCGCGTGCGCCGGCGCAGGTGAACGTGGCGGACGTGCCGGTCGTGGCCGACGGCGTCCCCGAGCCTTCGACCGACGAGATCACCGTCACCGTGATCACCTTCGGGCCGGGCGAGCAGGTGTGGGAGCGCTTCGGGCACAACGCCCTCTGGATCCACGACGGCCAGCGCGGCACCGACATCGCGTGGAACTGGGGATTGTTCGACTTCGCGCAGCCGGACTTCCTCCAGCGCTTCCTCTCCGGCGACACGAAGTACTGGATGGCGGGCGAGGACGCCTACCGCATGATCGCCGCGTACCATGAGATGGGACGTACGATCACCCTCCAGCGGCTCGCCCTCACGCAGCAGCAGGCGACGGCGCTCCGCGACTTCGTGCAGTGGAATGCGCTCGACCAGAACAAGTACTACCGCTACGACTACTTTCGCGACAACTGCTCCACCCGGCTGCGCGACGCGATCGATCGCGTGCTCGGCGGGGCGCTGCAGCGCGCCACGGATACGGTGACGACGACGCTCACCTACCGGGGCGAGAGCGTCCGCCTGACGGACGGGCTCCTGCCGATGCAGCTCGGCATCGACGTCGCGCTCGGGCGGCCGGCCGACCGGCCGCTCACGGAATGGCAGTCGTTCTTCATTCCGATGCGGATGCGTGACGCGCTGCGGTCGCTGACGATTCCCTCGGCTGACGGTACACCCGTCCCGCTGGTCATCGACCAGCGCACCATACCGCCCACCTCGGGCCCGTCGGTCAGGGTGCCGGCGGAGCCGCCGAGCCTCGTGTTGCGCTACCTGCTGCTCGGTGTGCTGCTCGCCGTGCTGGCCTTCGTGCTCCGTGTGCTCGGCCGGACGAACCGCGGCGCCCTCTGGGGACTCGTGCTGCTGGGGATGCTCTGGTCGCTCCTGTGTGGCGTGATCGGCGTGCTGCTCCTCTACATGTGGGGTTTCACGCGCCACGTCTTCTGGGGGTGGAACGAAAACCTGCTGCTCCTTTCGCCTCTTTCGCTCGCGCTCCTCATCCTGCTCCCCGCGGCGTTGCTGCGCGCCCGCGCGGTACGGGCCGCACGGGCCCTGTCCGCCGCCATCGCCCTGCTCGGCGTGCTGGCGCTGGCGTTGTCGCTGCTGCCCGGCGGACAGGTGAACCTGGCCATCGTGGCGCTGGCCCTCCCGCTTCACCTCGCGCTCGCGTGGGCGCTGTTCCTCCCCGTGCCCGAGCCGCCATCAGGGAACGGCGCGCCGTGAGCTCCGTGTCCGTCGGCATCGACGTCGGCGGCACCTACACCGACCTCGTGGCCGTCGACGCCGACGGCACCATCGCGTCGTTCAAGATTCCAAGCACGCCGCGCGACCAGAGCGAGGCGGTGGGCGATGCGCTGCGCACCTTGCGCACCGGGGGCCGCGCCGTGCACCGCTTCGTGCACGGCACCACCGTGGCGACGAACATGCTGCTCGAGCGCACGGGCGCGCGCGTGGCGCTGGTAACCACGGACGGCTTTACCGACGTGCTGCAGCTGGGTCGACAGGACAGGGCCGCACTCTACGACCTCACGCGTCATCATCCGCCGCCGCTCGTGCCGCGCGAGCGCACGGTGCCGGCGCGAGAGCGCCTCGCACCCGAGGGCGTGGTAGTGGCGCTCGCGGATGCCGCCGTGAGCGAAGTGGTGGAGCGCCTTCGCCGCCTCTCGCCGGACGTCGTGGCCATCTGTCTGCTGCACGCGTATGCCGACGATCGCCACGAGCGGATGCTCGCCGACGCGTTGCGACGCGAGCTCCCCGACGTGGACGTGGTGCTGTCGAGCGAAGTCTTCCCGGAGATTCGCGAGTACGAGCGCGCAGCCACCACGTCGGCTGAGGCCTACCTCCGCCCCGGCGTGGCGCGTTACCTGGAGAAGCTCACTGCGCGCGCCGAGGAAGCGGGGGTACCGGCGCCCGGCGTGATGACGTCGGGCGGCGGGATGCGCAGCGTCGCCGACAGCGCGCGCGCGGCAGCCTCGCTCGCGCTCTCGGGCCCCGCAGGAGGCGTCGTGGGAGCGGCGACCGCACTCCGCGCCGCGGGGTTCAGCGATGCGCTCACCGTGGACATCGGCGGTACCAGCGCCGACGTCGGACTCATCATCGGTGGCGAGCCCCTCGTGGAACCTGGCGGACGCGTCGCGGGCGTGCCGATCGCGCTCCCGCGGGTGCTCGTCGAAACGGTGTCGGCCGGGGGCGGCAGCATCGGGTGGGTGGATGACGGCGGCGCTCTCCGCGTCGGACCGCACAGCGCTGGCGCGGTGCCCGGGCCGGCCGCATTCGGCCGAGGCGGCACGCGCCCCACGGTCACCGATGCGCATGTGGTGCTCGGCCACATCACTGCCGCGTCGCTCAGCGGCGGCGTGTCACTCGATGCCGCCGCGTCGCGTCGCGCCGTCGGCGAGCTGGCCGAGCGCCTTGGCGCGCCTCCCGATCGCGTCGCGCGAGCGATGCTCGACATCGCGGATGCGGCGGTGGCACGCGCCCTTCGCCGCGTGAGCGTGGAGCGAGGCGTCGATCCGAGGGGCTGCGTGCTCGTCCCCTTCGGCGGCGGCGGGCCGCTGCACTGCTGCGGGCTCGCCGACCAGCTTGGCATCACGCGCATCTTCGTACCACCGCACGCCGGCGCGCTGAGTGCGCTCGGCCTGGCCATCACGGCCGAGCGGCGCGAGCAGCTGGTGAGTGTGCTGCGCCGCGCCTCCGAACTCGGGCGCGGCGACGTCGCAGCGCTGCTCGAGCGAGCGGCGAGCGGTATTGCGCACGGCGCGCAGTGGGAGCGGCGGTGGATGGCGCGCGCGCGCTACCTGGGTCAGGGACACGAGCTGGACGTCGCCGTGCATCGGGGCGACGATGGGGCGGCGATCGTGGAGCGCTTCGGCGCGCTCCACCGCGCGCGGAACGGCTTCACGCTCGAGGCACCGGTGGAGATCGTGGGATTGCGGCATGTGGCGAGTGGCGCGCCGCACGCGGTGCAGTTCGCACGGCATGAAGGCTCGGCGTGGCGCGACGAGCAGCGGGTGGATGACGGCGGCACCTTCGCCGCCGAGCTCGGAGGTGGCGACGTCGCCGCGCTCCCCGGCGCGACGCTTCGCGTAGGCGCCGGCTGGCGGGGAGCGCCGCACCCGACTGGTGGCTGGCTCCTGGAGCAGGTCGGACGATGAACGACGCTGCCGCGATCGACCCGCTCGAGCTTTCCGTGCTCGCGCACGCCGTCGCGATGATCGCCGAAGAGATGGGCGCCGTGCTCGTGCGCAGCGCGCTTTCGCCGAACATCCGCGAGCGGCGGGATGCGTCGGCGGCGCTGTTCGACGCGCAGGGACGGATGATTGCCCAGGCGGCGCACATTCCCGTGCACCTCGGGGCGATGCCGGAAGCGGTAGCTGCCGTCATCGCCCGGGAGCCGCGTGCGGGCGACGTCTTCCTGCTCAACGATCCGTTCCACGGCGGCTCGCACCTGCCGGACCTCACGCTCGTGGAGGCAATCGAGCTCGAGGGCGCCGTCGGCGGCTACGCCGCAGTCCGCGCGCATCATGCCGACGTCGGCGGCATGAGCCCGGGGAGCATGCCACAG
Source organism: Gemmatimonadaceae bacterium (assembly GCA_036377775.1). Taxonomy (GTDB): domain Bacteria; phylum Gemmatimonadota; class Gemmatimonadetes; order Gemmatimonadales; family Gemmatimonadaceae; genus AG11. The sequence goes on along the minus strand of DASUXT010000107.1, from coordinate 8,105 downwards.
GGTGCGGTGGAGCTGGTGCAGGAGGGGCTCGTCATCCCGCCCGTGCGCCTGATGGAGCAGGGGCGGATGAACGAGGACGTCCTCATGCTGCTGCTGGCGAACGTGCGCACGCCGGCGGAGCGGCGCGGCGATCTTCGCGCGCAGCTGGCGGCCTGTGCTGCCGGTGCGGACGGCTGGCGAGCCCTTTCACGTCGGCTCGGGCGCGATCGTCTCGTGGCCGCCAGTGGCGCGTTGCTGGATTACGCTGAGCGGCGGGTACGCAGCCGCCTCTCGGCGCTCGAAGGGCGGCGGGGCTGCGCGGTGGACCGGCTCGAAGGTGACGGCGTGAGTGATGCCGACGTGCCCGTACAGGTGGCGCTGGAGATCCGCGACGCCACGCTGCGGCTCGACCTCACCGGGAGCTCACCGCAGGTCGCGGGCAACGTGAACTGCCCGGCGGCGGTCACGCGAGCCGCTGCCGTGTTCGCGCTCCGCACCCTGCTCGACGAGGACGTGCCGACCAACGACGGCATCGCGCGCGCGATCGAGCTCGTCCTGCCCGAGCGCAGCGCCGTCAACGCGTCGTGGCCCGCTGCGGTGGCGGCAGGAAACGTGGAGATGTCGCAGCGCGTGGCGGACACCATCCTCGCCGCGCTTGGGGATGCCGGCGTGGAGGTCGCCGCGCAGGGGCAGGGGACGATGAACAACGTCACCTTCGGCGGGACGGGCTGGACATTCTACGAGACCCTTGGCGGCGGGCAGGGGGCGAGCAGCGCCGGCACCGGGCCCTCGGGCGTGCACGTGGGGATGAGCAACACGCTGAATACGCCGGTCGAATCCCTGGAGCGCGCGACGCCGTTGCGCATCGAGCGCTACGCGTTGCGCGAAGGATCGGGTGGGCCGGGCCGGCACCGTGGCGGCGAAGGGGTGGTGCGCGCCTATCGCGCCACGCAGCCATGCACGGTCACGCTGCTCACCGAACGGCGGGAGTATGCGCCGCAGGGCGTGCAGGGCGGTGGCGCCGCAGCCACAGGGCGGAACCTGCTGAACGGGGAGCCGCTGCCAGCCAAGGTCCGCGTGACCCTGCAGCCGGGTGACGTGTTGACGATCGAGACGCCGGGCGGCGGAGGGTACGGCGCGCCATAGCGCCGCGATCAGTCTCCGGCGCTTCCCCGCTCCACGGCGTCGTACACGCGGGCACCGACGAATGCATCGAGCAGTACGGGGTCGAGCATGCCTTCGTCCGCTTCCATCCGCAGGATGTCGAGCGCCCTGTCGCACGACACGGCGCGCTTGTACGGCCGGTCGGTGGCGGTGAGCGCATCGTAGATGTCGGAAATGGTCATCATGCGCGTCTGCACGGGAATCGCGCCACTCTGCAGCGCGTTGGGGTAGCCCCGGCCGTTGAGCTTCTCGTGATGTCCATACGCGATCTGCGGAATCGCGCGCAGCTCCCGCGTCCACGGGATCTGCTCGAGGAAGCGATAGGTGTGCGTCACGTGCGATTCGATCTCACGCCGTTCCTGATCGTCCAGATTGCCCTGCCGGATCATGAGGAACTGCAGCTCGTGGTCCTCGAGCAGCGGGCGCACGCGCCCCTCGAAGTCCACGTACGTGCGCTCCCGGATGCGGTGCAGCGCGTCGAAGCTGCCCTCTGGCAGGACCGTCGGCTCGTTCGCAGTCGCAATCTGCTCGAGGAAGCAGCGCAGCTCGCGATGCTGCCGGCGCCGCTCCTCGTCCAGCGATGCCACCAGCTCCTCGTAGCCGTCGCGGCCGCGCTCCAGCAGGTGCTTCGCCCGCTCGCGTTCGAAATCGAGGTCGGCACGCTGCACCAGGTACGCGAAGCGGTGACGGATGAGCTCGAGGTCGTGCGGATAGAGCTTCTTCTCCTTCACCAGCACCTGCTCGCGTACGCTGACCTTGCCGAAGTCGTGCAGCAGTCCCGCGTAGCGCAGCTCGCGAAGCTGCTCGCGCGTGAAGTTCACGTGGCGGTAAGGACCGTCGCTGGATCGGTCCACGACCTCGGCGAGCTTCACGGTGAGCGTCGCCACGCGTCCCGAATGGCCGGAGGTGGTGGGGTCGCGCGATTCGATCGCCGTCACCGCGGCGGTGACGAATCCCTCGAACAGCCGCTCGATGTCCTCGTACAGGCGACCGTTCTCGATCGCGACCGCGGCCTGGGAGGCGAGCGCCGTGGCGCGCGTCACGCAGCGTTCGTCGTAGTCCAGCACCTCACGCTCGACGATCTCGTCGGAGAGCAGGCGCATCTCCGGCGTGCGCTTGCGATTGATGAGCTGCAGCACGCCCACGATCTCGTCGCGGTGCGACCGCATCGGGAGCACGAGCATCGAGCGCGTGCGGTAGCCGAAGGCGTCATCGAAGCTGCGGTTCTGCCGGTAGCTCACGTCGTCCGGCAGCAGGTACACGTCGCCGATCACGAGGGGCTCTCCGGTGGACGCCACGTAGCCGGCGAGGCTCGTGTGGTCGATCGGGACGGTGAACGACGAGAAGGGGATGGCTGGCAGCGAGAAATTGTGCGCCATCGCGAAGCGCAGCTGCTTCGGCACGCCATTCTCGTCGCGCTCCACCAGGTAGAGCGAGCCGGCATCACTCGTCGTGACACGACGCGCCTGGCTCAGGATGAGGTCGAGCAGCGTGCCAAGATCGCGCTCCGTCCCCATCGCCGCGCCGATGGCCGTCAGCTCGGCGAGCTCCTTCGCACGCTCCTCCGCCTCCGTACGCGCCCGGCGCGCGGCGAGCAGGGAAGCCGCGTTGCGAAACGCGCCATGCAGCGTGGCGAACACGGAGGCCACCGGCGCATCGCCCGGCAGGTAGCCGGACAGCAGCTCCACGGGCATTCCGTCCGGCGGCTCCACTTCGCCGGGATCCCCGATGCCGACGAGCGACGCGACGGTGGCGAGCTCCTCGAGTCGCTCCGTGGCTCCCCCTGCGCTGCCGAGCAGCGCACGGTCGAGCAGGATCACCGTGGGGCGATCCGGGTCCATCGCGCGCGACGTCGGAAGCGCCGGGATGCGTCGGACCTCCACGTCGTCGCCGCGGCGGCCGAGTGGCGCGGCGGAGATGGTGCGGCCGAGTGCGGTGAGCAGCAGGGGCTTCATCGGCGGACCGCCAGGTCCTGCGTCAACGGCTGCCGGCGGCAGCGAGCGCGGCCCGTGCCGGCGCGAAGTCGGGATGCTCCTGCACGAGACCCTGGAGCAGGGAACGCGCTCCGGCGCGATCACCGCGGTCCAGCGCCTCCAGCGCCCTGCCGTACTCCGCCAGTGCGCGCAACGGGAGCGAAGCGCCCTGCGGTGCGCCCTGCGTGAGCGTCACCGACATTGCCGAGGCGAGTCGCGCGGCGAGCTGCCGGACGAGCGCGGGGATCTCGTCCCCGTGGCCCTGCAGGCGTTCCGTGGCTTCCACGGCGCCCGTCCCCACGTTCACGGCGCGTACGTCGAGCCGCACGTTGCCGGCCTGGTCGGCTGCGAAGCCGCCGTAGATCACGTGCTGTGAGCCGAGCGCCTTCGCTGCCGCGACTGCGCCCTGCCTGCCGAGCAGGCTGTCACGTCCTCGCGGCTGCAGCGCGACCGTGCGCTGTACCGGTCCCCGGTCCGCGACGCTCACCCCTCCCGCGCGGAGATCGGCGGCCAGCAGGTCGGCGATTGCCGTCCCCACGCCCTGGAAATCACGCGCGTCGCGACGCGCCTCGTGCACGTTGAATGGCGCCACGACGACTGCCTGGCCCGTGGCCTGGGCGGCCGCCATCGTCGGCGTCGTGGGAACCACGGTCGCAACGAGTGCAACGGCGAGTCCGGTAATTCGGTTCATTCGCTACCTCCCTTCTCAGACATCGAGGGTCATCCCCTCGGCGGCGGCAAGCACCTTGAGCGTCGCGCCGCGATCCCGGACGATCGCCCGGCAGCGGTCCACGCACCGCTCGACGTCGGTGTCCGTGCGTTCGGGGCGATGATGGAAGAGGACGAGTCGCTCGACGCCGGCCTCGATGGCGAGGGAGACCGCATCCTCGTGCGTGGAATGTCCCCACCCCACGAAGCCGGGGTACTCATCCGCCGTGTACATGGTGTCGTGCACGAGCACGGCCGCGCCGCGGGTGAATTCGACCAGACGTGTACGCCAGTCCGGCGCGTCGTCGTACCGGGCGAGCGGGCTGAGCTCGTTGTCGGAGACGTAGACCAGCGCGCGTCCATCCTCGGCTTCGTCGGTGAAGCGGTACCCCAGTGCTCCACCCGGGTGCCGGACCTGGATGGCCGAGACGTGAAAGCCCCGGCCGGCGCGGCGCTCCTCCGAGAGTTCCTGGAAGTCGATCCGCGCCTGCAGCTCCTCGAATGACACGGGGAAGACGACGGGTGACATCTGGTCGCGCACGACCCGGTCGATGCTGGTTTCCAGCGAGCGGGAGCCCCAGATCGTGAAGTGATTGCCCTTCCGGAAGATCGGCGCGAAGAACGGCAGGCCCTGGATGTGATCCCAGTGCGCGTGCGTGAGGAAGATGTCGCCGGTGATGGGATCGCCGTTGGAGCGCTCGATGAGGGATCGGCCGAGCTCGCGGATGCCGGTGCCCGCGTCGAGGATGACGAGCCGGCCGTCGCCCGTGCGCAGCTCGACGCACGGCGTGTTTCCGCCATAGCGCGCAGTGGAGAGCCCGGGGCTCGGGATGGAGCCCCGGGTCCCCCAGAATCGCAGGCTGAGGCTCATCGGGCGCGGCTGGGACGGGTCACTGCGCAACATGCTGCAACGCCGGGACCGCTTGCCAGAGACATTGTCACCGCCCCGGCGTGACGACGCTCACATTCGGACCTGCGATCGCTTCTCCAGCGCCTCGCGGTCGCCGATCGAGATCCGCCGCCGCTCTACCCGAATGAGGCCGGCATCCTGGAAATCCTTCATCGCCCGCGAGACCGTCTCGCGGCTCGCGCCGATCATCTGCGCGATGGTCTGGTGGGTGAGGGGCTTCTCGATCTGCTCGCTGCCGCTCTCGTCCGCGAGGTCCAGCAGCAGACGGGCGATGCGGCCCGGCACGTCGAGGAGAACGAGCCCACCGATCTTCACGTCGGCGCGCCGCAGCCGCCGCGACAGCTCGGTGAGGAGGGCCCAGGCGACGGTCGGGTTCGCCTCGACGCGGCGCTTGAAGTCCTCGCGCCGCAGGACGAGGAGCTGCGCATCCTCCATCGCGATCACGTGCGCCGAGCGAGGCTGGTCGTCGATGAGCGCCAGCTCGCCGAAATGTGCGCCCGGCTCGAGCACGCCGAGGATCACCTCGCGCCCGTCCTCGCCGATGAGCACGACCTTCACGCGGCCGGCGCGAAGGACGAACAGGGAGTCGCCGGGGTCGTCCTGGAAGAGGATGACGCTCCCCTTGGGATACGAGCGCTCGCGCGTCAGCTCGGCGAAGCGCTCCAGCTCTTCCTCCGGCAGCCCGCTGAACAGCGGGATCGTGGCGAGGAAGTCCGCGGTCTGTGTGGTCATTCGCGCGTCCGATGGGAACCGGAATCAGGCATTGCGGGGAACGTATCCGGCGCGGCAAGCGGTGTCAAACGAGCAAGCTGTTGTCGGCTTGTCTTTTACGCCGGAGTCCGGGTATATTTACAAGCTGTTTCCGAATCTGCTCTCAATGCCAGGCAGGGCTCTCATGAAGACCGACATCCATCCCGAGTACGCCACCGCAGTCGTGAAGTGCGCGTGCGGCAACACCTTCGAGACGCGCTCCACGATCGCCGAGATCCATACCGACGTGTGCGCCGAGTGCCACCCGTTCTTCACGGGCAAGCAGCGTCTCGTCGACACCGCAGGCCGCGTGGAGCGCTTCCGCCAGAAGTACCAGACCCGCTCCGAGTCGAAGGAGAGCTGAGCCTCTGAGCCTCCGCGACCTGCTGGGCGACACGCTCGCCCGGGCGGCGGAGGTCGAGCGGCTGCTCTCCAATCCGGACACATTCGGCGACTCCAGACAGGTCGCCGAGCTGGGTCGGGAGCACCGTCGCCTCCAGCCGGTCATCGAGCTGGCGGCCCGACTCGAAAAGGCCGAGAACGAGCTCGCCGATGCGCGCGAGCTCGTTTCCGTTGACGATCCCGAGATGGCCGCCGAGGCCGCGCAGGAGGTCGAGCGCCTGGAAGCGGCGATCGCCGACCTCGAGGCGCAGCTCAAGCCCGCGCTGCTCCCCCACGATCCGCTCGATGATCGCAATGCGATCATCGAGATCCGCGCCGGCACCGGTGGCGACGAGGCGGCGCTCTTCGCCGCCGACCTCTTCCGGATGTACGCGCGGTTCATCGAGCGACACGGCTGGCGACGCGAGATGATCTCGCTCTCCGAGGGGACCCTCGGCGGCATCAAGGAAGCCGTGTTCAAGGTGAGCGGGGATGGTGCCTTCGGCGCCATGCGCCACGAGAGCGGCGTGCACCGCGTGCAGCGCGTGCCCGCCACGGAAACGCAGGGGCGCATCCACACCTCCGCGGCCACCGTCGCCGTCCTTCCCGAGGCGGAGGAAGTGGACGTGAAGATCGAGGACAAGGACCTTCGCATCGACGTCTTCCGCTCCAGTGGCCCTGGCGGACAGTCCGTGAACACGACGGACAGCGCCGTGCGCATCACTCACCTTCCCTCAGGGTTGGTTGTTTCCCAACAAGACCAGAAGTCGCAGCTGCAGAACAAGCTCAAGGCCATGGAAGTGCTGCGCGCGCGCCTGCTCGATCTGCGCGTGGCGGAGCAGGAGGCCGAGCGCTCACGCATGCGCAAGTCGCAGGTGGGCACGGGAGACCGGTCGGCGAAGATCCGCACCTACAACTTTCCGCAGAGCCGCCTCACCGATCACCGCATCGGCTTCACGACGCACGACCTGTCGGGCGTCATGGATGGCCACATCGAGCCGGTGATCGACGCATTGAAGCTGGCCGACGTGGAGGAGCAGCTCGGTGGGTGACGCGCTGCTCGCCCCGCGCTCACTGGGCGCGCTCACGGGCGAAATGGCGCGACTGCTGACCCCGGCCTTCGGCCGCGATGCGGAGCACGAAGCGCGCGAGCTGCTCGCCGCCCTGCACGACATGCCGCGGCACTGGCCGCTGCTCGAGCGCGGTACGGCGATGAGTGCCGACGCCTGGGAGCGCGCCCTGGCGGCGGCGGCCCGCCGCGCGCGCGGCGCGCCACTCCAGTACGCCGCAGGGCGGGCCGCCTTCCGGCACCTCACGCTGGACGTGGACGAGCGCGTGCTCATCCCGCGGCCGGAGACGGAGCAGCTGGTGGAGATCGTGCTCGAGCTCACCCGCGACTCGGCGGGCGGCGTGGCGGTGGACGTCGGCACCGGCTCCGGCGCGATCGCGCTCGCGCTCGCGAGCGAGGGAACGTTCGAGCAGGTCATCGCCACCGACGTGTCGCTCGATGCGCTGGACGTGGCGCGCGGCAACGTGCGGCGATGTGCGGCGGCGCTGCGCGCCGCGGTCTCGCTGCGCCACGGCTCGCTGCTCGGTCCGGTGCTCGAGCGCGGCATGCGCGCGGTGGTCTCGAACCCGCCATACATTGCCTATGACGAGGCGGCGTCGCTCCCGGCGGGCGTGCGCAACTGGGAGCCCGCCGTGGCGCTGTACAGCGGGGCTGACGGCATGGCGGCGACGGCGCGCCTCGTGCGCGAGGCGGCGCTGACGCTCGCGACGGACGGCCTGCTCGCGGTGGAAGTGGACGCACGGCGTGCCGGCACCGCCGCGGAGCTGGTTGCCAGCGCCGGCGCGTACGCCGACGTGCGAGTGCTGCTGGATCTTACCGGCCGCGAGCGGTTCGTGGTCGCCAGACGACGGGAGGAGCGGGAATGATCGAGGACAAGGCGAAGGAGCTCGGACGGTTGATCGGCCAGAGCCCGGAATACCAGGCGGTGAAGCGCGCCAACGATGCGCTGAGCCAGGACACGGCTGCCGTCGCGCTGCTGCGGCAGATGGAGCAGCTCCGCATGAACGCCCAGCAGATGATCCAGCGCGGTGAGCGTCCGACCGAGGAGATGGAGAAGGAACTCGACGGCCTGCTCGGCCAGGTGCAGGGCCAGGCCGTGTACCAGCGTCTCGTCGCTGCCCAGGAGAACTTCGACAAGATCATGGGCAAGGTGAATGACTGGATCGTGGAC
>DASUXT010000106.1:0-10347 GCA_036377775.1 Gemmatimonadaceae bacterium | reverse complement strand
GGCGTTCAGCGGGAAGTACCTCTACCAGGGGAACTTCAGCGGCTTCCAGGTCTGGGACATCTCCAACCCGGCGGCGCCGTCGCTCACCAACGCGACGACCTGCTGGACGGAGCAGGGTGATCCCTCCGTGTACCGCAACCTCCTCTTCCTCTCGAGCGAGGATCGTGGCGGCCGGACGGATTGCAGCGCGCAGGGGGTGAAGGAGGCGGTGAGCAAGGACCGGATGCTCGGCATCCGCATCTACGACGTCTCCAATCCGGCGCATCCGCGCTTCGTCGCGAACGTGCAGACCTGCCGAGGGTCGCACACGCATACCATCTATCCGGACCCGAAGGATCCGGGGATCGTCTACATCTACGTCTCCGGGCTGGCGCCGGTGCGCTCGGCGGAGGAGATGGCGGGATGTGAAGAGGCGGGCGGGGTCACCGACCCGAAGAGCGCGCTGTTCCGGGTCGAGGTCATCCGCGTACCCGTCGCGCATCCGGAGCAGGCGAAGATCGTGAGCTCGGCGCGCATCTTCGGCAACCTCGTGGCACCGGCGACGCACGGCGTCGCGCCGGCCGACACGGCGAACGGCGCGGGACTCCGCGCCGCGCGCGAGATGCTTCCGCGGCTCAATCTCCCGGCAACCACGACTGCTGCCGACTCGGCGCGCGCCGCGAAGGTCGTCGAGGCGCTGATGTACACCGTGCAGCCGACGGATACGGCGCGCCTGCGCGCACTCGTGGATTCGCTGCACGCGCTCGGCTCGCCGATCCAGATCCCGATCGGCAACGCGATGAGCGGCCCGTCACAGTGCCACGACATCACCGTCTATCCGTACCAGGGACTCGCTGCCGGTGCCTGCTCCGGCTACGGCATCCTGCTCGACACGAAGGATCCAGTGCATCCGGTGCGCCTCGATGCGGCGTCCGATTCGATGTTCGCCTTCTGGCACTCGGCAACGTTCACGAACGACGCGTCGAAGGTCCTGTTCACGGATGAATGGGGCGGGGGCACGCAGCCCAAGTGCCGCTCGACTGATCCGATCGAGTGGGGCGCGGACGCGATCCTCACGATCGACGGCAACAAGCTGCACCACGCCGGCTACTTCAAGATGCCCGCTGCGCAGACGCCGCAGGAAAACTGCGTGGCGCACAACGGGATGCTGATCCCGGTGCCGGGTCGCGACATCATGGTGCAGGGGTGGTATCAGGGCGGCCTCTCGGTGTTCGACTTCACCGACGCCGCGCACCCGAAGGAGATCGCGTACTTCGACCGCGGCCCGATCGACGCGGACAAGATGGTGATCGGCGGCTACTGGGCGGGCTACTACTACAACGGCCACATCTACGGCTCGGAGATCGCGCGCGGCCTCGATGTGTTCAAGCTGACGCCGACGGAGGACCTCTCGCAGAACGAGATCGACGCGGCGAACCTGGTGCGCCTCGAGCAGCTCAACCCGCAGAGCCAGCCGCACGTGACCTGGCCCGCCGCATTCGTGGTGGCGCGCGCGTACGTGGACCAGCTCACGCGTGGCAACGCACTGACGGGTTCGCGCCTGTCGGCGATCTCGTCGGCGCTGAAGAGCGCCGAGTCGGCGAGCGGGTCGGCGCGGGCGAGCGCGCTGCGCACGCTGGCTGCTTCGCTGGACACGGATGCCGCGAGCTCGAGTGATGCGGCGCGGGTGAAGGCGCTGGCGGACGTGGTGCGGAGGATCAGGTAGCCGGGCTGACCACTCAGTCGAAGGGGAAGACGGATCGTACTGAGTCTACGGATTCGATGGATTGGATCGATGATCGGGAGGCTCCATGGCGCATGGAGCCTCCCGATGTCGTTCGTCGTTCCGATCAGTTCAGGAACTGTGGGGCGTGCAAGGGATCGCCGCCGTGGCCGACCCGAAAATCGTGGCGCCGTACCTGCGTTGATGCCGAGCATGACGACACGACGAGTTGTTGCGATCATCGCGAGTGGACTGCTGGTCCTCACCCTTTCGTCAACGAAGGTGCGCGCGCAGGGGAAAGCAAGCGTCGGCCGCACCGTGGCCGGCAGCGTGCTCGGTGCGGCGACGGGTGCCGTGGTCGGCGCAATCGCCGGTGGGTCGTGGACGAGTCGCGATTGCCCGGAAGGTGATCCCGATGCCTGCCTCGGTGCGGCGTTCCCCGGTGCGATCTGGGGCGTAGGCGTGGGGACGACGATCGGCGCACCGGTGGGCGCGTTGATCGGGAGCGGACGTCGTCGTTCGCTCGTGCCGCCGATGCTGGCCTCCACCGCACTGTTCGCCGCTGAGGTGATCGCGCTTCGGTCCATCGTTCACGACGGGCGCACGCGACACAAGGACGCGGCGCTCGGCATCGTGATCGTGACGCCGATCCTCCAGGTAGCGACGTCGAGCTGGCTCGCGGCGAGACGATAACCACGTTCACTCCGCCCTCAGCGCGATGTTGGGGTCGACGCGTGACGCCCGCAGCGCCGGGGCGAGGCTGGCCGCGAGGGCCACGGCCATCAGCACGAGCACCACGAACAGATAGGTGATCGGGTCGCGCCCCGAGACGTGATAGAGCAGCGGCGTCACGCGGCTCGCGAGGGCGAGGGCCATCATGGCGCCGAGCAGGAGCCCGAGTGCCACGACGCGCACGCCGTCGGCGAGGACGAGGCGGATCACCTTGCCTGCGCTCGCGCCCAGTGCCACGCGCACGCCGAGCTCCTGCGTGCGCTGTGAGACGTCGTAGGCGACCACGCTGTAGAGGCCCACCGCTGCCACGAGCAGCGCAAGGAATCCGAAGATGGTGAACATCGTCGCGCCGAGCCGCCAGGAACGGAACTCGGTGGCGACGATGTCCTCGAGCGGGTCGGCGTGCACGTAGGCGGCGCCGGGCATCATCTCCTGCAGCGCGCGTCGCACCGTCTCCGTGCTTCGTGCCGCATCGCCACGGGTGCGGATGAACAGGCGCACCTCCGGCTGCGGCTGCTGCGCGATGGGGACGTACACCTGCAGCGGCGGGTCGTCGTCGAAGGAGGCGCGGATGTCCTGCGCCGTGCCGACGACGGTCATGCACGGCTGGTCCTGCCCGAGCTTGAGGCAGCGCCCGATCGGGTTCAGGCCGGGCCAGATGCGCTGTGCGGCGCCCTGGCTGAGCACCGCCACCGGCTCGCTGCCAACACGATCGGCGTCGGTGATGGCGCGGCCGCTGACGAGGCGCGTGCCCATGGTCGCGAGGTAGTCCGCGCCCCCTGGCACGATGTAGAAGAGGTCGCGCAGCCGGCTGCTGTCCACGCCGGGCACGACGATGGGCTGCGTCCACTCGCTCGAGAAGGGGACGGTGAGCCCGCGGCTCGCGTGCACCACGCCGGGCAGGGTGACGGCGCGCTCGAGCATCGCCTGTGCGAGCTGGATCTTCTGCGCCGAGTCCATGGGCGTGCCGCGCATGGTGACGCCAACCGTCATCACGTGCTCCGGCTGGAAGCCGAGGTCCAGCGCGCGCACGTTGCGGAAGCTGCGCACGAACAGCCCGGCACCGATGAGGAGCACGACCGATACGGCGCCCTGCACGACGAGCAGCGCCTTGCGCAGCCGCGAGCTGCGCAGGCTCGTGCCGCGCCCGCCCGACCGGAGTGCAGTGACGACGTCGGTGCTCGCGAGCTGGCGGATGGGTGCGAGCCCGGTGACGAGCCCGGCGACGAGGGCGATCACGCCGGCGAACAGGAGCACGCGATGATCGAAGATACCGCTGCTCCAGTCGAGGTCGGGAAGGAGCACGGAGCGGAGCAGTGCCCCACCCCAGTGCGCCACGAGGACGCCGGCGAGGCCGCCGAGCAGGGCGAGCAGGGTGCTCTCGGTGAGGAGCTGGGCGAGGAGCCGCCCGCGCGACACGCCGATCGCCTGGCGGATGGCGATCTCGCGTCGACGTCGCAGCGCCCGGGCGATGAGCAGGTTGGCGACGTTGGCGCACGCCATGAGGAGCACGAGTCCGGACACGGCCATCAGCCAGAGCGATACGGTCGCCGACTGGCTGCGCCGCGGCCCTCGGCTCTCGAGCACGGAGCCGAGCGTCGCCTGCGGGTTCATGCGTTCCAGCGCCAGCAGGCCGGCGGGCTCCACCTCGCGCTGCGTCTCGATGCTCTGTCGGAATGCGTTCGTCAGGTCGGCGGTGGCCGCCTGCACGCTCACGCCCGGCTTGCGGCGCACGATGGTCTGCAGCCAGCCGACGCGATACTGCTCGCTCCACTTCACCCCCGGACCGAACTCGCTGAACAGGTCCGCCGCGCCAGCGGTGAGCGGGATGAAGGCAGCGACGGACTGCAGCGAGAGTCCGCTGAACCCCGGCGGCGTCACGCCGATGATCGCGTAGTCGGTGCCACCGATGCGCACGTTGTGGCCGATCACGTCGCGTCGCCCGCCGAACTGCGACTGCCAGTAGCCGTAGCCGAGCACGGCGACGGGCGCACCCTGCGGAAGCTGGTCCTCGCTCGCATTGAAGAAGCGACCGATCACGGGCCGCACGCCGATGAGGGGCCAGAAGCTCGCCGACACCATGGAGATGCGTTCCTCGCGCGCACCTTCGCCGAGCCCGAACACCCGCTCGCGCTCGAAGTGCGCGGCGACGTCGGACGTGGTGTGCACGTGCTGCGCGATGTCGAGGTATCGCCGATACGACTGGTTGCTGCCGAGCTGGAGTCCCTGGAAACCGTTGCTGGTGGTGAGGTAGACGCGATTCACCTGGTCGGGCGCGACGACACCAGCGGGAGTCCGAAGCAGCAGCCGGTCCACGACGCCGAACATGGTGGCGTTGGCACCGATGCCGAGTGCGAGGGTGACGATGACGGCGGCGGCGAAGCCGGGGCTGCGACGGATGCCGCGCGCGGCGTAGCGGACGTCCTGCCAGCTGCTGGCGACGAGTTCCCTGAGGTGCATGCGAGCCTCGCGGCGGGTGGCCGATCGGTTGAGGGTATGGCGGGCGGTGTCCACGTCGCCGAAGCGGCGAAGCGCCTCGGCGCGCGCGTCGTCGAGCGACATGTGACGTGCGACGAGCTGCGCGGCGCGGGCCTCGAGATGGAAGGTGATCTCGTCGTCCACCTCGCGCGCGAGCTGGTCGCGACGGCGAAGTGGGAGCCGGAAGAAGCGGCGGGCGCGGGGGGGGAGCATGGTGATCGCTCTACGCGGTGCGTGTGGCGGCGCCGAGGATGTCGCTCACCGTTTCGGTGTAGCGCAGCCAGCGCGTCGTCTCGGCGCGCAGGTGCGAGCGGCCGGCGCGGGTGAGCGAGTAGTAGCGGGCACGCCGGTTGTTCTCGGTCATCCCCCACTCGGCGGAGACGAGGCCGCGATCCTCGAGGCGGTGCAGGGCCTGATACAGGGCGCTGTCCTCGACGTCGAGGGTGCCGCCGGAGCGGTCCTCGAGCCAGGAGGTGATCTCGAAGCCGTGCATGGCGCCCCAGGAGAGGGTCTTGAGCACGAGGACGTCGAGGGTTCCCTTGATGAGCGAGAGCTGGTCGGGCATTTGGATGGTCTCGGTGTCTTCCCTCAGACTCTGACCCCAGGATGGGCGAAAAGGTTTGCATCGGGCTCCCTCGCGCCACGGCCACGCTGCGGGTACGCTGCCTCTCGCACCCCGCGGGCTGACACCTGGAAGCCCATTCCTACGTGATGACACTACCGGCAAGCAGTCCGACGTTCGCACACCCTACTCGCCAATCCCATGAGCCCTCGATCAGTCCTGCTGTCCCTCCTCCTGCTCGCCGCCAGCGCCTGTGTCCACGTGCAGGTCCAGCAGTCCCCGGTGTCCGCAGAGGCCGAGATCCGCGCGCGGCTCGACTCCACGGCGATGGGATGGAACCGCGGCGACCTCGCGGCGTACCTGGCCGCCTACACGCCCGACGCGAGCGAGATGCTGTCCGACGGCCCGGCGTACGGCGTCGGCCGGATCGAGCAGACGATGAAGCAGGGGTTCTGGAAATCCGGCCGCCCGCTGCAGCAGCTTCACTACGAGCACGTGGACGTGCGGATGCTCGGCGACGAGCACGCACTCGTCACAGGGCAATACGTGCTCACGGGAGCCGACCGGCCGCAGCGCACGGGATGGTTCACCACGGTGTGGGCGAGGACGAACGACGGGTGGCGGATGATCCACGATCACTCATGACCGGAGCCGACATGACTCGCATGAAGGCAACACTGGCATTCCTGGCCATGCTGGCGGCGGCCCCGATGGCGGCCAGTGCGCAATCGCCAACCACCACGGTGATCCTCGTGCGTCACGCCGAAAAAGCGGACGAACCGGGCGCCGATCCAGTGCTGTCCACTGCCGGCGAGGCACGAGCGCGAGCGCTTGCCGAGGCGTTGCGAGGCGTGAAGGTCTCAGCCGTGCTGACGACGCCGTTCAAGCGGACGAACCTCACCGCCGCACCGGCTGCGACAGCAGCGGGCCTCACACCGGTCGTCGTGCCGGTGAGCGGAGGCCTCGCGGCGTACGGAACGGCGGTGGCGGACATGATCCGGAATCGCTACGCCGGCCGCACGGTGCTCGTCGTCGGCCACTCGAACACGATTCCCGCGGTGATCACCGCGTTCGGCGGGCCGAAGGTGAACGACCTGTGCGAGCACGAGTACTCGACGATGTACACGCTCACCCTGAATGGCAGCGCGCCGCCGACGGTGGTCGCGAGCCATTACGGTGCACCGGATCCTGCGGACGCCGGCTGTCGCACGATGACGATGCCGATGAGCGGGCCGCCGGCACCGAGCGCGGCCGACTCCGCAGCGGTGCGTCGCGCCGTGCTGGACTACGTGGAGGGGTTCTACGAGGGCGACTCGACGAAGTTCGTGCGCAGCGTGCGGCCCGACGTGTTCAAGTACGGCTTCTGGCGTCCGCGCGACTCGACGACCTACCAGGGCGAGCAGATGAAGTTCGCCGAGTTCAATGAGTTCGCGAACCGCGTGAAGGCGAGCGGCCACAAGGCGCCGCCGACGACGCGCAAGGAGGTGACGCTGTTCGACGTCCAGGACCGCACGGCGAGCGTGAAGCTCTCGGCGTACTGGGGAACGGATTATCTGCTGCTCGGGAAGTTCGGGGACCGGTGGATGGTGTCATCCGTCTTGTGGCAGTCGGGGCCCCGGTGAACTGCAACTGAAGTACTTCGTACCTGTACCGGTAACGACAACAAACGCATTGCGTACCTGGTACCTCGTAGCGGGGCCCAGGGGGCTGGCCCCGACAATGCGCCCAGGCGAGCACGCGAGACTGAGCCGTGAAGAGGCCCCGCCTTGTAGAGGGTTGGATGTCGGTCCTCGTACGAAATACGTGATACGAAGTACTTCAGTTGCCGTGACTCCCCTTGACACCTTAGGGAACCGCTCCCACCTTCTCCCCTAATCACTCAAGGGGAACGCCGTGCCGACGAATGCCGAGAACCTCGAGCTCCTCCAGGGCACGCTCGACGTCCTCATCCTCAAGACGCTGAGCTGGGGGCCACGCCATGGGTATGCCGTGGCGCGCTGGCTCCACGACACCTCCGATGACGTGCTGCGCGTCGAGGAGGGGGCGCTCTACCCCGCGCTCCACCGCCTCGAGGATCGCGGGTGGATCGAGAGCGAGTGGGGACTCTCCGAGAACAACCGCCGCGCGAAGTACTACCAGCTCACCCGCGCCGGCCGGCAGCAGCTCCGCACCAAGTCCAGCACCTGGTCCCGCTACGCGGCCGCGGTGACCAAGGTGCTCGCGGCGGACGCCGGCTGAACATGCCGCGGCTGCCGGGTGTTCGCCGGCTCTTCCGGCTCGCGCGCGACCGGCGCGACGTCGGCGCCGAGGTGGACGAGGAGTTGGCGTTCCACGTCGACATGCTCGTGCACGATCTCATCGCGAGCGGGCGGACACCCGACGAGGCGCGCCGCGAGGCGCGCGAGCGCTTCGGCGACGTCGAATCCGTCCGCCAGCGCTGCTTCGACATCTCCACCCACCGTGAGGCCCGCGTGCGTCGCATCGAGCTGTTCGCCACCCTGGGGCAGGACCTGAAGTACGCCGCGCGCAGCCTGCGTCGCGCGCCGGGCTTCACCGCGGTCGTGCTCCTCACCCTCGCCCTCGGCATTGGGGCCACGACGGCGATGTTCAGCGTCGTGCGCGGCGTGCTGCTGCGTCCCCTCCCGTATCCTCAGGCCGAGCGCGTGGTGCGCATCACCCCCGGCGGGCCGGGCAAGGATCACGGCACCCTCAGCGCGATCGAGCTGAACGACTGGAGCCGCGACCTCACGACGCTCAGCGCAGTCGGTGGCTACCGGCAGTGGGAGACGGGCAGCGTCTACGGCGACGCACCAGAGCCGATCTACGTGAAGACGGCGCATGTGTCGGCTGGCTTCTTCCCCGCGCTCGGCACCCATGCCGAGCTGGGACGCACCTTCCTGCCGAGCGACACGGCGCAGGGGGCGAATCACGTGGCGGTGGTGAGCCACGCCTTCTGGCAGAATCAGCTCGGCGGCGATCCGCAGGTCGTCGGACGCACCGTCCGCTTGAGCGACGAGTCGTACACGGTCCTCGGCGTGATGCCGGCCGGATTCGACTTCCCCACGCCGGAGGCGAACGTCTGGCTGCCGAGCAGCCTGATGGGGGAGGACGACGTCGGTGCCGGACGCGTGGCGCGATGGATGGACGTGGTGGCGCGCGCGAAGCCGGGGGTGACGCCGGCGCAGGTGCGCGCCGACGTGGACAAGCTCGAGCGGCGGCTGGCGGAATCATACCCGGAGAGCAACGCCGGCTGGACGTCGGCCGACGTGCAGCGGGTGCGCGATACCATAGTAGGCCCGGTGCGCCGCGGGCTGCTCGTGCTGCTCGGCGCGGTGGGGTTGGTGCTGCTGGTGGTGTGCGTGAACGTGGCGAACCTGATGCTCGTGCGCGGCACGGCGCGCGAGCGCGAGCTCTCCTTGCGTGCGGCGATCGGTGCGGGGCGCGCGCGCATCATGCGGCTGCTGCTCACGGAGAGCCTGCTGCTCGCGATCGGCGGCGGTGTGCTCGGCGTGCTGGCGGCATGGTGGGCGGTGCATGCGCTCGTGGTGCTGAGCGGCCACTACCTGCCGCGTGCGGCCGACATCCGGCTCGACGCGACCGTGCTCACGTTCGGCGTCGTCGTGTCGCTGCTGACGGGTGCGCTGTTCGGCCTCTGGCCCGCGTTGCGCGCGTCGGCGAACACGAGCTCGGCGGCGGGCCTGCGCGAGGATGCGCGCGGGAGCGTGGGGAGCGGCGGCGCGAATCGCGCGCGAGCGCTGCTGGTGAGCACGGAGGTCGCGCTGGCGGTGGTGCTCGTGGTGAGCGCGGGGCTGATGGTGCGCAGCTTCCGGCACCTGACGTCGGCCGATCCCGGGTTCAATCCGGAGCACCTGCTGCTTGTGCGCTTCAACTTCCCCGACCCGCCACCGGATGCTGGCCCCACCTTCCGCACCGATCGACGAACGAGAGTGGTGGATCGTGTGGCGCAGGTGCCGGGCGTGCTGTCGGTGGGCGCAACGAAGATCGCACCGCTCACGGGCGGGCACGGGGAAACGGTCACCTTCACCGTGCCGGGCCAGTCGCCGAAGCCAGGCGAGGAGCCGCAGGTCACGCTGCTGCCGGCAACGCCCGGCTACTTCAGGACGATGGGGATCCCGCTGCTCGCGGGGCAGGACATCGACGCATCGTCGGGCGACAGTGCGTCGGGGCCCGTGGCGGTGGTGAGCAGGCAGATGGCGGAACGCATCTGGCCGGGCCAGTCGGCAATCGGCCAGTCGTTCACCTTCCTCGGAATCACGACGCGCGTGATCGGCGTGGCGGGCGACGTGCGCAGCGCGCGGCTGGACTCCATCGGGGGCCTCGACGCGTACGTGCCCGACCGGATGATGCCGCGCAGCGCGATGTCGCTCGTCGTGCGCACGAAGGGAGATCCGGCGCAGATGGCGAACGCGGTGCGCGCAGCGATCCGCGAGGTGAATCCCCGCCAGGCATTCGCCGAGGTGGTGCCGTTCACGGAGAAGCTGTCGGAGGCGGCGAGCACGCAGCGGTTCTTCACGGTGCTGGTGGCGATGTTCGGCGCGCTGGCGCTCGCCCTGGCGGCGGTCGGGCTGTACGGCGTGGTGTCGTACACGGTGCGGCAGCGCGAGCGGGAGATGGCGGTGCGCCTCGCCCTCGGCGCGCCGCCGTCGCGCGTGATGGCGCTCATGCTGCGACAGGGGATGGCGCCGGTGGCGATCGGCCTGGCGATCGGGCTGATCGCGGCGGTGGCGAGCACGCGCGTGCTGCGGTCGCTGCTGTACGAGGTGAGCGCGTCCGATCCGGCGACGTACGTGGTGGTGTTCGTCCTGCTCGGCGTGGTGGCGCTGGTGGCGTCGTGGGTGCCGGCGAGGAGGGC
>DASUXT010000105.1:0-5005 GCA_036377775.1 Gemmatimonadaceae bacterium | reverse complement strand
CGCTCGCGCGCCACCTGATCCACCGTCGTCAGCTGCGTCAGACCGTCCATCGCCGCCCGCACCATGTTGTGCGGGTTCGTCGAGCCGAGGCTCTTCGTCAGGATGTCGCTGATGCCCGCGCACTCCATCACCGCGCGCACTGCGCCACCGGCGATCACGCCGGCGCCCGGTGCCGCGGGCTTCATCCACACGCGGCCTGCGCCGTGATGGCCGACCACCTCGTGCGGGATCGTCGAACCGGTGAGCGGCACCTGCACCAGCTTCCGCCGCGCGGCCTCGACGGCCTTGCGCACCGCCTCCGACACCTCGTTCGCCTTCCCCGACGCGAAGCCCACCTTCCCCTGCCCGTCGCCCACGGCGACGAGCGCGTTGAAGCTGAAGCGCCGACCGCCCTTCACGACCTTGGCCACGCGGTTGATCGCGACCACGTTCTCGATCAGGTCGCTCCCCTCACGCTCGGCATTACGCTGGTCGCCACCGCGGCCGCGGCCTTCACCGCCGCGTCCACCACGATCGCCGCCCGGCCCACCGCGGCCGCCCGGGCCACCAGGCCCGCCGCGACCACGACCACCACCGGGACCACCACGTCCGCGACCGCCGCCCGGCCCGCCGCGACCACCGCCGCTGCGCCCGCCGCCGCCGCTCCGGAATCCACCGCCCTGGCCGCCCGTGCCGGCGCCGCCCGAATTCGTGCTCTGCTCTGCCATGTTAGAACTCCAGCCCGCCTTCGCGGGCTCCGTCGGCCACCGCCTTCACGCGGCCGTGATACTGATACCCGCCACGGTCGAAGACCACCTTCGTGATCCCCTTCTCCTTGGCGATCGCCGCGATCTGCTTCCCGACCTCGAGCGACTTCTCCGCCTTCTTGCCCTCGCCAACCTTGACCGACGTGACCGTCGCCAGCGTGCGCGCCGCGACGTCGTCCACCAGCTGCGCCGTGATGTGCTTCAGGGAACGATACACCACCAGGCGCGGACGCTCGGCGGTGCCAGCCACCTTGTTCCGCACGCGCAGGTGACGGCGCACCCGCTTCTCGCTGCGGGTCTTCGGAATTCCGATACGGCCCATGGTTACTTGCCTCCCGCCTTGCCGGCCTTGCGGCGAATCTGCTCGCCCACGTACTTGACGCCCTTCCCCTTGTACGGCTCGGGCGGACGGAGGCTGCGGATCTCCGCGGCCACCTGGCCGACCACTTCCTTGTTCGCCCCCTCGACCGTGATCTGCGTCGGGGCCGGCGCGCTCAGGGTGATCCCCTTCGGCGCCTTGTACTCGATGTTGTGCGAGTAGCCCAGCGAGAGCTGCAGCCCGTACGGCCGCTTCTCCGCCTTGTAGCCCACGCCCACCAGCTCCAGCTGCTTCGTGAAGCCCTTCGTCACCCCTTCCACCATGTTGGCGATCAGGGTGCGCGTCAGGCCGTGCAGCGACTTGTGCATCGGCTCGTCGTCGGGACGCGTGACGGTGATCTGGCCGTTCTCCTGCGCCAGCTGCATCGCCGCCGGAACCGTGCGGGTGAGCTCACCCTTCGGGCCCTTCACGCTCACGACGTTGCCGTTCTCGATCTTGACCGTGACGCCGTTCGGGACGGCGATCGGTGCTCTGCCAATTCGCGACATGGATCGCTCTCCTTACCAGACGAGGGCGAGGAGCTCGCCGCCCGTGCGCGCCTGGCGCGCCTCACGGTCGGACATCAGCCCCTTCGACGTGGAGAGGATCGCGATGCCGAGCCCGTTGCGGACGCGCGGGATCTCCTGGACCCCCACGTACTTCCGCAGGCCGGGCGTGGACACGCGCTGCAACGAGCGGATCACCGGCTGACCGCCGGCCGCGTACTTCAGCCGCACGCGCAGCAGGCGCCTGCCATCCTCGTTCTCGACCGTCGTGAAATCCTGGATGTAGTCGTTCTCCTTCAGGATCCGCGCGATCTCGGTCTTCATCTTCGACGTCGGCATGTCGACGCGGCGGTGCTTCGATCCGCAGGCGTTGCGGATCCGCGTCAGCATGTCGGCGATCGGATCGGTCATGCTCATGAATGAAATCCCTGTCCCCCCGTATCCGTCAGGACGTGGGGGATTGATGGTGAACTTACAACTGCACGTTCGTCGGTCTCTCGGTTCTTCGGTTCACGGCCTGCCTCAGTCAGCCATTGCGTCCCGAGGTCCGCCGTCAACCGAGAAACCGAAAAGCCGAAGAACAGTTTCCCGTGCTACCAGCTTGCCTTTCTAACGCCCGGGATCATCCCGAACAGTGCCAGCTCGCGGAAGCAGATGCGGCAGATCCCGAAGCGGCGCAGGTAGGCGCGCGAGCGCCCGCACCGGCCGCACCGGTTGTGCTGCCGAACCTGGAACTTCGGCTTCCGCTTGCTCTTCTCGATCATGGCCTTACGAGCCATTACAGTCGCGCCCCCGTCTTGTCGTTGCCCCGGAACGGCATCCCCAGCTCCTTCAGCAGGGCGAACGCGAGGTCGTCGCGGCCGGCCGTCGTCACGAACGTGATGTCCATCCCGTGGATGGTCTCGATCGTGTCGTAGTTGATCTCCGGGAAGATCATCTGCTCCTTCACGCCGAGCGAGTAGTTGCCCCGCCCGTCGAACGACTTCGTCCCCACGCCGCGGAAGTCACGCACGCGCGGCAGCGCGATCGTCACGAACCGGTCGAGGAACTCCCACATCCTGGCCCCGCGCAGCGTCACCGACGCGCCGATCTCCTGCCCCTCGCGGAGCCCGAAGTTGGCGATCGACTTCTTCGCCTTGCGCCGCACCGGCTGCTGGCCGGTGATCGTCGCCAGCTCCTCCACCACCGTGTCGAGGAACTTCGGCTGCTTGATCGCCTCGCCGGCGCCCACGTTGAGCACGATCTTGCTCAGCGTCGGCACCTGGTGCGGGTTCTTCAGGCCGAACTGCTCCATCAGGCGGCCGCGCACCGTGTTCGCGTAGAACTCGCGCAGCCGCGGCGCCGGCACCGGCTTGTCCGCGCCCGCGTGCGGGCCACGCGCCTTCGGCGCCTCGCCGCCCTTCTTCTTCCCGCCCTTGCCCGCGTCCGCGGAGCCCTTCTTTTCCTTCGTCGCCATTATCTAGTCCTCGTCGCCTCAGCGCACGCGGGGAATCGCTTCCCCGCTCTTCACGCTCAGACGCTCCTTGGTGCCATCCGAGTCGATCCGCCGGCGCGTCCGCGTCGGGGCATCACTCTTCGGGTCGAGCAGCATCACGTTCGACGCGTGGATCGGCGCCGGGAAGTCGATGATCCCGCCCTGCTCCTCGGCCGTCCGCGCCTTGCGGTGCCGCTTCACGATGTTCGCGCCTTCCACCACCACGCGACCCGTCTTGCGGTAGACCCGGAGCACCTTGCCCACGTGTCCCTTGTCGTCGCCGCGCACCACCTTCACCGTGTCGCCCGCGGTCACGTGGATCTTCACGCGCTCCGCGTTCTTCGCGTGGCGCTTCTGACCCTTCACGCCCGCGCGGTCGGTCTTCCGGTACTTGAGCACTCGCATCTTACAAGACCTCCGGCGCCAGCGAGACGATCTTCATGTACTTCTTCTCGCGGAGCTCACGCGCGACCGGGCCGAAGATACGCGTCGCCCTCGGCTCGCCCGCATCATTGATGATCACCACGGCGTTCTCGTCGAAGCGGATGTAGCTGCCGTCCTTCCGCCGCGTCTCCTTCACCGTGCGCACGACGACCGCCTTCGCGACGTCGCTCTTCTTCACCGTACCGTTCGGGAGCGCGTTCTTCACGGCCACGACGACGATGTCGCCGAGGCCGGCATAGCGCCGGCGGGTTCCGCCGAGGACGCGGATCACGAGCGCCGTCTTGGCCCCCGAGTTGTCCGCGACCTTCACCATCGATTCCTGCTGGATCATGGTCGGTCTCCCTTAGCGCGCGCGGTCCACGATCTCGACCACGCGCCACCGCTTGTCCTTCGACAGCGGCCGGGTCTCCACGATGCGCACCGTGTCGCCGACCTTCGCCGAGTTCTCCTCGTCGTGGGCCTTCAGGCGCTTGGTGCGCGTCACCATCTTGCCGTACACCGGGTGCGGCACGCGACGCTCGATCGCCACCACCACCGTCTTCTGCATCTTGTCGCTCACCACGAGGCCGGTGCGCGTCTTCCGCGCGTTCCGCCGGGTGGGCTGCTCGTTGGTCATCTCAGCCATGGTCTCTTCCCCCGCGCTCAGCGCGCGCTCTCGAGCTCGCGCTCGCGCAGGATGGTCTTCAGCCGCGCGATGTCCTTGCGGATCCAGCGCAGCTGCAACGGATCGTCCAGCGGCTCCGTCGCGCTGCGGAACCGCAGCCGGAATCGCTCCTCTTCCAGGCTCGCGATCCGGGACCGGATCTCGTCCACCGACAGTTCACGGATCTCGTCAGCTCGCATCGGTGTGCGCCTCCTCTCGGACAACGAACTTCGTCTTCACCGGCATCTTCGCCGCGGCCAGCGCCATCGCCTTCTGCGCGATGTCCGGGCTCACCCCTTCGAGCTCGAACATCATGCGGCCCGGCTTCACCACCGCCACCCACATCTCGGGCGATCCCTTGCCCTTTCCCATGCGGGTCTCGGCCGGCTTCTTCGTGATCGGCTTGTCCGGGAAGATCCGGATCCACACCTTGCCGCCACGCTTGATGTGGCGCGTCAGCGCCACACGCGCCGCCTCGATCTGCCGGCTCGTCACCCAGCCCGGCTCCAGCGCCTGCAGGCCGTAGGTCCCGAACGCCACCGTGTTGCCACGCTGGCTCAGCCCCTTCATCCGGCCCTTGAACATCTTGCGGAACTTGACCCGCTTCGGACTCAGCATCGGTCGCCCTCCTTACTGGCCACTGGAGTACGTGGCGCCACGACGGTCCGCCACCACTTCGCCCTTGAAGATCCAGACCTTCACGCCGATCGTGCCGTACGTGGTCTTGGCCGTCGAGATGGCGTAATCGATGTCGGCACGGAGCGTGTGAAGCGGCACCCGGCCCTCGTGGTACCCTTCCACGCGCGCGATCTCGGCGCCGCCGAGCCGCCCGCC